>NZ_JBEPQA010000003.1:0-219356 GCF_040547585.1 Marinobacterium sp. MBR-111
TCCCATACCGAACTCAGCAGTGAAACGCGTCATCGCCGATGGTAGTGTGGGGCTTCCCCATGTGAGAGTAGGTCATCGCCAGGCACTTAATACCAGAAACCCCGGTCTCGTTGAGGCCGGGGTTTTTGTGTTGGGGCAAAACACGCGCAGACGGCAGGCAAAAGAAAGGGCCCGGCGCTTTCCCTGCGGCGGGCCCTGTCACTGACTTCCCTGTCAGTCGCTGCTTCAGTCCTGAAGCAAGCGGTGAGGTACGAACTCCTGTCGTCTTGGTCACACCTTGTGAACCTCAGGGCGCATAATAGGCGTGTTGTCTTTTCGGGTATATAGGAAAACTCTTATATTGCGTTTTCATGCCATAAGATGATGACCTGCATCAACATAGATGCGGTTGCCTGTGAGGGCTGATGAGTGTTCACTGATCAAAAAAGCGGCAAGTTTTCCCACATCGGAAGGTGACCCCAACCGGTGCAGTGGAGATCGTTCAATGGCATCTCCCATTAGTTCATCAAAGGAATCAATGCCGCTGGCTGCACGAGTTGGCATGGGTCCTGGGGATAGAGAGTGGACCCTGATCTGCTCTGGTCCCAGCTCTGCTGCAAGATAGCGTACGGAGCTTTCAAGGGCGGCCTTGATGGGGCCCATTAGGTTATAGTGATCCACGACACGTTCAGCACCATGATAACTCATGGTGAGCAGTGAACCACCTTGAGGCATCAATTCACGTGCGTGCCGCGCCATTCGTATGAAAGAGTGGCACGAGATATCCATCGCTTTGCAAAAACCTTCTGAAGATGAGTCCACCAGTTTGCCGTGCAGTTCATCCAGGGGTGACCAGGCAATTGAATGGATAACAAAGTCGATCTGTCCCCACTCCTGCTTCAGACGCTCGAAAATCTGCTCAAGCTCGCCTTCAGTGGCAACATCGCAGGGAAGTACCAAAGTGGCACCCAACTGGTCTGCCAAAGGGGCGACATATGGACGTGCCTTGTCATTCAGGTAGGTAATGCAAAGCTCCGCACCAAGGCCGCTGAGGACTTCTGCACAGCCGTAGGCGATGCTTTTGTTGTTAGCGATGCCGAATATAACACCACGTTTTCCTGTCAAATCTATCATTTCAGCTTCCATGGGGGTCTGATTGAATCGTGCGATGCCATTATCTCATCAGGTTTCGGTGACTGTATGGTTAAAACGCTGAATGTTTGTATCTGTGAGTAATGTGAGCTTTTATATCCATGTTTTCTGTCTGGTTGAACAGGTATGATCGAACTAAAAATAAAACAAAGCTGAAGAAAGGACCCTCTTATGCTCAACCATCTCAGTATCCGAATGCGTGTTATAGGTGGTTTTTGCCTCTTACTCCTGCTGGTTGCGTTATTGGTACTGCCAGCTGTCATGCGTGACTTCAATAATCTTATCCATGCAGCAGAAGAGCGGGAGCTGAAAGTTCAGTTTGATAAGGTACTTGAACGGATAGAGTCTGAACGTCGTTTGGCAACAGCTATGGCGACCCTGGTTGCTAGCCAGCCAAGTGTTCAGGCCGCCCTGTCGGACGGGGCGCGTGACCGGTTACTGGCAGAACTTGAGGGTGCCTTTGCTCGACTGCAATCAGATTTTGGCTTGCGCCAATTGCAGTTTCACACACCACCAGCGGTGTCCTGGTTGCGTGTGCATCGACCGGAAAAGTATGGAGACGACCTCTCCGGGTTCCGCCAGACTGTTGTGGAAACCAATCAGAAACGAGTAGCGGTCAGTGGCGTTGAGCAGGGAGTGGCTGGCCTTGGCATCCGTGGCATGGTGCCTTTGGAAGTGGCCGGGCATCACTGGGGATCGGTAGAGTTTGGCTTCTCTCTGGGACAATCGTTTTTTGGTCAAGTCAAACAGGAAACCGGGCTGGATGTCGCATTAATTCTGAATAATGCGGGTCAACAAACATTGTTCGCGTCCACGTGGGGCGATCAGGCGCTGCTCGATCCCGATGTATTCAAGCTTGCGCTTCGGGGCGAGGGGCAGATGGGGACAGGAGAACTGGAGGGCTCTCCTGTCGCGATCTACTCCAACCAGTTACAGGATTTTTCAGGCCAGTCGATTGGTGTTCTGTCATTGGCAATGGACCGCAGCAGCTACATTGATGCATATGAACAAGCTTTTTATGAGTTGCTGGCCATCATTGGTGCATTTTTGGTGCTGGGAGTTTTGATTGCTCTTTATATCAGTCGCAGTGTGGCAAAACCACTATTGCAAATCACGCATGCGATGAAAAACATATCAAGTGGTGACGGTGACCTGACACAACGATTACCGGTTAATGGCAAGAATGAACTGACAGACATCGCAAGTGAGTTCAATCATTTCATTAGCCGCATTGAAGCGTTGATTCAGGAACTGATGCGTGCAGTCGCGTCAGTTTCCAGCTCCGGCTCACACCTGTTTGATGTCAGTGACCATACGCTGGAACTTGCGAACCGCCAACGTCGCGAAACTACCGAGATCGCTACAGCCATGAACGAGATGACTGCGACGGCCCAAGAGGTAGCGCGCAGTGCAGCCAGCTCTGCAGAGGTGACGCAAAAAGCTGATGAAGAGGCACAGATTGGTCATCGGGTTGTAGAGGATGCCATTGACGCCATTAATGCATTGGCAGCAGATGTTGCTTCCATGCGTGATGTGATACGGGATGTCGAAACCCGCAGTGAAAAAATAAATACCATCCTTGATGTTATCCGTGATATCGCCGACCAGACCAATCTGCTGGCGTTGAATGCCGCAATAGAGGCTGCCCGTGCAGGTGAGCAGGGGCGCGGCTTCTCGGTAGTGGCGGATGAGGTGAGAGCACTTGCACACAGGACTCAAAACTCTACAGCCGAAATCAACGACATGATCAGTGCACTCAAGGAAGGGACCGGACATACGGTTCGGGTTATTGAGCAGAGTCAGAGCCAGTCTGAACAGACGGTATCCACTGCCGCGCGTGCAGGGGAAGCGCTGCAGGCAATTACGCGGGGGATGGATGAGATACGTGACATGACCGCGCAGATCGCCTCTGCTGCCGAGGAGCAGACACAGGTCAGTGAAACCATTAACCAGTCGGTCGAGCGCGTTGGTACCGGTGCTGAAGAAACCTCGGTCGGCGCGTCGGATATCCTTGTGTCAGCTGCCGGCATAGGCTCTGAGCTCTCGCAGTTGATGCGGGTGATTCGAAAGTTCAGAGTGACGCAGGACGATGTAATTGAGCTGGAAGTGGCGAAAGCTGCACATCAGGCCTGGAAGATGAGGCTACGAGCATTTCTTGATGGGCACGCGGATATTCCGCATGAGCAGGCGGTATCATCACACGAATGCGATTTCGGCCGCTGGTACTACACTACCGGCAAGGAACGCTACGGTAACTCATCGGTTTTACAGGCCATCGAGAAACCACATGACCGTCTGCATCAATTGATTGGCGAGATTATCGAGGCCAAGCATCATGGCAAAGAACCTGAGGCTGAACGCAAGTATCAGGAGGTTGCTCAACTGTCTGGTGAAATCGTCAGCGCCATTGATCGGTTAATTCAGGAAGCTCGTTGAACCGAAAAAATGCCGGGCTTATTTAAGGCCCGGCATTTCACGCGCGGGTCGGCCAATGTGGTAACCCTGGGCGTAGTCGATGCCGACGTCTCGCACCATCTGCAACACTTCCTCGGTTTCCACGAATTCGGCCACGGTTTTAAGGTTCAGCTTCTTGGCCAGTTCGGTAATACTGACCACAAAGGCCAGGTCTCGAGGATCATTGCCCATGTTGGCGATGAACTCGCCTTCTATCTTAACGAAATCGATTGGCAGGTACTTCAGGTAATGGAACGATGAAAAGCCGGAGCCAAAATCATCGATGGCCATCATGTAGCCGGAATCCTTCAGGCTGCGGACAAAGTTCTCCAGCAGCCCCATGTTCTTGACAGTGTCGCGCTCGGTTATTTCAAACACAATCCGGGATGGGGTCAGTTGGTATCGCTGAGTCAGCTCGTGAAGCGTTTGCAGGAAGTCGCGCACCAGTATCGAACGGGGTGACAGATTGATGAACAGCAGGCCCTGATAATCGGTTTCCTGAACCTTGGCGAACGCCTTTTCCATTACGATGTAGTCCAGCAGATGTACCTTGCCCATGGACTCTGCAATCTCAATGAATTCGCCGGCTGACATCAGTTTGTCACCCGGCAGCTGCAGACGACTGAGTACTTCTACAGCAGGCGTATCCTCATCCAGTGGTTGAATGGGCTGAAAAACCGGCACCACGCTGCGATTCTCGATGGCATCATTGACCAGCAGCATCTTCTGGTTAAGGTCGTTGAAAATATCCGCTACATCTTCTTTATGTGGCAGGCTGATACGGTTCTTGCCCTGAGTTTTGGCCCGGTACATCAGGTTATCGACGAACATGAACAGGTCTTTGCGGTTATCCGCATGGTCAGGGAAGATGCCTGCCCCGATCGAGCCGGTGACGCGTACCAGACCGCCTTTCTCGGTCTCAAGGCTGAAGGATTGCAGGCAATGTAGCAGGCGCTCACAGACTTCGCTGGTCTGTTCCAGCGTTGTTTCAGGCAGCACCACTACAAATTCATCGCCACCGTAGCGGGCCAGAATATCGCCGGTACGCAACACCTCCTGCATGGCCAGAGCAAGCTGCCGCAGCAATTTGTCTCCCATGGCATGACCATAGCCGTCATTGACCGCCTTGAAGTTGTCCAGATCGATCATCAAAAGGGCGACCTGATAATCGTGACGATGGCAGCGATCCAGTTCGTAGTCCAACAGCTCCCAGAACATGCGCTGGTTATACAGGTTGGTCAGCGGATCACGTGTTGCATAGTATTCAAGGTCACGGGTGTACTTGTAGATCGCTTTAACCGAGCCGACCACATTGAGCAGGGTGGACAAAATGCTCTCCAGTACCAGTACCTTGGTACTGTCCTTGACGATATCGGCATGCACACCGATACCGACAATGCCACCGATCTTGGGTGTTTCGACCAACAGAGACTTGGTCTGTAACTCAATTTCGGTCGTGTTCAGCACCATCTCGGGACCCTCAAGCTGTACCGAGTTGTGGTGAATAATAATCTCGCCGGGTATCGAAAAGTGATCGTTGCCCTGCAGGCGATTGAGCACCGCCTGCTCCATCATCTTCTTGGTTTCCTTGGCGGGGGGGCGCAGCCAGAAAATTTCCAGATCAAACATCTCATCGTCCACCTTGAAGATGGAAAACATGGTGTAGATCGGAATGACCTGGTTGATATCCAGCATCAACAGATTAACGTATTCGCGCCAGTCCCGTACCACTTCCGACGTGATGACAAATTTCTCCAGCAGACGGATTTCGAACTCCAGCAGGTCTTTGTCCACCGCGATGGTGCGTAATTTTTCAGCAAGCGCTTCGACCTGTCCGAATATGTGATTCAGCTCCCTGAAGCCAAGATCCTTTTTGTCTTTTGACAGCTGACTGAGATCCTCAAGCGAATCGACTCGTGAAATCCTGTTGCTCAGCTCTTTTACAGACTGATTGATACGCAGTGTCACGGTCCGCACCGCCCAGAAACCAAACAGGAAGGGCAAAGGGGAAAGCAGCAACAGGTAATACAGCAGGTTTCGGTTTGCAACGCTCATCTGACGGCTGAGGTCCTGACGCACCTCGATCAGCCCCAGGTTGTCACCAACGCGGGCATTGGTATGGCAACCCGTACAGTTTTCGCGGGCCTGAAGCGGATACAGATAGCGTTGATGAGTACCGTCATTCTCCTCAATGATCTCACCGCTTTGCATGGCCTCGCGCATCAAAGCATCCAGATCGGGCTGCTCGATGGAGCCGAATCGCTCGGTTACTTTGGTGCCACGGAAAACACTCACTTTAAGGCTGGAAGCGGGGTGCTCGGTGTTGGACAGCTGGCGCATGAATTGCTCCAGCTGCAGCCGGGTCCAGCCCTGGCTCATGACAAGATACATTGAGTTGAAGGTGCTTTCGGCGACCGAGCGGGCAATTTCCTGAGCGCTGTCACGTACACTGGCCTGATAGGCTTGGCGGCAGACCAGCAGCAACACCAGAAATCCGATGGCAGAAAAAAGAAATGTGCGGTTGAGCAGGTAACGCCGGATGGATGGCGAGTGACGTGACATATGAACCACTGCTGTTTTATTTATAGTCGGACGATTGTACGCGCAGAGTGTGAACTGATCTGCAGGCAATTGGTAGAGGGTTGATATCTGTCAAGTATTGGAGACAGGAGAGGACGTCGATCTCAGTCCTGTCGTGCCTTCGAGTGCCGGTGTATCCTAGTCCGTTCGGAACGCTGTATGACAGGGAGCCAGGCAGATGGCACATGACTCAACTACCCCCGTATCCTCGGGACTGGCGATTATCCACAGCAATCGACTTGAGGCACTGCGCACGTTGCTGGTGCAGTGGATGCAAATTAACCCGCTTGGGGTGCTGGAAAACGAAGTCGTGCTGGTTCAAAGCAACGGTATTGCCCAGTGGCTGCAGCTGGCGTTGGCGCGTTCGACAGATGACCCGGAGCAGCCTGGCTGTGGCATCGCGGCTGCGCTGGACATTCAGCTGCCCTCGGCCTTTCTGTGGCAGGCATATCGGGCTGTCCTCGGCCCTGATGCAGTTCCTAAAACATCACCCTATGACAAATCTCGCCTGACCTGGCGGTTGCTGCGACTACTGCCCGACCTGCTCAAGCAGCCTGACTTTGAATCGCTGTCGCATTTTCTTAAGGATGACGAAAGTGCACGCAAGGAATACCAGCTGGCCGAACGGCTGGCGGATCTGTTTGACCAGTATCAGGTCTACCGTGCCGACTGGTTAAAGGCATGGGCCGATGGTCAGGATATCCTGATTGATGCCCATGGCCAGCCTCGGCCGTTGTCGGATGATCAGCGCTGGCAGGCACTGCTTTGGCGTGCCATTCGTGCGGACCTCGATGACCAGCAGCGAATGTTGAGTCGTGCCGATCTGCAGCAGCGCTTCCTTGATGGCTGCAAGTCACTGCGTCAACGTCCGGCGGGGTTGCCGCGTCGTCTGGTGGTGTTTGGCATATCGGCACTGCCGCAACAGTTCATTGAGGCGTTGGCCGCTCTGTCACGCCACACCCAGGTTTTGCTGTGCGTACATAACCCTTGCCGGCACTATTGGGCCGATATTATCGATGGCAAGGAACTGCTGCGCAGTGAAAAACGACGGCAGGTACGCAAGGAAGGTATGCCGGAAGTATTGAGTGATGCTCAGCTGCATCTGCATGCGCAGCCTCTGCTGGCGGCCTGGGGCAAGCAGGGCCGTGATTATATTCGCTTGCTGGATCAGTTTGATGAACCCGGGCGTTATCAGGACTGGTTTGAACGCATCGATCTGTTTGATGAAGCCGAACGCGATATTGAATCTTTGCCACTGCTGAACCAGATTCAGCAGGATATTCTGGAGCTGGAGCCAACATCTCATGTTCCCCGGATCTGGGTTGAAGGTGATCACTCACTGACTTTTCAGATAGCACACAGTCGTCAGCGTGAGGTCGAAATACTGCACGACCAGCTGTTGCACTGGTTTCAACAGGATCCATCACTGCGGCCTCGCGATATCATCGTGATGGTGCCCGACGTCAACCAGTATGCACCGCATATCCGTGCCGTGTTCGGCCGCCTGCAGCGACAGGACCCGCGTTTTGTCCCCTTCACCCTCAATGATCAGCAGAACCGTGGTCAGGCGCCACTGCTGATTGCACTGGAACTCTTGCTGCAGCTGCCGCAGGAGCGTTTTGGCGTCAGTCAGTTGTTTGACCTGTTGGAGGTGCCGGCGTTGCGTGAACGTTTTGGCATGGCCGAGACAGACCTGCCTCGACTGCAGCACTGGGTTCGTGAATCCGGTATTCGCTGGGGGCTGGACAGTGCCCAACGCGCAGGCTTGGAGCTGCCCGAAGGGCTGGAGCAGAACACCTGGCTGTTCGGCCTGCGTCGCATGTTACTGGGTTATGCGATGGGCGAAGAACAGACATTCGCCGATATTGAGACCTATGGCGAAGTCGGGGGGCTGGAGGCGGCACAAGTGGGGCCATTGGCTGAGCTGATCGCCGCTCTGCTGCAGTTGCGTGAGCACTTGCTAACCCCAAAGTCACATATTGATTGGGGTTTAATCCTTACTGATCTGCTGGAGCGTTTTTTGCTGCCCGTCAGCGATCAGGACCTGATACTGCTGGAGCGGCTCGGACTGAAGTTGCAGCAATGGCAGGAGGCTTGTGCCGAAGCCGGGTTGAATCGTCCGCTGCCGCTGGAAGTGGTGCGCGAAAGCTGGCTTGATGGCATCGATGAACAAAGTCTGTCACAACGCTTCCTGGCTGGGGCCGTCAACATCTCGACCCTGATGCCGATGCGTGCCATCCCCTTTCGTCGGGTTTGCCTGTTGGGAATGAACGATGGCGACTATCCACGCGTACAGCCGCCAATGGATTTCGACCTGATGGTGGGGCGCTACCGCCCTGGTGACCGGTCAAGGCGTGAAGATGACCGCTACCTGTTTCTGGAAGCACTGCTGTCGGCGCGAGATGCGTTCTATATCAGCTGGGTGGGTCGCAGTGTACGTGATAATGCCGAACAGCCGCCATCAGTATTGGTGGCTCAGTTGCGTGACCACATCCAGCAGGGTTGGGCAACGGCGGCAGAGGACGGTAAGGCAGTGTTACATGCCCTGACTACCGCGCACCCGTTGCAACCTTTCAGTCCACGCTACTTTGAGCATAACCCACGCCTGTTCACCTACGCCCGCGAGTGGCGTGACGTACATGAAGCAGTGGGCAGGCTAGAGGCCGGAGAGTTGCCTCCGATGGAGTTGCCTCAAAGCCTGAGTCTGAAACCGCTGCAGCGTTTCCTGCGCAACCCGGTGCAAATCTTCTTCAACCAGCGCCTCAATGTCTGGTTCGATACGCTGGAAGAGATGCCGCAGGAGCATGAGCCCTTCCGTTTTAACCGGCTTGATCAGTATCGGCTGGGTTCTGACCTGATCGATGCCGGGCTTAAAGCCGACACACCGGAGCTGGGCATCCAGGCGCAGCTGGCACGCTGGCAGCGAGCGGGGGAGTTGCCGCTGGGTGCCTACGGCGAACGTTCGCTGCGAGAAATCGTCAGCCCGGCCGCTTCAACGCTGCGTCATCTACAGCCGTTATTCGCCGACTGGCAACTCTTGCCTGATGCGCTGGAGTTGCAGCTGTGTCTGCAAGTGGATGGAGGGCAGGTGATGCTGGAAGACTGGCTCAGTGGGCTTTACCGACACCGTTCGGGGCCGGAACTGGCTCTGATACTGCATTCGCCTCAGGCCATCAGCGACAAGGGAGCACCACGCTGGCACCGGCTTGTCCGGGCATGGCTGGATCACCTTGCCGTCAGTGCAAGCGGGTACTCACTGACCACCTTTCTGGTCGGGCCGGATACCAGTGCCCGGATCAGGCCGATCACGGCCACACAGGCACAAGCGCAGCTCAATACACTGCTGTCCCATTACCTGCAGGCGCTTGAAAAGCCGGCGCCGCTGGCCTGTCGAACTGGCCTTGCTCTGCTGACGGCTGCTGATGGGAAAGATCCAATTACACAGGCCTACCACGCCTACCACGCCTACAACGGCGATAGTCGTTTCCCGGGGGAGGGCATACGGGACCGTTACCTGCAGCGGGCGTGGCCAGACTTTGACAGCCTGCTGGAGGAGGGTCTGGAAGACTGGGCACGTGCACTGTATCAACCCTTGATTGATCAGGCTGAGCTGCTGCAGCGGGAGGGCGTATGAAAACACCGAACACTCAGCCACAAACGCTGGACACGCTGGCCTTTCCACTGCATGGACAGCGCCTGATCGAGGCCAGCGCCGGTACCGGCAAGACCTTCACCATCGCCGCGCTGTATGTGCGCCTGGTACTGGGCCATGGCAATACTGATACCCGCTTTCTACGTGACCTGTTACCGCCTGAGATTCTGGTGGTGACCTTCACCAATGCAGCCACCCGTGAATTGCGTGACCGAATCCGCACTCGCCTGGCCGATGCCGCGCGCGTATTTCGTGGTCAGTCCGCGCCTGATCCGTTCCTGCAGCAGCTGCTCGCCGAGCCCGAATTTGCCATGGAAGAGGCACGAGCGCTGGCCGCCCGCAAATTGGAGCAGGCCGCTGAGTGGATGGATGAAGCCGCGGTATACACCATCCACAGCTGGTGCCAGCGCATGCTCACCCAGCACGCTTTTGATACCGGCAGCCTGTTCCGCCAGCAGCTGGAGCAGGATGACAGCGAATTGCTGGCCGAGATGGCACGTGACTACTGGCGCAGCTGGTGCTACGCACTGTCGCCGATCGTGGCCGAAGCACTGAGTGAACTGGCCGCTGATCCCGATGCTCTGCTGCAGGCGGTCAAACCCCTGCTGCAGCCGGGTGATCAACAGGTACGATATCAGGGCAGCAGTATCAGCGAGGCTCAGTCCCCTGCAGAATATGCCCGGAAGTTGAACGACTGGCTGCCACAGAAGCAGCAGCTGGAGCAGCGGGCACGCACCCTCTGGCTGGCTGAGCACGACGAAATTGAAACGCTGCTGATCAGTGCCGCCCAAAAGAAGATTCTGAATAACACCAGCTACAAGCCGGAAACCCTGCCTGAAAAGCTGGCTGACATGGTGGTCTGGGCTGAAGGGGGCATGCTGTCGAGTGACAGGTTGGCCCACTTTGCGCGTGCAAAGCTGACCGATAAAACAGCCAAAAAGATGCAGGACCAGACGCCGGAGCATCCTGTATTCGACCTGTTACAGGAGCTGGTGGATTACCTGCAGCTGCAGCCTCCACTGCAACCGGTACAGCTGCATGCGGCGCAATGGATTCAGCAGCGTTTTGATCGATCCCGCGAGCGCGCAGCGGCGCTCGGCTTCAATGACATGCTGGTGCGGCTGGATCACGCACTGCAGGGCGAAGGGGGTGATCGCCTTGCCGCAACCATTCGTCGTCAGTACCCGGTCGCACTGATCGACGAGTTTCAGGATACCGATCCACTGCAGTACCGTATTTTTAGCCGCATCTATCGCGGCACGAACCTGCCGGATGCTGACCCCTCAGAGTGCGCACTGTTGATGATAGGTGACCCCAAGCAGGCGATCTACGCCTTTCGTGGTGCCGATATTCATACATATCTGCAGGCACGACGTGATACCAGCGGGTGCCACTATACCCTCGGGCGCAATTTCCGTTCATCAAAAGCCTTGGTGGAGGCGGTCAACCGGCTGTTTGAGCATGCTGAAGCCAGCCAGGCCAGTGGTGCCTTTCGTTTTGCCCGTGAGGGTGATAACCCGTTGCCGTTTATTCCGGTGGATGCCAACGGCCGCAAAACGGTATTTGAGGTTGAAGGCGTACGGCCATCAGCCCTGACGCACTGGCTGTTGGAGGAGGACGCGGCTGACGGGATAGCCGTCGGTGATTACCGCAGGCTGATGGCCGAGCACAGTGCCAGCCAGATTCGTCACCTGCTCTCACTGTCGCAAAAGCAACGGGCGGGCTTTCGCTCCGAGGATGGCCAGCTGAACCCGATCAGGCCAAGTGATATCGCCATTCTCGTGCGCAACGGCAGCGAGGCCCGGCTGGTTCGTGATGCCCTGCAGCAACGCAACGTTCGCAGTGTGTACCTTTCCGATCAGGCTTCGGTCTATGCCAGTGCCGAAGCTGAAGACCTCTGGCGCTGGCTGCGCGCCTGTGCCGAACCGGAGCAGCCGGGCCTGCTGCAGGGTGCGTTGGCCAGTCGAACGCTGGATCTGGGCTACGTTCACTTGGAACAGATAACCCGTGATGAGCAGCTGTGGGAACAGGCAGTGGAGCGGTTCCGCCATTTGCGTGACATTTGGCAGCGGCAGGGTGTTCTGCCAATGGTGCGCCACCTTCTGGACAGTTTTGAGCTTCCTGCCCGTCTGCTACAGGATGCGGGTGGTGAGCGGGTGCTGACTAACTTGCTGCATCTTGCCGAACTTCTGCAGGCGGCCAGTAGCCAGCTGGAAGGTGAGCAGGCCCTGATTCGCTACCTGCAGGAACAGATCATGGACAGCGGCCAGGGGGGTGATGAACACATCATGCGGCTGGAAAGTGATGCTGACCTGGTGCAGGTGGTGACCATTCACAAGTCCAAGGGGCTGGAATATCCGTTGGTGTTTCTGCCCTTCATCTGTGCCTACCGTGAAGTGACTGCCAGTGACGGCAGCTACCGCTATCAGTCGGAGCAGGGCAGTGTACTGGAACTGGACAGCAAGGATGAAAGCGCCAAGCGGGCTGCAGAAGCCGAGCGGCTACAGGAAGATCTGCGCCTGCTCTATGTGGCACTGACCCGCCCCGTGTTCGCGTGTTGGCTGGGGGTGGCTGCAATCAAATACAACCGTTCGCTTAGTCTGCACAAAAGCGCTTTCGGCCAATTGTTGGGTTGCGAAGCGAAAACCGACAGCGCGACGCTCAAGGCCCGGCTGCAACCGCTGGTCAGTGCCGGTGTGATCGAAGTGGAGCCTCCGCCGACAATCGATGCCGAGTTGCTGCCGGACACTGCCACTGTAACAGCACTGGCACCGGCACGCCTTTGCGATAGACCGGTTGCAGCTGAACGCTGGTGGATCGCCAGTTACAGTGCGATCAGCCAGCTGCAGGGGGGGGCCGAGCAGGAGCAGCCCGCCGAGGCTGAGCCGGCTGAAAGTGCCCGTGAAGAAACCGCTCGGGAAAATCTGGATGAGCCGTCAACGCGTGCCGTTGTGGTTGAGTTTGCCTATGATCCGCATCATTTCTGGAAAGGCCCTCAGGCGGGTACCTTTTTGCACGGTGTACTGGAATGGGCAGCGGAAGAGGGCTTTGAGCGAGTGGCACGGGAGGCGCCACTGCGACACCAGTTTCTGGCACCGCGCTGCCAGCGGCGGGAATGGCAACCCTGGTTGCCGGTGCTGGACGATTGGTTGCAGAAGCTGCTGACTATCCCCCTGCCACTGGTTGGGCAAAGTGTACCGCTGGCGCAATTGCAACAGTATCAGGCCGAGATGGAGTTCTGGCTGGAGGTTGCTGAGGTGCCGGTAAGTCGACTGGACCGCCTGATCACGCAGCAGGTGTTGCCGGACCAGCCGCGTCCTGCACTGGCGCCGCAGCAGCTGGGCGGTATGCTCAAGGGATTTATCGATCTGGTGTTCGAGCATCAGGGGCGCTACTGGGTGGCCGATTACAAGTCCAATTGGTTGGGGCCGGACAACAGTCACTACAGCGCTGCGGCGATGCAAAAGGCGGTGCTGGATAAGCGCTACGACGTGCAGTATGTGCTTTATCTGCTGGCGTTGCACCGGCTGCTCAAGGCCCGGTTGCCGGGTTATGCCGATGACCCCATCCGGGGCTACGAACAGCATGTAGGCGGTGCTCTTTATCTGTTTCTGCGTGGCATTACAGAACCGGAGCAGCATGGCTGCTGCATTGATCGTCCGTCAGCGCAGTTGATTGAAACACTGGATGCACTGCTGGCCAACAGGGAGAGTGCTCATGTCTGAACAGGTCGATCTTTTCGCAACCGAAGCCTCTTTGCATCCAGCGCTGGCCGACTGGACTGTGCTGGAATCGCTGCTGCAGCGCTGGCAGGAACGGGGCTGGATACGGTCGCTGGATCTGGCACTGGGTCGCTTCCTGCATGACCTTGATCCCAATGCCTCGCCGCTGGTGATGCTGGCGGCTGTGCTGGTCAGCCACCAGTTGGGCCGAGGACATATCTGCGTTGATCTGGATAGTCTGCTCTCGGCGCCGGACAGTGCTCTATCACTACCACCAGACGGAGAATTTGGCGAAGCTCTGCCAGATCGACCGGTTGAATTGTTGCAGGGGCTTGGGCGTGGTCAGTGGCTGCAGGTGCTGGCGGAAACGGTGCTGGTCAGTGCAGGTGATCCGCCCGCACCGCTGGTGCTGGAACCGGGCACTACCCGTCTTTATCTCTACCGCCAGTGGCGTTACGAAGTGGAGGTCGCTGAACGGATAGCCGATCGCCTGCAACCGGTTGAGGTGGATGACGTTCGCCTGCGGCAACGCCTGTCAGAGCTGTTTCATCTGCAAGAGGGGCACCTGGACTGGCAACAGCTGGCCTGTGCGTTGGTGGCGGGCAGTCGCTTCGGCATCATTACCGGTGGCCCCGGTACGGGCAAAACCACCACGGTCGTTCGTTTGCTGGCACTGCTGCAAAGTCTCGCCCGTGATGAAGGTCGCACCTTGCGTATTCGGCTGGCGGCGCCCACAGGAAAGGCTGCGGCGCGGTTGACCGAATCAATCAGCGGCGCAATTGGACACCTGCCTGCAGAGATGCAGCAGGGTGTCCCGCAGGAGGTAACAACTTTGCACCGGCTGTTGGGAGCTCGGCCCAACACACGCCGTTTTATCCACAATGTGGATAACCCGCTGCATGCCGATCTGGTCGTCGTGGATGAAGCCTCCATGATTGACCTGGAAATGATGCACCAGTTGTTGGCGGCCATGCCGACCAGAGCACGGCTGATTCTGTTGGGCGACAAGGATCAGCTGGCCTCGGTGGAAGCCGGCTCGGTACTGGGGGATTTGTGCGAAGGTGCCGAACGAGGCGGTTACAGCCGTGAAACCCTGCTGCAACTGCAGCGGCGTACCGGGCAGGACGTGGCGCAGTGGCAGTCTGAAGCCGGGAGTCCTTCTGAGCAGCCGCTGGCGCAAACCATTGCGATGCTCAGGTACAGTCACCGCTTTGGTGTCGACAGTGGCATCGGTGCGCTGGCACGAGCTGTCAACAGCGGCCAGCCGCAGGCGGTAAATACCGTGCTGGCGGCGGGTTATGTCGATCTTGGCTGGATTCACCTCAAGGGTGATGCCGACAGGGCACTGGATCGCCTGATACTGGATGGCGGCCCCCAGCCGGCCACGGCTGAAGGAATGCAGCCTCGCGGCTATCGCGAGTATCTTGAGCAGCTGAGTACACACAGACCCGAAAGCCATGATGAGCAGACACAAGACGTTTGGGCCAGACAAGTACTGGACACCTTTGGCGAGTTTCAACTGCTTTGTGCGCTGCGCCGCGGCCCCTGGGGAGTCGAGGGGTTGAATGCACGTATTGCCGCTGTGCTGCAGCGTGCCGGGTTGATATTACGCAGTGAAGGTTGGTACGAAGGCAGGCCTGTACTGGTTACCCGTAACGATTACAGCCTGGGACTGATGAACGGTGATATCGGTATTACCCTGATGCGCCAGGAGACGGATGGGTCCACTGGGCTGCGCGTGGTCTTCCCGCTCGCGGACGGCAATCTCAAATGGGTCCTGCCCAGTCGGCTTCAGGCGATCGAAACCGTGTACGCGATGACTGTGCACAAGTCACAGGGCTCTGAATTTGCACACACGGCTCTGCTGCTGCCACCCGCGGTCAACCCGGTGCTGACGCGGGAGCTGGTTTACACTGGTATTACACGCGCCAGTCGCTGGTTCACCCTGCTGCTGAGCCACCCTGGCCGACTGGATGATGCCGTACGTGCGCGAGTGCGCCGGGCCAGCGGGCTGGGCAAAAGGCTCATACGCTTGTCTTGAACAGGTGAAATCCTTCTTCTCAGACCAAAGAGAGGTGCCCTTTCATGATTTATGTCATTTTTTGGCATAAACTAATGCCTGTTAAGCCTATTCTAAATTAGACATGAGCAATGGGGAGAGTGCCATGTTCAAATCAGGATTGCGCCTCATGTTGGCCGGTGTTGTGCTGGCCAGCGGTACTGCGCAGGCAGCGGGTGTGGCCGCTGACGGACAGAAAATCGTCATGCAGGGGGATGGCAGTGGTGCGCCCTGTCTGGCGTGTCACGGCATGGACGGTGCTGGTAATGATGCAGGTGGTTTTCCGCGCTTGGCTGGACTGAGTGCCGAATACCTGGCCAAGCAGATGCAGGACTACAACGCGGGTACCCGGGTCAGCCCGATCATGCAGCCGAATGTGGATAACCTCAGCGAACAGCAGATTCTGGACGTTGCCGCCTATTACGCGTCGCAACCAGTGCCTGCCGTGAAAGCGTCCAGCGCCAGTGAAGAGGTACTGGCCCTGGGTGAAAAGCTGGCTCTGCGCGGCGACTGGAGCAAGCATGTGCCTTCCTGCAGCAGTTGTCACGGTCCCGGTAATGCAGGTGTTGGTTCTGCATTTCCAGGCATTGCCGGCCAACATCCGACCTATATTCGCCAGCAACTCAAGGCCTGGCAGAGTGGCAGCCGTCACAACGATCCAGTGCAGCTGATGACCGGCGTTGCCGAGCGTTTGACTGATGCTGAGATTGAAGCGGTCGCGACGTATCTGGCGGCTCAGCCTGTCACTGTTGTCGAAGGAGGTCAGTAATGAACCATTTCAATGCGCTGGCAGTGGCGGTGTCTGCTGCCGTACTGACATCGGCCACACATGCGGCGGAGCCGAAAGTTCCGGTTAACCTGCCGGCTCACAAGGAAGGTGCCTATGTACACCAGGCACCCACACTGGAAGATCTATACGCCGATAAAAGCATCCATCCCGAACTGCGGGAAGTGATCCTCAAGGGCCGCGATCTGTTCAACAATACCCAGCAGCTGCGCGGCAAATATGTGTTCAACGACAACAGCTGCCGCAACTGCCACATGGGTGAAGGCGGACAGAACTGGTCCGGCCCGGTCTGGCCTGCGGTTACCACACTGCCTGATTTCCGTGGCAAAAACGGCCATGTGAACTCGCTGGAAGAGCGCATCGCCGGCTGTTTTGCCTACTCAATGAATGGTAAGCCGCCGGCCTATGGCAGTGATGAAATGGTAGCCCTCAGCGCCTACCACCAGTGGCTGGCAACCGGCGCGAAGGTGTATGAGCGTAATATCAGCGGCCGTGGTTTCAGCAGTCTGGGCAAGCAGATTCCGGCTGATATCAGCTATGAAGCTGGCCAGAAAGTATACCAGGAAAACTGCGCAATCTGTCATGGTGATGACGGCAATGGCCAGCGCGTCAACGGCAAGGTGGTGTTCCCGGCGGTTTGGGGCGACAACTCCTACAACTGGGGTGCCGGTATCAGCCGTATCTATACAGCGGCTTCCTTCATCCACATGAACATGCCGCTGGGCAAGCCAGGCTCACTGAGTGAAAAGGATGCCTGGAACGTGGCCTGGTACATCAACAGCCAGGAGCGTCCGCAGGACCCGCGTTTCACCGGCGATGCCAAGGAAACCCGCGAGAAGCACCTGAACTTCCACAAGCACTCGCGCTACGGTACCGAGTTCAACGGCAAGGTCTTGGGCCAGCATGACAACACCGGCGACAAGCCGTTCCTCAAGCCGGACAACCTGAAGCCTCGCAGCTTTACGTTCGAGTAAAGGTTTTCAGGAGGGGTCGCTAAGACCTCTCCTGCTCAGTTACCTCATCCAGCATGATACCGCTGCGGCTAAAGCAGCCCTGGCCTCGCGCCAGCTCACGGCTGCGTTCGTCATACACGCTGGCTTCGGCAATCAGCTGCTGGCGCCCGGCACTGATCAAGCGGCCGACGGCATGAAGAGCCCCCACTTTTGCCGGTCGCATGAACAACGTATGAAAGCTGGCCGTTACCAAAAACTGATCCTGTACTCGGCTGGCTGCAGCAAAATAGGCGGCATCATCCAGTAACTTGAACAATACTGAACCGTGCAGGGTTCCTGCTGCGTGGCAGAGGCCAGGGTCCGGCGCCAACTCAATGCGGGCGTGCCCCTTATCCAGTGTAAGCTGGGACGGGTACAGGCGGTTGATGGGGGCCTGTTGATACATTCTGATCAAACGCTCGTAATGTTGATCGCTCGACATGACAGCTCCGTAATGAGTCAGAAGAGGCCGTATTTGGCATAATAGGTTGCAAACGGCATCCATCTGTCCTTGAGGTTTAGCATGAACAATACACTGATCTATGGCCTGATTGCAGCCGGACTGGTTGCGATCACCGTATTGGCAGCGATCATTTTTCGCCAGCTGCAGCAGGAAAAATCGCGCAAGACCCAGCTGGCGGCTCAGGAAGCCGAATGGCTGAAGCAGTTTGAGGCACGGCAGGAATATCTGAGTGAAAGTATCCGGCTGGTTGCACATGCCATTTTGCATGATGAGAAAATGACAGCAACCGAGGGCTGTATTCGTCTTAAAGTACTGCTGGAGAATTTTCGTCCCCAGCTGCTGCAGGAAGAGACATTTCAGGTGATCACCGAAGTGCATGACAAAACCAGTCACATCCCGATCAAGGATGAATGGAAGGCCTTACCGAAAAAGCTCAAGCTGGAGTATCAGCGTGAGATGGAGCAGCTTGAACAGGGGCACCTGAACGCAATACAGGGAGCGGCCAAGGCATTAAGCCGAGGCCAGTATCTGAGCTGATCAGGGATGGAGTTTCTGCTCACGTTTTTGATCTCACTGTTGCTGGTCGTTGGGCTGGTGGTCGCTCTGACCTATGGGCGGGCACCCATCTGGCGACCTGAGCGACGCGCGGTATTGCAACTCATGCAACGGTTGCAGGATGGCACCGCCCGGCGCGAAGAGTGGGAGCTGTTCATAGGTATTGCCGCGCTGCATGACCCTGAGCTGGAAGAGATCAGGCGCCGTTGCGTGGCGGTGCATGAGGGCGATGCTGATCACTCACCAGCAAGAGACGGGCTTGAACCCTATCTGTATGATCGTGAAGCCCGTGCCCGGTTGGCTTTGATCATGGCAGATCTGGAGCAGTTGATCGCTTCTGAGCCTTATTATCGGCGTTTTTGATCACACATACTGGTGGTGTTCAATCAGCCGGGTCAGGCGGTGGCTGTTACGCCAGCAGGCCTCCAAATCGTGTGCAACAGCTGCCTGATGCAATTCGGCAACCACTGTTTCCAGTTCTGGCAGTTGGTACAGGCCGGCAAGTCCCAACAACTGATGTGAGTGTGTACGTATTTGATCAAACTGACCTGATCGGACAGCGGCGCAAACGGACTGCGCCTGATGCTGGAGCTCGGTATGCAACTCACCGGTATCGACCTGATCCAGCAGTGCAGGCATTGGCGCACAGTCACTCAGGGTGGCAACGGCGTCTTCATCCACCGGACAATGAAGCGACATCAGTCGGAAAAGGGTGCTCAGATCCACAGGCTTGAGCAGAATTTCATTCACGCCCGCCTCTTGCAGAGCCTCATGTTCATGGGTCATGACGTTGGCGGTCAGCGCGATGATCGGCAATGAGGCCGAGTGCCGACGAATCTCATGGCTGGCCCGAATACCATCCATCTGCGGCATGTGTACATCCATTAATACCATATCAATCGGTTGCTTATGGAATATCTGCAACGCCTCTACGCCCGTGCGGGCTTCAATGACTTCAGCGCCAGCTTGGCCGAGTGCCTTGTTCAGCAGTATCCGGTTGAACTCATTGTCTTCCGCCAGCAGCACCCTCAGCCTGCAGGGTAGCTGATAACTGGATGCTGCATGGAGTATTGGCTCAGCGGGGTAAAGTGGCGAAACGACCGTATCGGCGTCTGCCAGAGGCAAGGTCAGGCTTACGTTAACACAGGTACCCTTGCCCTTTTCACTGCTGAGTCTGATGTCCCCCCCCATGAGCAGAGTCAGACGGTGGGCGATGACCAGCCCCAGGCCAGAACCACCAAAGCGGCGACTGATGGTATTGTCGGCCTGAATAAACGCCTTGAACAGGTGTTGCTGCTGCTGCTCGGAAATGCCAATGCCGGTGTCCTGTACACTCAACTCGATATGGCAGATTGAATCCTGCCGTTGAGACCTGACTCTGAAGCAGACCTCTCCATGGTCTGTGAACTTGATTGCGTTGCTCAACAGGTTGGTCAGTATCTGACCGATTCGGGTTGGGTCACCCAACAGTGCCGGTGGCAACTCCGGGTCCAGCTCAGATCTTAGCTGCAGCCCTTTCTCCAGCGCCATTGGTGCCTGCATCTGCAACAGGTTATTGAAGTACAGGGTTGGATCGAACGGAATCTGCTCGAGCTGGATGGCGTCGGACTGCAAGCGTGAGAAATCGAGAATATCGTCAATAATGGTCAATAGCAGGCTGGATGTCTGGTTGATGATGCTGCAGTAGTGCCGTTGCTCAGCCGACTGCTCGGTTTGCTCCAGCAAGCGCGAAAAGCCCAGTACAGATGTGAGCGGGGTGCGCAGTTCGTGGCTCATGCGGGCCAGAAACTCGTCCTTGGAGCGGTTGGCTTTATCCGCTTCACGGCGAGCAACGGTAAGTTCCTCATTCTGGCGCTCCAGATGGCGCAGGGTGGATGTGAGCTGACGTGTGGCCCGGTTGATCTGCTGTTCCTGCTCCTGGCTGGATGCCTGAATTCTGGCGGCCATACGGTTAATGCCCCGTGCCAACAAGCCCAGCTCACCAGCTGTATGTGTCGTGGCGGCACGGGTATCCAGATGGCCCGCTTCCAGGCGCTCGACAACCTGGCTAAGCCCACGAATCGGTTGGGTGATGCGGCGGCCAAAACGGCTTGCCAGAATGGCGGTGAGCATCAGGCCCAGACTGATCAGCAGCAGGCTGTTGCGCAGCATCTCTTGACGTGTCGCGATATTGTTGTGGGCCGATAATACGACCGCTACCCAGCCAATTTGCTCGGGCTCAGGCGCATGGATACTCAGCTCGGGATTATTGTCTGCCAGCAGGGCGCTGCTGAAAATCGGCGACAGGAATATCCACTGGCCCGATATTGACTGCAGAGCCGGGCTCTCGGCGCTCAGTTCTACAGCAAATTGGCCGCTGCGGTGTAAAAGATTGAACGTATCGTCGTAAAACAGGACATCCAGTACTTCGGCATGACTGTACCGGGTTTTTTGACTCAGAACGCGAAGCTGGTATTGGTTACCGCTGATAACACCGAACTCGGCTGCGGAGGCAAGCAGATCGACCATAATCTTGCCTCGTTCAATCAATTTGTCGGTGTTGTCCGAAAGGCGGCTGTAGATGAAATAGCTGCCGAGAATCGTCGCCAGTACCAGCATTGGAATAATCGACAGCAGGAGCACGCGATGACGAATACTCAGCCGGCTACGTGTGCCCGGCATCAGCCATCTGCCTCTATCCGCGCCAGTTTTTCCTGCAGCCACTCGGCTGAAAGTGGCTCAATACCGAGTGTGCGTACTGCAACCGGATTAACGCTGACATCAAAGTAACGTGGGAAGCTGGCACTGGGCAGGCTGCCGCCGTTCTGCAGCAGGTTAAGCCATTCGGCACTTTGGCGTCCGATCTGTGCTGCAGACGAGTGAACCGACGCTGCGGCACCGGCTTCTGTATAGCTGGCAGAGAAACCGATCACCGGTACCTTGTGGCGTAATGACAGATAGAGAAGCCATTTGGAAATGGCACGGTTGAACACTGAACTGTCAGGAACAACCAGGAACAGATCGCTGCCTTCCACTACTGGCGTCAGACGCTCGACCGGATTGTCTTGTCGAGTCAATTCAACCAGAGACAGCTCGAATGCCTCGGCCTGTGCACCTTGCTCCAGCCCATCACGCATATTGAGGCTGTTACTGCCTAATGCGGTTCCCAAGATGGCGGCAGCCGGCTTGACCAGGCGGGCCAGCCGGATCTGGCGTGCCAGAGGCTGGTCAATATAAATGGCACTGACCGCTGCATACGAGCCTTTCGGCAGCAGTTTTCGCTTGAGCTGATCAAAGGTTGCCGATGGCAGGAAAGAGCAGATCAGGCTTGAATCGGGATGGTAGCGCTCCAGCATGCGTTCACAAGCTCGGGTACCCACTGCGAGAATAACAGGTGCGCGGCTGTCATCGGTTTTGAACTGATCCAGGGTCAGTACCCGAATAGGGTGTACGGCATGTTCCCGAATAGCCGACAAGACCTGATTATAACTGGGGCTGAAGTCACTGAGCACGATCAGTGACTCCCCGGCTACGGCCGCTCTAAGAGGCACAAGACAGATCACAAGGCTGCATAGCAGCCAGTGCCTCAGTCGGGTCTTTGTCCTGAGTAATAATGACATCCCTGCAATTATCTCTGCTTCCCGATTAATGATATCTGAGCGTCAGTTTCAGCCAGGCCCGGCGGTCAAAAAGGTTGTACTGATAAAACTCTTCATACGTCGGACCGAAAGCATTCTGAATTGTCAGTGCGGTTTCCAGTTCAGTACCCCCATTCAGCTGCCAGTTGTATGCTGCACGCAGGTCGGTGCGCTGATAGCTTTCGCGAAGGCCACCCTCGAACCAGTGCACGCTATCCATATAGTAGTGCATTAAACTCAAGTTTAAATCAGAAGCAGGAGTCCAGTTAAGCATTAATGATGCGGTATGTTCGGGGGTGATCGCATCACGGAATATCAAAGTCTGTCCCTGTAGATCTTTATTGGTCTCCCAGCGATCAGTCAACGTGTTGGTATAGGTATAGTTCAGCAGTGCCGAGAGCTGACTGCTGAGTTGTCGATGAAGCTGAATTTCAACGCCCTGGTTTTCCCAGCCGAAGTTGTTCTCATTAGTAGACACCCGACCCTGGGTCATTGGGTGAGGGGGGGGAGCAAGCTCGTCAGCCGGCAAGAAATAGGAGCTGATCACGTTGCTGAGTTGCTCGTGGAACAGGCGCAGGTCGAAATGTCCCTGATGATCATCAAATGCGCGGTAGTAACCCAACTCATACGTCTTGATCCTTTCAGGGCCAAGGTCTGGGTTAGCGGCCTTGTCCAGATCATAGACAACGGGGTCTGGGCCAAACAGGCCGGCAGGTGCATAGATGGTATTGTTTGCATGCCGTTCCAGTTGAGAAGGCAAACGCTCACTGATGGAGTAACCCAGCCGGAAGCTGCTCTGCTCATCAGGCCGGTGAATCAGTGCATGACGATAGGACAGGGCATCGCTGTTTTCTGAGCTGTCCTCGTACATAAAACCGGTGCTCAGGCTCCAGCGAGGGGCAAAATCCCAGTCCAGGTTGCTGAACAGGCGCCAGCGCTCTTCGGTTACCTTGCCGCTTTGCAGCAACACATCGCTTTCGGCGGTTTCGTAGCGGTAACCCAAACCGCCAACGAGTTCCAAAGAGCCTATCTGATCCGTTAGCTGCAATTCGGTATCGTAGCTGTGGGCGGTTCCATGCTCAGAGTCTTCGCGTGGGGAATTCAACGCGATAAAACCATTCACGATTGCCGGATTGTCGGTTCCGATAAAATCACCAACACGCTCAAAGCTCATTGCCGGTGCTTCCAGATCCAGGTAGTTGTGATAAGCCGTCAACTGAACGGTCCCGGTATCTGAATACAGGTGCTGGTACTTGATCGACTGGTAGTTGGCATCATGATCGCGTTTGCTAAAGGGTTCGAGTTTGTCAGCCCCTCCTACATACGTATGCCCACGGTCCACACCCGCCTGAATCCAGAGGGTATCGGTAAGGGTGGGTGTGTAGCTGCCGCTGAAGCTCAGATAGTTGCGCTTGAGCGCGTCGCCATAGAGATCAGAACCGTCATTCTCTTCATGTCCGCCCGACAGGCGGTAGTTCCAGCTGCTCAATTGGTCGGCATGGCCAAACTGCAGGTTTCGAGTGTCCATGCTGCCACCGGTGGCGCTGACGTAACCACCGCTCAGCAGGGCCGGTGAGCGGGTGATGATGTTGATCGAGCCCATAAAGGCGTTGGAACCTTGAGTTGGCACGTTGGAGCCCCGCACCACTTCGATCCGTTCGATATCCTGCAGGTTGATGCCCAAAGAGGTCCAGTCCACGGTTGTCAGCAGCGGCAAGTACACGCTGCGGCCATCAACCATTACCTCCAGGCGGCGCGGAAAGTCATCGCTGGCACCGTGGTAGCTGGTAGCAAACTTGTTGGCACTGACATGGTAGCTTTGAAAACCCGGCACCAGACGCAGCAGGTCAGGAATATTACGGGCGCCGGAGGCTGCAATGATCTGGCGATCGATAATGCTGATGGAAGCGGGCGCTTCGGTGAGTTTCTGGGTCAGCCGTGTGGCAGAAGTGATTTCGGGAATATCGGTAAGAAAATCCTGTTCGCTGAGGTACAGGCTCTCGTCAGCCTGAAGAGCGGGACTTGTCAGTCCAAGGGCCAGCAGCGGCGCCAGCCGATACAGGGGTGTACGATTCGTCATTGCAACTCCGGACAGAGTAGTTATTTGATTTTCAGTCCTACATACAACACGACCAAAGCCAGTATGGCTGCTTCAAGAATGAAGCCGTTGTGCTCCAGAATCCAGTCCAGCATGCGCTATTCTACCTCTCAGGCGCCGATAGACCAGCGCATTTGTTGAGCGTGTCGGGCCCTCTCCGGTACTATTTGACCTCTATCACAAACCCGAGCCCGTCATGCACTACCCCGATACCAAGCTGCCACAGGTCGGAACGACCATCTTTACTCGCATGTCCGCCCTTGCGCAAGCGCACCAGGCGATCAACCTGTCGCAGGGTTTTCCCGATTTTGATGGCCCTCAGGCTCTGCTGTCGCGAGTTGATCACTATATCCGCCAAGGCGCCAACCAGTATGCCCCCATGAGTGGTGTGCCAGGCCTACGCACTGCGATCGCCGCCAAGGTGGAACGTTGCTACGGTCGCATGGTTGATGCGGAAACAGAGGTGACGGTGACCTCCGGGGCAACAGAAGCACTGTTCGCGGCCATTTCGGCGGTGGTGCGCCCGGGGGATGAAGTGCTGGTGTTTGATCCGGCCTATGACAGCTATGATCCGGCCATCACGCTCAATGGTGGCAAAGCGGTGCATATCCCGCTGCAACCCCCCGCTTTTGAGATCGACTGGGAGCAGGCCCGACAGGCGATCAGCCCCAATACCCGCATGATTATCCTCAATACGCCGCACAATCCGACCGGGCAGACGCTGGCCGCCGCCGATCTGCAGGAGCTGAGCGACCTGGTGGCCGGCACCGATATTCTGCTGCTGGCCGATGAGGTGTATGAGCATATCGTGTTCGATGGCGCTGAACACCAGAGCATCAACCGCTATCCGGCGCTGGCTGAGCGCAGCTTCGTGGTGTCCTCTTTCGGCAAGACCTACCACACCACCGGCTGGAAGATCGGCTACTGCGTCGCTCCGGCACCGTTGACAGCCGAGTTGCGCAAGATCCACCAGTATCTGACCTTCAGCACCAGCACGCCGATGCAGCTGGCGCTGGCGGATTACCTGAATGACGATCCGCAGCATGATCAGGCGCTACCCGCGTTTTATCAGGCCAAGCGTGACCGATTCAACGCAGGTATGGAGAAAAGCCGCTTCCAGTTTACACCGGCAGCGGGCACCTATTTTCAGGTAATGGACTACAGCGCCATCAGTGAACTTCCGGACACCGAATTTGTCCTCTGGCTGATCGAACAGGCGGGCGTTGCGGCCATTCCGTTATCGGTGTTCTATCAACAACCCCCTGAGATGCGTCTGGTGCGCTTCTGCTTCGCCAAGAGCGAAACCACCCTTGATCAAGCTGCGGAGCGACTATGCAAAATCTGAGAATTTCATTGGTCCAGACTCCACTGGACTGGCAGCAGCCCGAGCCAAACCGCAACCGGCTGGCTGAACTGATGGCGCCGCTGGCCGGACAGACCGATCTGATCGTACTGCCCGAGATGTTCACCACCGGGTTCACCATGGAACCCGAGGCTGTGGCCGAGCCCATGTCCGGTCCGACTCTGGCATGGATGAAGGAACAGGCGGCGTCACTGGGTGCCGCCGTGTGTGGCAGCGTAGTGATCGAGGATCAGGGGTATCGTAACCGGCTGCTGTTTGTAACGCCCGACGGAGCCGTTGAGCATTACGACAAGCGTCACCTGTTCCGCATGGCGAACGAGCATCAGTATTACGTGGCCGGCGACAGCCGCAAGGTGATCGAGTACAAGGGCTGGCGCATCCTGCCACAGGTTTGCTACGACCTGCGCTTCCCGGTCTGGTGTCGCAACCGCAATGACTATGACCTGGCACTGTTTGTGGCCAACTGGCCCGCGCCACGTCGCAATGCCTGGCGCACGCTGCTGCTGGCACGGGCGATCGAAAACCAGTGCTATGTGGCGGGGGTAAACCGCATCGGTGAGGACGGCAAGGGGCTGGAGTACAGTGGCGACAGTCTGCTGGTGGACTTCAAGGGGCAGGCGCTGCTGGATGCCTCTGTCGGTGAAGCTTTCGTCAAAACCGGCACCCTGAATGCCGACGATCTGCAGCGGTTTCGGGACAACTTTCCGGCCTGGCAGGATGCGGATGAGTTCAGCTTTTTCTCTGACGTTGAGGACGATTTTGCATGATCGATTCCGCCGCACAACAGATTATCGATGCCGGACAATGGATCGATGCCCAAGGCTGGTGCCCCGCTACCGGCGGCAACTTTTCCGTTCGGCTTGGGCCTGAATCTGCCCTGATTACGGCATCGGGCTGTCACAAGGGGCATCTGACACCGGAGCAGCTGTTGCAGGTGGATCTGGATGGTCAGCCTCAGGCCAGCTTGCTCAAGCCTTCGGCCGAAACCCTGTTGCATACCCGCCTGTATCAGCTTGATAACCGGATCGGCGCCGTGCTGCACACGCATTCGGTGGCCTCCACGGTGCTGTCTCGTTTGGAGTCGGGTCAGTGGCTGACCATCAGCGGTTACGAAATGCAGAAATCGCTCAGTGGCAACCACACCCATGATGCCAGCATCCGCATCGCCATTCTCGATAATGCTCAGGACATGCAGGCGCTGGCCGCCGAGCTGAGCCAGCGCTGGCAGCCTGAAGCGCTGCAGTGGGGCTTTTTGGTTCGCGGCCACGGTCTCTACACCTGGGGTCACGACATGAATGAAGCACGCCGCCATCTGGAAGGGCTGGAATTTCTCTTCGCCTGCGAACTGGAAATGCGCCGTCTGAGCGCAGGAGTCTGAACATCAACATGGCTACATTTAGCGGCATCAACGCCATCCTGACCGATATTGAAGGCACCACCACCGATATCGATTTTGTCCACAAGACGCTGTTTCCCTATGCCCGTGAACGGATGACGGACTTTATCCACAGCCATTCTAACGAACCGGCCGTTGCAGAGGCAGCGGTCGCCCTGAATGTCGCGGCCGATGATCTCGATGCCATTGCCAAGGGGCTGATCGACTGGATCGATCAGGACAAAAAGGAAACCAGTCTCAAGGCACTGCAGGGTTTGATCTGGGTACAGGGCTACGAGAGTGGCGACTTTACCGGCCACCTCTATCCGGACGCGTATGAAGGGCTGAAACGCTGGCACGACAGCGGCAAACAGCTGCACATTTTTTCCTCCGGCTCGGTGAAGGCGCAGAAGCTGCTGTACGGCTACAGCGATTTCGGCGACCTGACTCCGCTGTTCAGCGGCTACTTTGATACCACCACCGGCGCCAAGCGTGAAGCGATTGCGTATGAACGCATCGGTGCCAGTATCGGCCTGCCTACAAGTCAGATTCTGTTCCTGTCGGACGTGGTGGCCGAGCTGGACGCGGCCAAGGCTGCAGGCATGCAGACTTGCCTGTTGATGCGCGGCGAACGACCGGACGGCGCCGAGCGCCACAACGCTGTGGAAAACTTTGACCAGATTACACTTTCTTGAGGAGCCACCGATGAGCGCCATCCATATCCATGCCGACCAGAGCGCCGAACTGCTCGGCAGCAGCACCGACTTCAATGAGATTCAACAGATCCTCAGTGGCATAGGCGTGCGTTTCGAGCGCTGGGAAGCCGACCGCGAGATTGTGCCGGGCATGGCCAGCGAAGAGATCCTGGAGGCCTACCGCAAGGAGATCGAACGGCTTAAAAACGAGGAAGGCTACGTCACCGTGGATGTGATCAGCCTGCAGCCGGATCACCCCGACCGCGAAGCCCTGCGGCAGAAATTCCTCAGCGAACACACGCATTCAGAGGATGAAGTGCGTTTCTTCGTCGATGGCGAAGGCATGTTCTACCTGCATGTGGAAGACAAAGTGTATCAGGTGCACTGCTGCAAGAACGACCTGATCTCGGTACCGGCCAACACCACTCACTGGTTCGATATGGGGCCGGCACCGCGTTTCACTGCCCTGCGCCTGTTCAACAACCCGGAAGGCTGGGTGGCGAACTTTACCGGCTCTGATATAGCTGATCGCCACCCACGCTTTGAACCGACAACTACCTGAAAAGCTACCTGCGTTGTCACCGCGGCGTTAAAAAACGGCTCAAATCGGTCATTTACGATCTGTAAACTCCCTCATTTCGCCGTTTTTTGCCTTGCGCTGACGGCCTCGCCAACGCTTTTCAGGCAGTTGCGAATTCACGCTGGTTGTTTGCCGCGATGGCCGCAACGATGCCATCGCGGTCATACACCCCCGTATCCAGCACCCAGCCGGTCACCAGATCGGCGGGGGTGACATCGAACGCAGGGTTGAACACCTGTGACTCCAGCGGGCTCCAGCGCACTTCACCAAAGCTGCCGCTCACACCTTTTATCTCTTCGGCGCTGCGTTGCTCAATCGGGATCGCATCGCCGTTGGGGCAGTGCGGGTCAACGGTGGTCCAGGGCGCCACCACGTAGAACGGAATCTTGTGGTAGTGCGCGTTGACCGCCAGATTGTAGGTGCCCACCTTGTTGGCAAAATCGCCATTGGCAGCGATGCGATCTGAGCCCACCATCACGGCATCCACCTGACCATCGCGCATCAGGATCGCCGCCATGCTGTCGCATTGAATCTGGTGCGGAATGCCGAGTCGGCACATCTCCCAGGCGGTCAGTCGGCCGCCCTGCAGCAGGGGACGGGTTTCATCCACCCAGACATGACTGAGTCGGCCGTGGCGGAAGGCTTCGGCAATCACCCCGATGGCGGTGCCGGCGCCGGCGGTGGCCAGGCTGCCGGTGTTGCAGTGGGTCAACACCTGAGCACCTTCCGGCAGCAGGGCAGCGCCATGCTCTGCCATGCGCTGACACAGGGCTACATCTTCCTCAAACAGATTCTCGGCACAGGCCACCAGTGCATCGGCTCCCTGATCCATCACCGCAAGCATGCGGTCCAGACAGTTCATCAGATTGACGGCGGTCGGTCGGGCCTCACGCAGCGTGGCGGCTGCTTCGCGCAGCTGATCTTCACTTAAACCCTGCTCCGCCAGGTGCGCCAGCAGCAGCGAAGCACCAATCCCGATCAATGGCGCGCCGCGAATCTGCAGCTTGCGGATCATAGCCACCATTGCCTCTACCGAATCACAGTGCAGCCAGAGCTCGCGGTCAGGCAGCTGGTGCTGGTCCAGCAGTTCAAGGCGATGGTTGCGGTAGCGCAGGGCGGTGGAGATCAGGTCTTTCATCGTGAGATCCGGCTGGTGAGTAGAGGCGAAGAGCTTAAGCGTTATAACCCGTAGATAAAAGAGTCTTGCCGAGGCGCTTACAGCCCCGCTGTTTTTTGTCAGAATTGGGCCATTAAACTTCAGCTACGGGAATCCCAATGACGAAGCACAAGTTCTCGGATGATGCGGCCATTATCGCTTTTGTTCGCCGTCACACACGTCTTTTCAATGATGATGCCAACCTGGTCGTGACCGAAATCGGCGATGGCAACATCAACTTTGTCTATCGCGTGGCCGAGCCCGATGGGGCCAGCGTTATCGTCAAACAGGCGCTGCCTTACGTGCGCATCATTGGTGAAGGCTGGCCATTGTCGCTGGATCGGATTCGGATCGAGGCGGAATCGCTGGTGCTGGAAGCCGAACACGCTGGTGAGTGGGTGCCTGAGGTGTACCATTACGAACATGATCTGGCGGCCATTATCATGCAGGATCTGGGCGAGCATCAGAACCTGCGGCATGCACTGAATGAGCGGCGCAAACTGCCGTTGCTGGCACAGCACCTGGGCCTGTTCATGGCACGCACGCTGTTCCACACCAGTGACATGCACCTGGATGCCCATCAGAAAAAGGCGCTGGTGAAGCGCTTCATCAACCCGGACCTGTGCAAGATCACGGAAGACCTGTTCTTCCTCGATCCCTACTGCGATCACGAGCGCAACGCCATCAACCCGCCGCTGCGCAAGGCGGCCGAGGCCCTGTGGCAGGATGATCGGTTGAAGGTCGAGGTGGCCGACCTCAAGTATGCGTTCCTCAACCGGGCCGAAGCCCTGCTGCATGGCGATCTGCACTCCGGTTCCATCTTCGTGACCGAGCAGAGCACCAAGGTGATCGACCCGGAGTTTGCTTATTTCGGCCCCATCGGCTTTGATGTTGGTAGCGTGATCGGCAATCTGTTGCTGAATTGGTGCGGTCAGCATGAACAGGCCGGTGATGCACAGGAGCGCCAGGACTGGCGTGACTGGCTGCTGGTTCAGATCGACAAGCTTTGGCATGAATTCAGCCGTGAGTTCAGCCACCTGATGGCGGAGCAGACAGTCGATGAAAGCCTGCAAAATCCGCACTGGCAGGCACGTCGCATGTTGCAAATCTGGTCCGACACCCTGGGGTTTGCCGGTACCGAGCTGATCCGCCGCACCATCGGCCTGGCTCATGTGGCCGACCTGGAAATCATTGAAGACGCGGCTCTGCGCGCCCAATGTGAAGCGATGGCATTGCAGCTGGGGCGTGAGCTGATCCTGCAACGCAATGATATCCACAGCATAACTGAACTGCTTGATCTGGTTAGGCAACTAAATGACTGATACCAAACGCCTGCTACTCAACTGCGATATGGGCGAAAGCTTCGGCCCTTGGCACATGGGGTTGGATGATCAGGTAATGCCGCTGGTGGAGCTGGCCAACGTGGCCTGTGGCTTCCATGCGTCTGACCCGGTCACCATGACACGCACCGTGATGCTGGCACGACATGCCGGTACCGCCATCGGTGCCCACCCCAGCTACCCCGATCTGGTCGGCTTTGGTCGGCGTAGCATGCAGTGCCATCCGCAAGAGATCGTTGCACTGATCCAGTATCAGGCCGGCGCACTGGCCGGTATTGCCCGTGCGCACGGGCTGACGCTGAACCACGTCAAGCCCCACGGGGCGCTCTACAACGACATGATGCGTGATCACGACATTCTGCGCGCTGTACTGGAAGGTGTTGCTTGCTATGACGCCAGCCTGCCACTGATGCTGATGGCCACGGCGGACAATGGTCCGGTTAAGACGATTGCGGCCGAGTTTGGCATACCGCTGCTGTTTGAAGCCTTTGCCGACCGGGCCTACGACACTCGTGGCTATCTGGTGCCGCGCTCGGTGGACGGATCGGTCTACCACGATGTGGACCGCATAGTGGAGCAGTCATTGAGGCTGGCTCAGGAAGGCATTGTTACAACGCTGGAGGGCTCTGAAGTAAGGCTTGAGGCGGACACACTCTGTGTTCACGGCGACAATGCTGAGTCGGTACAGGCGGTCAAACGGATTCGACAGGCGCTCGATCGGCTGTACGCAAGTTGATCAGGGGCACACCGCCAAGGTGTGCCCGAGGGGATCAAGCCTTGTCGGTTGACCCGTTTTCGGCAGCGGACTCAGCGGCGGGCTCTGCCTTCAGCGGCAATACCGTATCCAGCAACTGCTTCAGATTATTGCGATAGCTGTCCTGCAGCTCCTTGATGGCATCCGAGAAACGGCCGTCCTGCTCGACCAGCCCGGTCATCAGGTCGCGTCCGGCCTGAGACGGCGATTGCAGGAATCCGAGTGAGGGCGCACCCACAGACTCGGCCAGATCCTTCATCAACTGACCCAAACGCAATCCCGGCTTGTCTGCGGGTTGCTCCAGGCTGCCAACCTGTTCATAACTGGCGGCCTGCGAAAATGAACGGCTGTAGCTCATGCTGAGGTCCATTGAACTCAACTCGGATGCATCAAATCGGATACCGGCGCTCTGCTCGAACGCCTTCTGCACATCGCCATTGAAAAACTCATCGGCCACGCCTGAAATATCACGCACCATCTGCTGCAGTGCTTCGATTTCACCCTCATCCAGTTCGCCCTTAACGCTGAACTGGTACTGGGTACTTTCGCTGCGACTTACATCCATCCACGCAACTGAGTTGCCCTGACTGTCGGCCCCGGCGCCATAGGTTGCATCGTAACTTTGGTTGCGGCTGAAGTTGATGGTTACCTCGTCCCCGTCCTGCGTCTTCACGGTCAGTGACATGTCCTCGGCGTTACGATAGCGCTCGGCTGCACCCAGTACTGCCTGTGCTACGGCATCCCGGCTTCCCGGTGCTATCTCTGCCAGGGCATCAAAGGTTTTCTGCTCGGTTTCATCCACCTGAGTTTTGATATCACCCTGCAGCACATTGAGATTGTCGAGAATTTCACGTGCTTCCTTGAAGCCGGTCTCCACACCTTTCAAAGCCGCGTCATACATCTGCTGCAGTCGCTCGTCAGAGGCACCTCTGTTTTTGGCCGCCGCAAGACCGGCCGCCACGAAATCGCTGATGCGTCCCGCCACTTTGTCAGGCGTGAAGTTCTGGGCATCCAGCCCGGACAGCTTCTCGGTCGTCATGCCGGGAATCTTTTCGGCCAGTTTTCCAAGCAACACCTGCGTCGCATCCTGCGATTTGCCGTTGCCTCGCCCGGCAACCGGGTCCGACTGTGGACGAGAGGAATAGATCTGGGTCGGTGGAGACTGGATTTTCATAACAACCTCGAGGGCTTGGTATTCTGATCAAATAATAGACGGGTATCGGCCGGGGTGGGGGGATCTTGAGGTTGCAAAAGTACCTGTTCTGGTCAGAATGAATTTGTGGCTCAAATCACAGGGAAAAGCAGATGCTGAAAACGGATACAGATCGCAGGGCTTGGTTGATTGAACTCATCAGCTACTGGGAGGGTGGTATCAATGCAACCGGACTTGCTGCGCTGTGTGGTATTGGCCGCCAGCAGGCTACCAAAGATTTGAGCGCTTACCGTGAACGCTTCAGCACCAACCTGAGCTACAGCCCATCCCTGAAAACCTTCCAGCCCACGAGTCATTTTATCTGTGGCCTGATCAGTGGCGATGTTGCCGAGTACCTTGACTGGGTCAGCGGACAACGTGCCCCGACCACTGCCGGAAGTGTGTTGCCCTATCAATGCCTGCGTCATCCGCCTCGCAAGGTTGCCGCCCCGCTGATGCGCAAGCTTATACAGGCCATACGAGAGCAGCGCCGCATTGAAGTGGACTATGTCTCCTTGTCCAACCCTGACCATGAAGGGCGCGTGATCGTGCCTCATACCTTCGTTAATACAGGCCTACGCTGGCACCTGCGAGCCTGGTGTGAAAAGAGCCGAGACTACCGTGATTTTGTATTGAGCCGCTTCCGAGGTGAGGCTGAACTGTTGGACCTGTCGTTTCAGGGAGTAGATCAGGATGTGGCGTGGCAGACTCAAATCGAGCTCATTCTGGCCCCTGATCCGCGTTTGTCCCCGGCCAAGCGCAACGTCATTGAGCAAGACTACGCGATGGCGAACGGGTTCCTGCAGCTGAGTACCCGCGCGGCACTGGCGAATTATCTGCTGCAGGAGATGCAGGTGAATTACAAAATGTTGGATGGCACACCGGAGGCCCAACAGCTGATCCTGGTAAACCTGGATGAAGTCCGTCAGTGGCTGTTCTGAACCTGTACGCTGAGGCGACAGGTGGATTTGTACAGTGTTGAGCCAGGAATGATGGAGCCTTATAAAAAGGTATGAACAGTGAACACGGAGTGATGGCCTTGAGCCGAAGAGTTGAGCATCAATGTTACGCACCCTGCTTTCGGTACTGGGGCAAAGCCCAGAGCATGGATGAAGCCAGTGCCAGATACCATTTGCTGGTGTGGCACAGCCTGGATGTGGCGGCCTGTGGCTGGGAACTGCTGTCGGACGACTACCCCTGGTGCCAAGAATTGGCTCAAGCGTTGGCCATAGAGCCAAAGCAGTTGCGCCGTATCCTGACCTTCTTCATTGCCTTGCATGACCTGGGCAAGTTTTTCCGTGCCTTTCAAAATCTGGCCCCCGATCTGAGTGATGCATTGGTACCGCCGGTAGCCGGCCTGTCTTACGCACAGGTTCGCCATGACTCTCTTGGATATTGGTTGTGGCAGTCGCCAGGGTTTCGACAGGCCTTTGTCGACCTGTTGGGCAGTGAGCAAAAGCGTTTGCGACTGGGTTATCTTGATCCGCTGTTCAAGGTCGTGACCGGGCACCACGGTCAGCCGCCCAAGGAGCAGCCGGGCATGTTGCAGAACTATTGCCTGACTGAGGATGTGGAGGCAGCGATAGCGTTCATGCAGCAGGTGGCAGATCTGCTTCTGAGCCCGGACGATCGTGTATTACTGCAGCGAAAGGAGCTATGGAAGCCCCTGAAGTCCGTGTCCTGGCAGCTGGCTGGACTCGTGGTATTGGCCGACTGGAGCGGTTCCAACAGAAGCCGATTTCCCTACGTAGAAAGCCCCATGCCGCTGGCTCGGTACTGGAATGACCATGCGCTGCCGCAGGCTGCAACAGCGATTGGAGAGTTGCCGCTGAAAGCCCCATCTCCAAGTGCGTTCCAAAATGCCGCAGAGCTGTTTTCTTTTCTGGAGACACCTACACCCTTGCAGGCTTTTGCTGTCGGTCAACCGTTGGTTGAAAGCCCGCAACTGTTCATTCTGGAAGATGTCACCGGTGCAGGAAAGACGGAAGCCGCCATGTTACTGGTACACCGGATGTTGTCTCAGGGGCTGGCAGAAGGTGTATACGTTGGCCTGCCGACCATGGCAACGGCCAACGCCATGTATGGTCGACTGGGTGAGTGCTACCGGCGATTGTATACGCCGGATGCACAGCCATCGCTGGTGTTATCCCATGGCGCTCGGCATCTGTCGGATGCTTTCAGCCAGTCGGTAGCGGCTGGGTTCACGGACCGAACTGAACTATCGGCGCAGGCCACCGACCGCGTCTATGCCAAGGATGAGCTTTCGGCCTCGGTGTATTGCAACGCCTGGGTGGCGGATAGCCGCAAGAAGGCTCTGTTTGCCGATGTGGGTGTGGGCACTATCGATCAGGCACTGCTCGCCGTTCTGCCGGCCCGACACCAGTCGCTGAGGATGTTGGGCCTACATCGCAAGATCATCGTGATCGACGAAGTACACGCCTATGATCCTTACATGCAAAGACTGCTACAAGCGTTACTGGAAATGCATGCCCGACAGGGTGGCAGTGCCATTCTGCTGTCTGCAACTCTGCCCCAGATCATGAAGAAAAAATTGGTTGATAGTTATGCCAAGGGCCTGGGGTGCCAAGCCCCTGTGCTAGCTGAGCAAAGTTACCCGCTGGTTACCCAGTTCCCGGCTTTCGGAGACGAGCATGAATTCCCGGTCGAGACGCGTGCCGCCGTTGCACGGCAGGTCAGAGTCGAGCGGCTGAGTGAGGAAGTGGCGGTATGGCAGGTCATAGAGCAGGCGGTCATGGCAGGTAAGGCAGTGTGCTGGATTCGCAATACGGTGGATGCAGCGCGTGAAGCTTATGCGCACGCAGAGTGTTTGCCGTCGATCGACTCTGAGTGCCTGCACCTGTTCCACAGCCGTTTTGCCATGGTGGACCGACAGCGAGTTGAAACTGAAGTGCTTGGCTGGTTCGGCAAGGCTTCGACCTCAGAAGAAAGGCGTGGCAGGCTGCTGATCAGTACACAGGTAGTGGAGCAGTCTCTGGACCTGGATTTTGACTTGATGATCACCGACCTGGCACCAGTGGACTTGATCATTCAGCGCGCCGGGCGGCTGCATCGGCACCTGCGCGGCGACCGCGGTATGCCCGTCCTGTATCTGCACACTCCCGATCCTTTTGCTGAAGTAGATGAGCATTGGCTGGTATCTCAGCGTGGTACCGAGGCGGTCTACCGAGACCCCGGCATGCTGTGGCGCTCTGCCGCTGTTGTGCTGCGGAACGGCGGCTTTCGCATGCCGGATGATGCCCGTTACCTGATCGAATCGGTCTACCACCCGGACATGGAACTGGATACGCCCGAGCCCCTGTTCCAGGCGTCATTGCGCGCCGAGGGCGAACAGCGTGCCAGCAGCAGTATGGCCGGTTTTAATCAGCTGGATCTTACCCAAGGCTACAGTGCTGAAAGCAACCAGCAGGGCTGGGCCGAGGACGTAAATGTGCCCACACGCCTGAGCGATGAAACCTGCTCGGTGGTGCTGGTTGTGCCTGATGATAAGGGTGGCTGGAGGCCTTATGCACAGATCGAAAAGCATGGCTGGGATTTAAGTGCCCTGAGTCTGAGAGCAAAACTCTGGCATCAAGCGGAGCAACAAATTCCCCAAAATATTGCTGAACAGCTTGAGGCATTCAGGGAAACCCAGCCGGCACTGAAATGGCACAAGCTTTTTCCGTTGGTGGATGAATTGAGGTCTTGCTACTGTCCCTTGCAGGGGTGGATAGGTACACAAGGAGGAGACACGTGAATCTCATAGATACATGTTGGATTCCTGTCATCAGGGAAGACGGCAGCCGTTGCCGCATTGCCCCCTGGCAGGTATCCGAGCGGGATAACCCGGTGGTGGAACTGGACGCCCCCAGACCTGATTTTCAAGGCGGGCTGTACCAGTTTCTGATCGGTTTGCTGCAAACCTGCTGCGCACCAGAGGATCTGGATAGCTGGTTCGAATGGTATGAAGAACCGCCCGAACCTGAAGAACTGAAAGCTCTGATGGGACCGTGTGCTCAAGCGTTTGAGCTGTTCTCGGAACCGGGCAGTCCGGCATTCCTGCAGGATCTTGAACTGGTTGACGGTGAGGACAAGCCCGTCGAGAGTCTCTTGATCGAAGCCCCGGGTGGCAAGACGCTCAAGGATAATCTGGACTTCTTCGTCAAGGGCGGACGCTTTAATAAAATTTGTCCGTCCTGTGCAGCTCAAGCCTTGTTCACGCTGCAAACCAACGCCCCCAGTGGTGGGGTAGGGCATCGAGTTGGCCTGCGCGGCGGTGGTCCGCTGACCACGCTGGTGATGCCGGCGGATGTTGCTCATACCCTGTGGCATAAGCTCTGGCTCAATGTGCTTGAAAAGGAAATTCTGCCGGGCAGATGGTACGATGAACCGGTTTGCAATGCTTCCGTGTTCCCGTGGCTGGCACCTGCCCGACTTTCTGTCAAAGCCGGTACGGCCACGTTACCCGGGGATGTGAATGAGCTACAAGCCTATTGGGGCATGCCCCGACGCATTCGGCTGCAGCTGGAAGCCGAGCCCGGTCATTGCGATCTGTGCGGAGATGCGTCCGAGAGCTTGGTCACCGGCTTCAGTACCCGCAACTATGGGGTTAACTACGAAGGCCCTTGGACACATCCACTGACACCCTACCGCGAAGACCCAAAAAAGGAAAAGCCGCCGCTTTCACTGAAGGGGCAAAAGGGTGGTTTGAGCTACCGCCACTGGCTGGGGTTGGCGTTCAGGGATGATGATAATGGTGATCGGGCTGCACAAGTGGTGAGTCACCACATCAGCGCTCGGGCCATCGATCTGCAGGCGGGTATGTTGCCGCAACTCTGGTGTTTCGGGTTCGATCTAGACAACATGAAAGCCCGGGGTTGGTATGAGCACCGCCTGCCATTGTTCTCCGTTCCGCCTGAACAAGCCGACCTGATCAAGAGACTTGCGCAAGTCCTGATCAACTGCGCACGTGCCCTGCTGCCGGAGCTGCGTAAGCAGGTCAAAAGTGCCTGGTTCCGTCGTCCCGAGGATCACAAGGGTGATACCTCGATGATCGACCAGACTTTCTGGCAACGCACCGAGCCCGAATTTTACCGTTTGCTGTCGGAGTATGCTGCCAAGACGGAGCAAGGGCGTGTCGATGCGGCGCTGTACCTGCGTTGGTACAGCACCCTGATGAACACGACACGGCAGCTGTTCGATCATTTTACTTTGCACACTTCGGTCGAGGCGTTGGATCTGAAGCGGGTGATGAAAGCACGGGAACAACTGCACAAGCGCATCTATACCCTGAAACCAATCAAGGAGCTGAAGGAGTTCGCTCAGCCCGCCATGGAGGAGGAAGCTCATGGTTGATACACGATTGCACGGTGCCGATCCGGCCAGCCTTATGGCCTGGTGGCATGCTCTGGAGGACCATCGCGGCGAGCGTGCCCGGTTGCGTCGTGCCGCTACGCCGGATGATGCATTGCTGACCGATGCCTTCTTTCATTTCCTGCAGCGGGTGCCTGAATCCTGGGCACAGGGCGACAGGCTCTATACCGCCGCCAGTGTCGCCACCTTGTTGAGTCATGTGCGTACTGACGACAAGCAGAGCTTCGCCAAAGCGTTGGCCAGTGGTGATAAACCCGCCATGAGTGAGCTGCGTTTTCGTCAGTTACTGAAAAGTCGCTCACCTGAGGAATTCTTCCGCCGTACCCTGAGAGCTATCCGGCTATTGGATGGCAAAGTCAATGTGGTTTCGCTGGCGCAAGGCATTCTGCACTGGCATCAGGAATATCACTTCGGCCCTGACGCCAACCCCCGCAATCGCCTGGGTATGATCTGGGCGCGTGAATACTACAGCCAACTCAAGGCCTGAATTTAAATGTGAAGGAGTACATGAAATGAACCGTTTTTTGCAACTGCACCTGCTGACTGCCTATCCGCCCGCGAACCTGAACCGTGATGACCAGGGGCGTCCGAAAACCGCGCGCATGGGGGGTGTGGACCGCCTGAGGGTTTCTTCGCAGAGCCTCAAGCGCCACTGGCGTACGTCTGAACTGTTCCAAACCGCATTGGGTGAGCATGTCGGTACGCGTACCAAACGATTGGGTGTTGAGGTGTATCACCAGCTGGTCGCCGGTGGCATCAAGGACAAGGACGCGCTCAAATGGGCAGGTGAGATTGCCGGGGTGTTCGGTAAATGCAAGAAGGCTGACAAGAACGACCCGTTGAATGAGCTGGAGATCGAACAACTGGTGCATGTCAGTCAGGATGAGCGACAGGCGGTAAATCAGCTGGCGCAGGTGCTGGTTCAGGAAAACCGGGCACCGGAAAAGGAAGAGCTGGACCTGCTGCGACACAATACCAGTGCTGCTGATATCGCACTTTTTGGCCGTATGCTGGCCTCCAAGCCCGCTTTTAACGTGGAAGCGGCCTGTCAGGTCGCCCATGCTATCAGTGTGCACCCGGTAGTGATCGAAGATGACTACTTCACGGCGGTGGATGATCTCAATGACCGAAGCGAAGACACTGGTTCGGCGCATATCGGCGAAACCGGGTTCGCATCCGGCCTGTTCTATTCCTATATTTGCATCAACCGCGAGCAGCTGGTCGATAACCTCAATGGTGACAAGGCATTGGCCGACAAGGCCATCGCTGCACTGATCGAGGCCGCCATCAAAGTGCCCCCATCTGGCAAGCAGAACAGCTTTGCCCATCAGGGGTATGCCAGTTACGTGCTGGCGGAGTCAGGCGGTCAGCAGCCGCGCTCGCTGTCCGTTTCTTTCCTCAAGCCGATCGAAACTCGTGGTCGTAACGATGACGACTATCTGACTCAGGCCATCAAAGCGATTCGCACTCAGTGCGACAATTTTGATCAGGTTTATGGCGCTTGTGCCGATGCACGTTACGAGCTTTCGGTTGCAGAACAAAAAGGCGAGATGAAAGCCTTGTTGGCATTTGCTGCCGAGTAAGGAGGCCGTATGGACTATCTGCTGTTTCGCCTTTATGGCCCGATGGCGGCCTGGGGCGATATTGCGGTAGGGGAATCGCGGCATGTGCATGCTGCCCCTACCAAGTCAGCTGTCATGGGGCTGGTAGCGGCTGCACTGGGCATTGATCGTGAGCAGGAGGCGCAGCATCTGGCGCTGAATCAGGGCTACCGTATGGCCAGTGCGATTTTGAGCGAAGGTGACCTGCTGCGTGATTATCACACGGTGCAGGCGCCGGACTCCGTGGGCAAGGTACGGTATCGCACACGCCGCGATGAACTGGTGACCGGGCGGGATCGTTTGGGAACGGTGCTCTCCAGCCGCGACTATCGTACCGATGCGCAGGCGCTGGTTGCACTCCAGTGTCTGGAGAGCGCGCCCTTTAGCCTGGCCGAGTTACAGGCCGCTTTGCGAAAGCCCAGGTTTACCCTTTATCTGGGGCGTAAATCCTGCCCACTGGCGGCACCCTTGCAGCCTGAGATGGTAAAGGCTGATGGCTTTGCTGCGGCGTTTGCACAGTATCAACCGGCACCATCGGCCCTGTCTGATAACACTGCGCTGCACACGCAGGGGTACACCGATTATTACTGGGAAGGTGAAGTGGCTGACTTCGCTGCTCCGCAACAATTGGATGCTCACCAGCTCATGCAGCTGACCCGGCACGACCGTTTGTTGTCGCGGCAGCGTTGGCAGTTTGGCAGTAATGAAATCTATCGTTACAGGGAGGTAAGCCAGGATGTATCTGTCCAGAGTTCGCATCAGGCCCGAGATTGACCGACAGAGCCAGCTGGGGAGGCTGCTGCTGCACAACACCTACGGTGTACATCAGTTGCTGTGGGATCTGTTTCCCGGTGGTCAGGCACGCTTTCTTTACCGTGAAGAACTGGCTCAAAGTCAGTTGCGCGAAGAGGGGAATGGCATCAAAGGGGAATCGATCTGGTATCTGTTGTCCTCCGTCCAACCAGCGCAGGATACGCCGCTGTTTGCGGTGGATAGTCGACCCTTTGAGCCACAGTTGCAGGAGGGACAGCATCTGGCCTTCAGGCTCAGAGCCAACCCGGTCGTGACACGCAACGGCAAGCGTCACGATTTGGTGATGGATGAACAGCAGAGCTTCTATCGGCAATTGGCAGATCGATTAGGATTGCAGACTAAGGGCACTAAGCAGGTGTTGCGTCGTCAACTGCTTGTGCCCGAGGTTGCCGCTTCGTTGCACGTGGTCTTGCAAGAATATTCGGCCCATTTCCCCGGAAAGTTGTCGGCTCAGCCTGCGGAAGCACTGGAGCAAGTCTTACAGGAGCGCACCAGCCAGCGGCTTGCGTCCTGGCTCTGTGATAACAAATCTCGCAGAGGGGTATTCACGCTTGCGACGCGAACAGTGTTTGATGAAGAGCAGGATCGCGAATATGAGCGCCCATTTTTCCAGTGGAGTGGCTACCAGGCTCATGCTCTGCCGGAGAAGGGGCGCAGCGCACGATTCTGCGCGGTGGATCTGGCAGGTGAACTCATTGTTCAAGATCCGGACAGACTGCGCGAACTTATCCACAGTGGAATGGGGCCGGCAAAAGGGTTCGGCTGTGGACTGATGATGATCAAGCCTGCATTTGGAGGCTGATATGTCATTTATTCCGCTGAGCCCCATCCCGATCAAGAATCGGGTGTCGATGATTTTCCTGCAATATGGACAGGTCGATGTGCTGGATGGCGCCTTCGTTCTGATCGATAAGACCGGCATTAGAACCCATATCCCTGTTGGATCCGTGGCCTGCATCATGCTTGAACCGGGCACCCGCGTTTCCCATGCCGCCATTAAGTTGGCGGCACAGGTTGGCACCTTGCTGGTTTGGGTGGGTGAAGCCGGCGTACGTTTGTATGCATCGGGGCAGCCTGGTGGCGCACGTTCGGATCGTTTGCTCTATCAAGCAAAGCTGGCGCTGGATGAAGACTTGCGGCTCAAAGTGGTACGCAAGATGTTCGAATTGCGTTTTGGCGAACCGGCGCCGAGTCGACGTTCGGTGGAGCAGCTCCGTGGCATCGAAGGTGCCCGCGTACGTGAAACCTATAAATTGTTGGCCCAACGCCATGGCGTCAAGTGGAACGGCCGCCGCTATGATCCAAAGGACTGGAACAAAGGTGATAAGGTCAATCAGTGTATCAGTGCAGCCACATCCTGCTTGTATGGTATTACCGAAGCGGCGGTCTTGGCCGCCGGTTATGCGCCCGCCATCGGCTTTATCCATACCGGCAAACCTTTGTCATTCGTGTATGACATTGCAGATATCATCAAGTTTGACGAAGTGGTACCCAAAGCCTTCGAAATTGCGGCGACCGGCCCCAAGGAACCTGATCGCGCCGCGCGCTTGGCGTGTCGCGATATTTTCCGCAGTAATAAGGTGCTGGATCGTTTGATACCGTTGATTGAAGAGGTGTTGGCGGCGGGTGATATCCAACCGCCCGAGCCGCCGGAAGACAGTCAGCCCCCTGCAATCTCTGAGCCAGCGCCCACAGGTGATATAGGCCACAGGAGCCATTCATGAGCATGCTGATGGTGGTAACTGAAAATGTACCGCCCAGGCTGCGAGGCCGCTTGGCTATCTGGTTGTTGGAAGTACGAGCGGGAGTATACATCGGTGATGTCTCTCGCCGTATCCGAGAAATGATTTGGGAACAGGTCAATGCATTGGCGGAAGAAGGCAATGTCGTGATGGCTTGGGCGACTAATACCGAGTCTGGTTTTGAGTTCCAAACTTATGGTACTAACCGGCGTGTGCCGGTGGATCATGATGGACTCAGGCTAGTCTCATTTCTGCCTTTTGAAAAACAATAAGTTAGCGTTCTTTAACAACCAGGGATATAGTTCAAAAACTTGGTGGAATTTTAAACGGCGAGAAAAGCCTTTTAAAACAATCACATCCATTAAGTGTGTTCCCCGTAGGCACGGGGATCAACCGCAAAAAAATGGGTTGAGCGTGCTCCCTTGGGCGTGTTCCCCGTAGGCACGGGGATCAACCGGATGCACGTTCTATGTCGGCTCTCGTGGGGGTGTGTTCCCCGTAGGCACGGGGATCAACCGTGGATCGCCGACTGATTCACGGTATTTGATGAGTGTTCCCCGTAGGCACGGGGATCAACCGGCTGCAAAGCTGGCAGGGATAAGGCCTGAAGTGTGTTCCCCGTAGGCACGGGGATCAACCGGCTGCATACCTCGCCAGTGTTGAAAACCTTAAGTGTTCCCCGTAGGCACGGGGATCAACCGGCCATCAATATCTGCATAAACAGCGCGCCCCTGTGTTCCCCGTAGGCACGGGGATCAACCGGGTTTTTAATACATGTTATGTATCATGTATTGGTGTTCCCCGTAGGCACGGGGATCAACCGGGACAGGTTCCCACCGAGTGACAGGCTCAGGGGTGTTCCCCGTAGGCACGGGGATCAACCGCACAAGATCGAAAGATCGGCGATAACCAAAGAGTGTTCCCCGTAGGCACGGGGATCAACCGAGGAACATTATCAGGATCAATCTGACATATAGCGTGTTCCCCGTAGGCACGGGGATCAACCGGCACAGTCGAACAGCGAGCCGTTCAGATCAGCGTGTTCCCCGTAGGCACGGGGATCAACCGGCAGAAGAAAGCCGGCAACTGATCATGGCATTGTGTTCCCCGTAGGCACGGGGATCAACCGATCCCAGCGCTTGATGGCTCTGGTCGACTCAAGTGTTCCCCGTAGGCACGGGGATCAACCGCCGGACGGCGTGATCAATGGCGGCTCTATCACGTGTTCCCCGTAGGCACGGGGATCAACCGGTAAGCCACAGCTCGCGCTCGGCTTCTGTCAGGTGTTCCCCGTAGGCACGGGGATCAACCGGCTGGCAATCGCCAGGCGCAGATCTCGAAGATGTGTTCCCCGTAGGCACGGGGATCAACCGCCACAAGACGCAACCTTCACCATCCAGATGCTGTGTTCCCCGTAGGCACGGGGATCAACCGAAAGTTCCAGCTTGCGCGTAATGAAGGGGGTCGTGTTCCCCGTAGGCACGGGGATCAACCGTAAACTGGTCCACCACCGAAGTTTACCAAGGCGTGTTCCCCGTAGGCACGGGGATCAACCGGGAACGCAAAACAGCAGCGACCCGGCCCATATGTGTTCCCCGTAGGCACGGGGATCAACCGTCTGCCGAGGATCAGGGCGTCACAATCAACGGGTGTTCCCCGTAGGCACGGGGATCAACCGTGCTTATTATCCGGATAGGACTTACTCTATAGGTGTTCCCCGTAGGCACGGGGATCAACCGTCGCTGCTGTGGGATGGTGTGGTGAAAAAGCTGTGTTCCCCGTAGGCACGGGGATCAACCGGCGGCCGAGAAGTGGGCCAAGGCTCGCGAAGTGTGTTCCCCGTAGGCACGGGGATCAACCGCGTCTTTTCGCGCTCGTACTGCTCTTTGTATACGTGTTCCCCGTAGGCACGGGGATCAACCGGCTGAGTTCGGCGATGCCGGGTTTGATGTCTGGTGTTCCCCGTAGGCACGGGGATCAACCGAATCACGTCAGAGTAACCCTGAACATAGCGATGTGTTCCCCGTAGGCACGGGGATCAACCGAGAAAACCACGTTTACTCGGTCTGACGGCATTGTGTTCCCCGTAGGCACGGGGATCAACCGTTGGCGATCTGCTGTGGGTACGTGAGACAACCGTGTTCCCCGTAGGCACGGGGATCAACCGCGGGAGGCCGCATGAGTCAAACGGATTTCAATGTGTTCCCCGTAGGCACGGGGATCAACCGGTGTTTCAGCACTGGGCGCGTGAGCATGGTGAGTGTTCCCCGTAGGCACGGGGATCAACCGGGGACGTTCTTCATTATCGGGCAGCCGCCTGAGGTGTTCCCCGTAGGCACGGGGATCAACCGGATAGGGATACCGAGAGGACATCTATCAAATAGTGTTCCCCGTAGGCACGGGGATCAACCGTGACCCCGGATAACTGGTCTGAACTGTACGAAGTGTTCCCCGTAGGCACGGGGATCAACCGTTTCTAACGGTATATGACCTCATGCGATTGTTGTGTTCCCCGTAGGCACGGGGATCAACCGCCAGCAATAAACAAAGCAGTGACAACGCCAAAGTGTTCCCCGTAGGCACGGGGATCAACCGAGACAACCTGATATGCGCCCCCTTTACGATAAGTGTTCCCCGTAGGCACGGGGATCAACCGCGGTAAAATTGGCTCCGGTGACACATTGGTGAGTGTTCCCCGTAGGCACGGGGATCAACCGGAATTTACCCATGACCCAGAGTCCACTGGAAAGTGTTCCCCGTAGGCACGGGGATCAACCGCCTGATTCAGAGTATTTGTGATGTTTTTAGAGGTGTTCCCCGTAGGCACGGGGATCAACCGACCATACGCCCAGAGCGGTTGCAGATACTCGAGTGTTCCCCGTAGGCACGGGGATCAACCGGGGGATTCATGCATATCATCCTGTCTTATCTAGTGTTCCCCGTAGGCACGGGGATCAACCGCGGATGATCGGGTTGCTCTGCAATGATGATCGGTGTTCCCCGTAGGCACGGGGATCAACCAGGTCTAAAAGATCACCGGATGGCATACAGAACAGTGTTCCCCGTAGGCACGGGGATCAACCGGCTCTGGTGCAGCGTAGCTCTCAAAGCCTTAAGTGTTCCCCGTAGGCACGGGGATCAACCGGAGGGGCTATAAAAGAAAAAACCCTGTAAAAAGTGTTCCCCGTAGGCACGGGGATCAACCGCTAAATTCTGTACAGATAACCCAAAAGCTTTGGTGTTCCCCGTAGGCACGGGGATCAACCGCGGGTATGGGTGCCGGATGACTGGGTGTGCCCGTGTTCCCCGTAGGCACGGGGATCAACCGCACGCTCAACCATTAAAAAATCCAATCAATGTGTGTTCCCCGTAGGCACGGGGATCAACCGCGCGACCGTGATCTGAAAAAATATGATTTACAGTGTTCCCCGTAGGCACGGGGATCAACCGCCGTGGTCCTTTGCCGGTACTACGAGTTGGCGGTGTTCCCCGTAGGCACGGGGATCAACCGGGGCCTTCGGGCTCCTTTCTCTTTGAGGCTCCGTGTTCCCCGTAGGCACGGGGATCAACCGCGGGATATAGATGCATGAACAGCCTTGAATCAGTGTTCCCCGTAGGCACGGGGATCAACCGCAGAAGAGCTGGCAAAAATATACCCTCAGTACGTGTTCCCCGTAGGCACGGGGATCAACCGCATGACTGACGACCTGGAGAAACTGAGACAAGGTGTTCCCCGTAGGCACGGGGATCAACCGCGAGCCGAACACGGTAACTGAGCCACGATAGCGTGTTCCCCGTAGGCACGGGGATCAACCGCGCTTGAACAGCTTGAACAGCACCAGGGCACCGTGTTCCCCGTAGGCACGGGGATCAACCGCATGTGCGGGCCTGCGGTCCCATAGTGGTTGAGTGTTCCCCGTAGGCACGGGGATCAACCGCGTGTAACCGCGGACGATAAAATAAAGTTAACGTGTTCCCCGTAGGCACGGGGATCAACCGGATCAGCTCAGGGTTGACCTTTGGATATAAACGTGTTCCCCGTAGGCACGGGGATCAACCGGAGGTGCAGTCGTGACGACATTCGACAGGAGCGTGTTCCCCGTAGGCACGGGGATCAACCGGCATTTAATGCGCTCAAGGAATGGGACTGCTGGTGTTCCCCGTAGGCACGGGGATCAACCGCTCCCGCGCCAATGCCTCCCCTTCCTTGTAGGGTGTTCCCCGTAGGCACGGGGATCAACCGGAACCCGTAGGACTTCTTCGCCGCGAATGAACGTGTTCCCCGTAGGCACGGGGATCAACCGTGACGAAATACACGATGCAGCTGAGCTACTACGTGTTCCCCGTAGGCACGGGGATCAACCGCCGGCCGCAGCCTCGATCGCCAAGGTTGAAGCGTGTTCCCCGTAGGCACGGGGATCAACCGCTCCTACCGGTATTCGCCGTCTGATTGCAAAAGTGTTCCCCGTAGGCACGGGGATCAACCGTTTTTCATGCTCTTCATTGAGCATTGGGGATCGTGTTCCCCGTAGGCACGGGGATCAACCGCGCTCTCAACTCCTGCGATCAGACATTGTGGCGTGTTCCCCGTAGGCACGGGGATCAACCGTGACCCCGGATAACTGGTCTGAACTGTACGATGTGTTCCCCGTAGGCACGGGGATCAACCGCTGACGGTTTAGAGACTTTACCCCCCTATTAGGTGTTCCCCGTAGGCACGGGGATCAACCGCGTGGAATCAGCCTTAACGCTGAGATACTCCAGTGTTCCCCGTAGGCACGGGGATCAACCGGTGCAGCCAGTGAACGGAGGCACAGGGGTCGGGTGTTCCCCGTAGGCACGGGGATCAACCGCATTGCTTACAGGTTGCGTGTGGTGCCCGTTGGTGTTCCCCGTAGGCACGGGGATCAACCGCGTTAGCCGCGGTGATGGCGATTAGCAGGCCGGTGTTCCCCGTAGGCACGGGGATCAACCGTCTAATGTTTATGACATCCTCGCGAGAGGTGTGTGTTCCCCGTAGGCACGGGGATCAACCGGGCCAAAAGCCATACCGCACTGCCGCCGAATGCGTGTTCCCCGTAGGCACGGGGATCAACCGGTGTGCTTTGCGCAGTAGGAAGTCGCGCACCCGTGTTCCCCGTAGGCACGGGGATCAACCGAAAGCCGCGACCGCTACATTGAAGACTGGGAGGTGTTCCCCGTAGGCACGGGGATCAACCGGGATTTGGTCGGGCGTCACTATCATATTCAACGGTGTTCCCCGTAGGCACGGGGATCAACCGGTTTTGAGCTCATCAAGGGCCGCGTATTCCAGGTGTTCCCCGTAGGCACGGGGATCAACCGCCGGTTTATTTGTACTTTGTCCAATCACAAATGTGTTCCCCGTAGGCACGGGGATCAACCGGGTATTGCAGAGCTGGGTATCTGTAAAAGCAGGTGTTCCCCGTAGGCACGGGGATCAACCGGTAAGGCAAGCTCCATAAACCAAAAAACAGGAGTGTTCCCCGTAGGCACGGGGATCAACCGAGAGCCTGAGCAAAGAGTTCTTGTATCCATGTGTGTTCCCCGTAGGCACGGGGATCAACCGCAGGCCGGGCTTGGTGAGGATGTAACCGGGGAGTGTTCCCCGTAGGCACGGGGATCAACCGCAAATCGAGACGGATAGCGAGCCCGCCGTTCTGTGTTCCCCGTAGGCACGGGGATCAACCGCCCTCAACCAGTACCGCCTGCTCGGCACCCTGCGTGTTCCCCGTAGGCACGGGGATCAACCGTTATCGAAACCATAGAATAAACCGTTACTTTAGTGTTCCCCGTAGGCACGGGGATCAACCGCTATCACGTTAAGCCCTTGTTACAAAGCAGACGTGTTCCCCGTAGGCACGGGGATCAACCGTAATAATTTGTTTAAACGAGAATCCTTTATAGGTGTTCCCCGTAGGCACGGGGATCAACCGCTACCACGTTCAGGAATTGTTACAAAGCAGACGTGTTCCCCGTAGGCACGGGGATCAACCGCCGGCCGCAGCCTCGATCGCCAAGGTTGAAGCGTGTTCCCCGTAGGCACGGGGATCAACCGATGTTCTTAGCCAGTTAGAGGCCCGGTTTGATGTGTTCCCCGTAGGCACGGGGATCAACCGTCTGATTGAGTATTTTTGATGTTTTTAGAGTGGTGTTCCCCGTAGGCACGGGGATCAACCGGCTGTCATTTCTGCAGCTCATTTGCTCGTTGAGTGTTCCCCGTAGGCACGGGGATCAACCGCTCCCGGAATGGATGAACGCATCTATCTACAGGTGTTCCCCGTAGGCACGGGGATCAACCGGGTCCTGGCGTAATCAGCTACTGCTTGTGTTTGTGTTCCCCGTAGGCACGGGGATCAACCGCGCCTTGGCGATCTCGCGGTCCAGCCCTTCCCGTGTTCCCCGTAGGCACGGGGATCAACCGTTCTCGATATCGAAGTTGCTGCCGTCCGCTGCGTGTTCCCCGTAGGCACGGGGATCAACCGCACCGGTGAAGCGCCGGTTCTGACTATCAAGGGTGTTCCCCGTAGGCACGGGGATCAACCGCCGCGGCTGAGCTCAGCCAAAAGAGAGCGTGAGTGTTCCCCGTAGGCACGGGGATCAACCGCCCGAAGGCGACGGCATTTACGGTATTGAAGAGTGTTCCCCGTAGGCACGGGGATCAACCGCGGTTCAATATTGGGAGCTCTGCGACTGCTGCGTGTTCCCCGTAGGCACGGGGATCAACCGGTGGTCATGCTCTGGCAGGTCTTTTTGCCGAAGTGTTCCCCGTAGGCACGGGGATCAACCGTTTACCGCCCAGCGCATTCACGTTCGGGGGGAGTGTTCCCCGTAGGCACGGGGATCAACCGGACAGTGATGGGGCATACCACCCTAACGTCCCGTGTTCCCCGTAGGCACGGGGATCAACCGGTCGAAATCCCCAGCAAGCAGGTGCGCGGCAAGTGTTCCCCGTAGGCACGGGGATCAACCGCGGAATTAATCATTGAGGAAATATTCAAATCTGTGTTCCCCGTAGGCACGGGGATCAACCGAATTCATTGAACAGGGGCGCACTGTTTATTCAGTGTTCCCCGTAGGCACGGGGATCAACCGCCGCCTTGCGTGAACATATTTTCAAGCCGCGTGTGTTCCCCGTAGGCACGGGGATCAACCGTGTGGTGGTGTTAATTCCTCTATTTCTTTCGATGTGTTCCCCGTAGGCACGGGGATCAACCGCTGGCTCCACTTACTACTGGTAAGAACGACATGTGTTCCCCGTATGCACGGGGATCAACCGCCAGGTGTATTGGGAGCGCTGCTGTTTGTGCTGTGTTCCCCCGTAGGCACGGGGATCAACCGTCAGGCCAGATCACCATGACTTCACGCTGGCCGTGTTCCCCGTAGGCACGGGGATCAAAACCGGGGCGACCCCCTTTCCACTGAGCAGTATTTGCTACCGTATAAGGCAGCTTAAAAAACAGAGCTATTGATATACTGCCCGAACGAGCGATTCTATATGTCCTGAAATGCTTTGACGTTGTATGTTGCCAAACCCACTCAACCGGTGTATCCACATACCATTACAAACCCCAATCCAAGATAGCAAGCCAAAAGGGAGGAGCGAGAACAGGTGGGGCTCAACCCCGTGCTATCCCACCCCGTACTTCAGGCCAACGGCCAGACCGAAACGGGGTTCTCGCGCAAAAGCCTATGAATGCCATGTCAATTCTGAAGCAACTGATGAACCAGGCCTCCGGTGGTCAGGGCGGCTCTACCGGGGGCGGTGATGTTAACCGAATGGTTAGCCAACTGGCCTCGCAGTTCAAGGGCGGTTCTGGCGGCAGTGGTGCCGGTGGGATCGATATGAAGAGCCTGCTCGGTGGCGGTGCGCTGGGGCTGCTGGTGGGTTCCAAGCGTGGTCGCAAGATGGGTGGCAAGGCGCTGAAGTATGGTGCGCTGGCAGGGGTCGGCGTGCTGGCGTGGAAGGCATATCAGAACTATCAGTCCCAGTCGCCGGCATCGGCAGCGAGTCCTTCAGCCAACAACCAGCCGGAAGGGCAGCCGCTTGAGCAGCTGCAGGGGCCGGATCAGGAACGGCGTGGGCTTGAAATTCTGCAGGCGATGATAATGGCCGCCCGTGCAGACGGCCATGTTGATGCAGCCGAGCGCGCCTTGTTGACCAGCAAGATTGAAAGCCTGGGGCCGGATGACGAGCTGCATGCCTGGATTCAGCAGCAGTTTGATGCGCCGCTGGATGCCGATGCGCTGGCGCGCAGTGCCGATTCGCCACAGGCACGGCGTGAAATCTATGCGGTCAGTGTCGCGATCATTGATGAACAAAACCCTATGGAACGTGCCTGGCTTAACCAGTTGGCAACCGCGCTGCAGCTCGAACCGGCACTGGCAGCCGAGCTGGAGCGTCAGGTACTGAACACCGTTAACGGGTCATGAAGCAGGTAACAATGTCCAAGCGGTTGATCATTTTTACCGGTGCCGGTGTTTCCGCCGAGTCCGGAGTACCTACCTTTCGCACCGGGCCGGATGGCCTTTGGCACAATCACCGTATCGAGGATGTCTGTCACATCGACACCTTCGAGCAAAATTACGACCTTGTGCATGCATTCTACAATGCCCGCCGCACGGCGCTGCAAGGGTTAGAACCCAACGCCGCGCATCAGGCGATTGCCGAACTGCAGCAATGCTACGGCGATCGGGTGACGTTGATGACCACTAACGTGGACGATTTGCACGAACGTGCCGGCAGCTCGAAGGTGGTACATATCCATGGCAACCTGCTGGAGCTGGTCAATCTGGCCGAAGATGAGGTGCAACCGATCGGCTATGAGGCGTTTGATCACGTTGCTCACCCTACGCACTTCAAGCCTAATGTTGTGTTCTTCGGTGAGGTGGCGCCGGTCTATCGTGACCTGTTTACCCTGATGAATTCATTGACCCGACATGATCTGGTGCTGGTGGTCGGCAGCAGCGAAACGGTGATCCAGTTTTGCCTTGAAGCTTACAGCGGTAGTAACGGCGCGGCGACCATCCTCTATATTGATCCGACAGACAGCTGCCCCTATGACCGTTTGCTCGGCCCGGGCCTGAAGCCCTATACCGAGCATTACCGCATGGGTGCAGTCGAAGCGTTCAGCGCGGGCTCACCGGTGCGCAAATGGATCGAGCGTTGGTTGGCAGGGGAGTAACCCATGCAACTCACCTTTCTTGGCACCTCATCCGGGGCTCCCACCCGACAGCGCAATGTCAGTGCTACCGCCATTCAGCCCGAGCGAGGGCGGCAGTGGGTGCTGGTGGACTGCGGTGAGGCGACCCAGCATCAGCTGTTGCGAACGCATCTGTCACCGCTGCAGTTGCAGGCGGTTCTGATCACCCATGTGCATGGCGATCACTGTTACGGCTTGCCGGGGCTGCTGGCATCCTGTCAGCTGAATGGGCGTACGGCGCCGCTGACACTGGTGGGGCCGGCGGTGGTCTGGCGTTATCTGCAGGCCGTGATTGAGCATACCGAGCTGCGCATCGACTATCCGCTGGAGTTTGTTGAGGTATCCCGTACATTGGAGCTGGAGCGGGGTGGCTTCAGCATCATGGCGACAGAACTCAGCCATCGTACCGAGAGCTGGGCCTATCGGCTGCAGGAAGCTCATGTCCCGGTACGGCTGGATACCGAGCGTCTGCAGACAGAAAGGGTGATGCCATCGCCGTTGTATGGCCGCTTGCAGCAGGGCGAGCACGTGACGTTACCCGATGGTCGTGAGCTGGATGGGCGGGAATACTGCATTGCCTCGCACCCGGCACGCGCGGTGGTGGTGGCTGGTGATAACGACCGGCCTGAACTTTTAGACAAGACCTGCCAGGGTGTGCAGTTGCTGGTTCATGAAGCCACCTATACTGAAGAAGTTCTGCAGCAGGTGGGGCCAGATCCTCAGCACAGCTGTGCTGCCCGGGTGGCACGCTTCGCCGAGGCGCGCGCTATCCCGGCGCTGCTGCTGACCCATTTCAGCCCACGTTATCTGCTCAGGCCCAGGCGTCCACGCGATCTGTCGATCGAGCTGCTGCGTGCAGAAGCGGCACACCATTACAGCGGCACGCTTTATCTGGCGCAGGATTTTGAGACCTATGGTATAGCCCGTAATGGCGGGGTATCTCTTTTGAGCGAGCAAGCCAGAGATCAGCGGTCGAATCACACTGTATCGAATAGGGAATAAAGCATGCGCAAACAACACCCGCTTGAACTGCTGGTTCCGCCACCGGTAGTAATGCTGGCCGCGGCTGGGCTCTGTTGGCTGAGTACCTGGCTATGGCCGGGTGGGGTGCTGTTTCGGCTACCGCTGCCTTGGGTCCTGGTCCCGGTGGTGCTGGCAGGTGTGGTGGGTACCTTGGCAGTATTACATTGCTTTCGTGCGCGCACTACGGTGCATCCGCACTGCCCTGAAAAAACCAGCTGTCTGGTAGCCTACGGCGTGTTTAAGCTCAGCCGCAACCCGATGTATCTGGCGCTGCTGCTGTTGCTGACCGCATGGATGCTGCAACTCGGACACCTGCTGTCGCCGCTCTGGCTGGCAGGGTTTGTGGTCTATATCACCCGCTTTCAGATCCGGCCGGAAGAGCGAGTGCTGCAGGAACTGTTTGGTGATGAGTATGAGGTTTATTGCCGTGGGACGCGGCGCTGGGTGTAGTTGACTGATGGACTTAATAAAGTACTATATTTGGTCTTGTTAGAAGGTGGTTATGAAACTTTCAACGCATATAAAGCCCATCAGCTACCTTAAAGCGCATGCAGCGGAGGTTGTTCGTACGCTGGAAGATCAAGGAGAGCCGTTGGTGATTACCCAGAATGGTGAAGCCAAGGCCGTGATTCAGGGGATCGGCAGCTATGAACAAACCCAAGAGACGATGGCGTTACTCAAGATCCTTGCGCTTGGAACACGGCAGATTCAGCAGGAAGACGTTGAGCCTGTTCAGGATGTGATCAACCGGCTGCGAGCCTAGGTGCCACCCCCTAAACCCGCCAGTGCCGCCTTCACATGCTCAAAGCCGATCCTTTCCTGCTCCAGTCGCAGGGCCGGTGCCAGCCGGTCCAGACACAGATCTTCATACAACGCCTGCTCGTGATCAGTCAGACGTGACAGCCGCTTGCGGGTTGGTTTCGGCTCCTCACCCCACAGCGGTTCGTGAGTCAGCAGAGTGGCGCGGTCCATCAGCAATGACTGGGTCTGCGGGAAGTAGCTGCGCAACTGATCCAGCATGGCAAAGCCGTGAGTATCGAGATCGCCCCAGTAATGAATTGTCTTGTCGGCCAGCCAGTTGGCTTGTTTGAGACTGTCCAGACCGTAGCCTAGCCCGAAGATGACCATTGCACCGGGCATGTTTGGCAGGGCGAGGCCGTTGATCTCGTTTTCAGTGATCACAATCTGTTGAACTGGCAATGTCAGCCTGGCGAAGTCCGTTACCGGGATCTGCAGGTCGCTCAGCTCCTGGATATAGAGGTTGGGGTCGAGTAGGCGAAAGCGGATCTGTGCAGGTTTGTTGAGAAAGCCGTAGCGCTGCTCGAAACCACTGACGCCTCTGGCATCCTCGTTGATCTGCTTGCCGGGCAGGACCTCATCAAGCAGCTCGCTCAACACCTTTTTGTGCGCCTCAATGAACTTGGTATCCACGCCAGGCAGTTCCAGCTGGCGGATATACACACCTGGGCGGGGATGTTGGCAGAGCCAGTGGATAACGTTCAGCAGCCGGGGCCAGGCAGGTTGAAGCTCCAGTACGGCCAGAGGCTTGCGCGCGCACCAGTCGAGCAGGTCGGGGCAGGATGTGGTGATCTGCGCGCACAGCTGTGTATAGTCCCGCCCGTCACGGCGCTTGCCGATCAACGCCTGTGCATCTTCGGGGCAGTCAAACCGTATTGCCACCGGCAGTTCGTTGCGGCCGATGTCGCGGGAATTGATATCACGCCACTCCAGCTGGAAGTCGTGTTTTTCTTCATGAGTACACCAGCGCTGCACCCATGTTTGCGCCTCGGCAAAACGACTGCCCAGCTCGCCTGCCGCCGGGTGGCGCAGCGGGTAGCGCAGGGGCCAGCCATCATCGTTATCCAGAGGCGATCTTAGCAGCCTGCCCTTGGCCCAGGCCTTGTTCAGCCGCGCCTTGATCTCGTCCAGTTCGGTCCAGCTCATAAGGTGTGTGCGTCACGCTCCGCCTGATACTCTTCGATACTGAGATTGCGTACCTGAGAGTCGCGCCCTTCGGGGTTGTGGACAAAGCCCACGCTGGCCACATAGGGTTCGATGATATGGATCTTCTGCAGTGGGGTGACGATCAGCAGCTGCAGGTTGAGCTTCTGGAACAGCTCCAGACCGTAGCGCGCCGACTCGTCTGAGCCGCGACCGAAGGCTTCGTCGATCACCACAAAGCGGAAGCTGCGCGAGCGCACCGCCCCCCATTCCAGCCCGAACTGATAGGCCAGGCTGGCGGCAAGCACGGTGTAGGCCAGCTTTTCCTTCTGGCCACCGGATTTGCCGCCGGAGTCGGTGTAATGCTCGTGTTCGCTGTTATCCTCCTGCCAGCGCTCGGAGGCGGCAAACTGGAACCAGTTACGTACATCGGTGACTTTGCGGGTCCAGCGCTTGTCCAGCTCGGTGGTCCCTTCACGACCGCGGAAACGGTCGATGATCGCCTTGACCTGCAGGAACTTGTTCTCGGCGTACTGCTCCTCTTCCGATCCGGTCAGGCTGCCTTCGGTACAGGCGCGCAGCTGTTGCTGGAAGTCGCGGATATCCGCATCCTGGTTGGCCTGAGCCTCCAGCAGGATATAGCGCCCCGGGTTGTATTCGATATCGGCCAGTGAGCGGTTAATGCGCTCAATTCGCTCCTGAATGGTCTGGCGTTCGCTTTTCAGCTTGGACTGGAAACCGGCCACTTCGCGGATGGTATTCTCGTTCAGCAGCGCCTTGAAGCGTTCGGCAAAGCGGGGCAGGTCGTCGGCCTGTAGCTGGGTCAGCATCTGCCGGTATTCGTCGGCGGCCTCGATGCGGGCATCCACTTCCTGAGTCTCCAGAGGGTAGGCGTGGCGGTAGTTTTCCATCGCCTTGACGATGCGTTCACCCAGGTCTTTCAGGCGACGCTCCTCGCTGTCGATTTTGGCTTGCAGCCAATTGCGAAGGTCACGCTCGCGGTTGTCGCAGGCCTCCACGGTCAGCCGGTGTTCGCCCAAAGCCTCGGTTCGTAGCGGGTCCAGTTCGGCTCGAATGGCGGCCAGCACCTCGGCAGCAAAGGGCTCCAGCACCACACGGCAACTGTCGAGCAGTGCCTGTGCCTGTTCGCGGTTGACTCTGTTGGTCGTCAGCTCGGCCTTCAAGGTGTCGAGAGCCGATTCGGTTTCGCTGATGGCGGTTTCCAGGGTGTTGAGCTGGGCGGTCAGGGTTTTGAGTTGGTCTGAGCTGGCTTCCAGCGCCTTGAGCTCGCTACTCAGCTCCTCAATCAGGCGGGCGAGCTGCTGCCAGTTCAACTCGTCAAAATCGGTAAATTCCTGAATCTTGTCCAGCAGAGTTTTGTTATTGCCAAGCGCACGCAGCTGCTGTTCCAGCTCGGCCAGCCGAGCGGCGATGCCCTGCATGCTGCGCTCAAGCGTAGCCGCCTGCTGCTCCAGTGCGGTGATCTTGGCTTCGTTGCTCCAGCCCAGTACATAGCGGCTGCGATCATCCAGACGGTGGCGGTCGTCCTTCTCGTGACGCTGGCCACCGGCCTTGATCTGCCCGGCCAGGGTGACGGCCTTGTGCTCACGACGAAAGCGATCCAGCGACTCACAGCAGATATGGTCGAAACGCTTGCTCAGTTCCTGTTCCAGCCAAGAGTAAAACTCGCTGTCGGGCTTGATCTCCAGTTTGTCGGCGAGGGAGTCCGGCAGGGGCGCAGCCGGTGCCAGGGTGCGGTCGGTACGGACACGGTAGTACACCAGCCGTCCGCGCAGACGGGTCCGGTCGACCCATTCGGCCACCTGTGGATAAAGATGCTCGGGCACCAGCAGCGACAGGCCGAAATTGTGCAGCAGACGCTCGGCGACTCCTTCCCACTGTTGTTCGGATTCCCGTACCTGGATCAGCTCACCAGCAAAGGGCATCTCGTGCTCGTCCACGCCCAGGGATTCGCATAACAGACGTCGGATCTCAATCTGGCGCGAGTCGATATTGCTGCGCCGTTGCTTCAGAGAGGCTATCTCTTCACTCAGGGCCTGATGGCTCTGTTTGAGCTGCTGCAGTTCGACGGCCTGATCGGTGCGGTCGTTCTGCAACTGGGCTTCCTGCTGATCGATCTCGTTGCGCTGTTGCTGTGCCTGTCGGCGACTGGCGATAAAGCTGTCCAGGTCCGGTGTGGTGGGCAGACCCAGTGGCTCGGCCAGCAGGGCGTAGCGCTCGGCGCGGTTGCGGCGCTTGCTCAGTTCCTGATTGCGCTCGTTAAGTTCGGCCTTGAGCCGCTCCAGTCGATCACCGCCATTGGCGGCAATGGCGTTCTTCAACTGGTCACGTTCACCGCGCTGCTGTTGCAGCTGCTGAGTCTGCTGAGTGATACGGGCATCGAGGCGCTGCGCGTCCGCATCAAGGTTACTCAAGCGCTTTTCGATCAGCTCGGCCTTGAGCGCAGCGAAATAGGGTTGCAGGCTGTCGCGGCACTCGCGCCAGTGGCGCGCCTGATCGCTGACGCGGTGATAACGGTCGCAGTCCTCGATCAGCGGCGACAGGCGCTCCACCTGATCCCGCGCCTTGAGCACGGCTTCGTGGGCACGGTTGAGGTCTTCAAAATGGCCGATCAGGGCATCGATGCGGGCCTGAACATCAAAGGCTTCCAGCATGTGCTCGCGCACAAAGTCGGTGAGATTGCCGACGGATTTCATCGATACCGTCTGATGAAACAGCTCCATCGCCTGAGCGTTCTCGATGCCGAAACGGCGGCGAAAGGCAGCTTCATAGGCGGGAAAGGCATCAAACGGCCCTTCGACGGCAGACTGGTTGCGCAGGCGTTTGCGCAGCTGGTTGATGTCGCTGCCAAAGCCCGAGAAATCGGCGGCGATGCTCATCACCTTGTCGGCCACTATATAGAAGCGCTGCGGTTGACTGCCGGTATCACGGCACCAGAACACCTGCGCCAGGGTCACGTCCTGATCATAGCCTTCATTGCGGAAGTGACCGAGGATAACGGAGAAACTGTTGTGATCGCGCAGTGCCACCGGTTTGGCGCTGTGACCGCTGTCGTTGCGTTCGGACTTGTAGTAGCCCAGCACATAGGAGCGCAAGGTACGTTCCTTGCTGTCGGCACCGGCGGCCTTGTTGTAGGCGATTTTTTGCGCGGGGACCAGCAGGGTGGTGACCGCATCCACCAGGGTGGATTTTCCGGAGCCGATATCGCCGGTGAGCAGACTGTTGTGGCCACCGGGCGCAAGCGACCAGACATGCTTGTCAAAGGTACCCCAGTTGTAGACCTCCAGCTGATGCAGACGGAAACCGGCCAGTTCGTCACTGGCGGCAAAATCGAGCAGTTGTTCCTGCATCAGGGGGTCTCCTCTGCGTCAGGGCTGATGTGTTGCTGATAGGCCTGTAGACGCTGGTCAAAATCTTCCAGCCATTGGGCATCGACAAAGGCCTTGATGATACGGCGTACTTCGATCATCTGTTCCTGCCCGCGCAGGCGGCGAGCGAAGCCCAGGTCGATCACCTTGTTCAGGTGTGCATCGATCTGATCCACCAGACGGGTTTCGGTAGAGCCGGGCGGCATGAAGGTTCGCATCAGCTCAACAATCTCATCGCGTGACAGAATCAGACGGGTATCGCCGCCACCGGCGTCAAATTCGGCCAGCTTGCGCCGCAGCAGGGCGATCAGCAGGCTGACCGGATAGGACAGCTGGCGCCTGCCGACCAGCCGAGGCAGTTCGGCATCGCCCTCATCGGTGTTGCGGGTGCGCAACCAGGCAAAGCCTTCGGCCTCATCCAGCATCAGCTCCAGCCCCAGTACGCTGACGTAATCGCGGACCTGCGCCTGCAGGTTCATCAGCTGCTGCCAGGTTTTGGGGTCCTGCTCCTGATACAGCACCCCCTTGAGCAGGTTGATCAGTACCAGGGAGAGTGCGTTGTTCGGTTCGGTGTCGGTCATCGCTTTAATTCTCTACTCAAGGCCTGATGAAAATGATGCGGGGGAGTTGCGCCTGACGCCAGAGTCCATCTTCGTCCTGCCAACGGATCCGGTCCTGATGGCTGTCATCGAACAGGGCATGACGGTCACTGCCGGCAATGGACAGGTAGGCCACCAGCTCGGCCAGACCGTGCTGCAGCGGATGCTGCCCAATCACATCGGTAAGGCTGACCTGCTGCTGGGTTTGCAGGCACTGGCGGATCTGTGCCTTGAGGCGTTGCTTGTCGATATTGATCTGGTTGTAGAGCGCCTCGGTGCTGATCTCGCTGCTGTCGGCCACTTCGATCTCGGTATCCAGCATCGGTTTGAGCGGCAGGTTGTGCAGCGGACGCTCCATCGGCAGCTGGATGTCGGCGCTTGGCATCTCGATACTGAAGAAATCCCCTGTCGGCATCTGCTCGCGCACCGCCATGGCGCGGGCCGAGATCCCATCCAGCATCTGCATGATGCGCTTGTTCTCAAGATAGGCCTGGTCATCCAGATAGCGCCGCAGCTGCTGTGATAGCCGTGCCACGGTGCGCTGGGTGTGCTCACCGGCATCCAGCCAGTCATAGTGGATGCGCTTGAGCCGCCGGTCCTGCTCGAAACTGCTCACGGCGTCGAGTTCGAACACTTTTTCCAGCAGTTCGGTCAGTTCGTCCTGACTGGCCGGTGACATGAGGAAGTCCCAGAAGGCACGGAAGCTGCGCCCCTGGTCTGAATCGGAGATGGCGTCACGTTCGCCGAAAATGCGAGACAGCAGCTCCCCCTTGCGCCCCTCCCAGGTGGCGATCTGCTCACGCACCTGAAGATCCAGCTGACGGAAATTCTGCTCCACTTCGCGGAAGTCGCTGAGCAGTTCACGTGCGGTACTGCTGACCTGTTGGAAGCGGTCGCGCAGGGCGGTGTCATCCAAGAGTTTGAAATCACCGGCCTGCACTCGTTCGATCTCGCGGTCGATCTCGTCTCGCTGCGCCTGCAACTCACGGATGCGGGTATCCGGATCGGCCTCAGTGCCCGATATCATCTGTCGCAGCAGCTCGAACACGGTCAACAGGCGCGATTCGGTGCCGACGAATTCGCGCTGGGTCAGTGATTCCAGCCAGGCGATCGCTTTTTCGGTGGCGGGGGTCAGGTCAAAGTGGGCCTCATCGGACGCCGGCGGGTAGAACTTGCGCAGCCAGCCCTTGTCGTGCTGCGCCCAGTCATCCAGATATTCTCGGGCGCTACGCGGAAACAGCTTGTCGCCTTCGCGCTCACGCAGCTGGAACAGCAGGTCTTCAAGCCGGGATTCCAGCTCGGGTTGCGCCATCACCCGCACATTGGGTTCGATAAACGTCTGCTGCAGAAAGCTGACCACCAGCGGGGCATGGTCGGCCACCAGCAGCCGCCAGCCGGGGTGGGTTCTGCGCAGTTGTGACAGAGTGGCAAAGTCGAGGCTCACACGGAATCCTGTGCGGTTGGAAACAGAGAGCCGACATTATGGGAAATTTGTTCAGCGGGATCCATGGGGAGCACTACCAAATCGTAGCCACGTGTTTGTACGCCTGAATCTTGCCATCGGCGGTCACCAGTGGAGCATTCAGGTGACGTGCCAGGGCCACAATCATGCGATCGGCCGGATCCTTGTGAAATGCTCCGGGCAAACGCGTTGACTCTATGCTGACCGCAATATCAATCGGCTCAAAGCGCAGGCCGTCAATTTCTTGCGCCGTCGCCAGCCAGTCATCCACACTCATGGTCAGTACCAGACGATCCAGCGAAACCAGCATGGCTATTTCCCACGCCGATATGGCGGACACCACAACAAGCCCGTCACTGTGCTTCAATTCCTGCTCGATGGCTGTTTTGGCAGTTTCTGACAGCCGCTGATCTCCACTGACCCACCAGATCAAAACGTGGGTGTCGAGCACAATCATGACAACAGTTCCCAGTCGTCACTGGCAATGGGTTCTTCGGGGTCATGATATTCGACGATACTGCCGCGCAGTTTTTCCAGTGGCGTGCGTTTGTCCGAGCGGAAACGTCGCACTTCTATCGTGGGGTGACCGCGGTCGGTAATGACCAGTACTTCTCCAGAGGATTCCACTTGGCGAAAGAACTCAAGTGCCTTGGCCTTGAATTCGGATTTGGTGGCTTCGTGCTGCATAGGGATAACCGTTATTGAAGGGCTTTTTGCTGCAGCATAGAAACAATATGTGACTATATCAAGTGGTCATTTCGTAAATGGGCATGCAGGTACCGGCCTTACAGCACAGCTTCAATCGCCTTTCTAAGCTTATCGCTGCTCGGTGATGTCATGCTGGAGAACGCCGCCGTAACCTTTCCATCACGATCGATCACGTACTTGTAGAAGTTCCAGCGCGGCGGGGTGCCACTCTGGCGGGCAATTTCACGAAAGATGGGGTGAGCATTGTCGCCCTTGACGTGAATCGGGCTGAACATGTCGAAGGTCACGCCGAAGTTGACGAAACAGACCTCGGCGCTTTTTTCCTCGCTTTTGGCTTCCTGATTGAAATCATCCGACGGAAAGCCAACCACCATCAATCCCTGATCCTTGTAGCGCTGATGCAGCGCTTCCAGTCCTTCAAACTGGCCGGTAAAGCCGCAGAAACTGGCAGTGTTGATCACCAGCATGGGTTTTCCGGCAAAGCGTTCGCGCAGGTCGACTACTTCGGCTGAATGCAGTCGTTTAAGTTGGTGGTGATAGAGCGCATCGGTGTTGGGCTCTGAAGCCGAAGCGGAATGTCCGAACAGCAGGGCACACAGGGTTGTCAGTAAACGTTTCATTTTGTTCTCCGTTTTCGACTGTTACGTGTGCGCCGGCTGTCCGGTTCAGAGTGTCAGATCAGTTGTGGGCCTGAGCCAGTGCCTGATCCAGGTCGGCGATCAGGTCATCAACGTGCTCGATGCCGATCGACAGGCGCACCATTTCCGGTGAAACGCCGGCGGATTTCAGTTCCTCGTCATTTAGCTGGCGGTGCGTAGTCTCGGCCGGAATGGAGGCCAGCGACTTGCAGTCACCGATGTTCACCAGGCGCAGGAAAATCTGCAGCGCGTCATAGAACTTGCGCGTGCCTTCGCGGCCAGAGTTGAGACCAAAGCTGAGAATACCGGATGCCTTGCCGCCCATGTATTTCTGCGCCAGGGCGTAATCCTTGTGGCTGGGCAGGCCAGCATAGTTCACCCAAGTGACGTCTGGATGGTTCTCAAGGTATTCGGCCACCTTCTGTGTGTTCTCACAGATGCGCTCCATGCGCAGGGAAAGGGTTTCCAGACCCTGCAGCAGCATAAAGGCGTTCATCGGTGACAGCGCCGCGCCCATGTTGCGCAGCGGTACTACGCGAGCGCGGCCGATAAAGGCAGCCGGGCCGAATGCTTCGGTGTAGACCACGCCATGGTAGGACACATCCGGCTGGTTCAGCAGCGGGAAGCGTTCCTTGTTCTCGGCCCAGGGGAATTTGCCGGAATCGACAATCACGCCGCCGATGGTGGTACCGTGGCCACCGATATATTTGGTGGCCGCGGTCACGATGATGTCGGCACCCTGTTCAATTGGGCGCCACAGTGACGGGCTGGGGACGGTGTTGTCCACCACCAGCGGTACACCGTGACGGTGAGCGATTTCGGCCATCTTTTCGATGTCGGCGATGCCGCCGGAAGGGTTGCCGACCGATTCGCAGTAGATCGCCTTGGTGCGGGCATCGATCTTGCTTTCCAGTCCGTCGAAATCATCCTTGTTGACGAAGCGCACTTCGATACCTTGACGCGGCAGTGTGTGCGCGAACAGGTTGTAGGTGCCGCCGTACAGTTCGCTGGTCGATACGATGTTGTCACCCACTTCGGCCAGCGTCTGCACCGTGTAGGTGATGGCCGCCATGCCGGATGCAACAGCCAGCCCCGCGATTCCGCCTTCCAGTGCAGCGACACGCTTTTCCAGCACATCGTTGGTGGGGTTCATGATGCGGGTGTAGATGTTACCTGGCACCTTAAGGTCGAACAGGTCTGCACCGTGCTGGGCATCATCGAATGCATAGGAGGTGGTCTGGTAGATGGGTACGGCAGCTGACTTGGTGGTCGGGTCAGTCTCATAACCTGCATGCAGAGCGAGTGTTTCCAGTTTCATTGGGATTGATTCCTTGTTGTTTTGATCCGGCGGTGGTGTCCGGGGACCGAGGCTGACCCGAGACACCGCCGCTTGCTACAATCGAGTCCACGTGAACAGATGCTCAGTGTAAACCCTAACGCTTCAGGAGACACCCCGATGGCCAAACCGAAAACCGCCTTTGTCTGCAATGATTGCGGCGCCGACTACCGCAAGTGGCAGGGGCAGTGCAACGCCTGCGGGGCCTGGAACACCATTACGGAAGTGCGTTTGGGCTCTGATGCCGGTGGTGCCCGCAGCAATCGGTTTGAGGGGTATGCCGGAGGCGCCGGCAAGCAGAAAAAGGTGGTCAGCCTCAGTGAGGTGGCGCTGGAAGAGATGCCGCGTTTTTCCAGTGGCAGCAGTGAACTGGATCGGGTGCTGGGGGGTGGCCTGGTGCCGGGCTCGGCAGTGTTGATCGGGGGCCACCCCGGTGCGGGCAAGAGTACCCTGCTGCTGCAGACCATGTGCCATCTGGTGGCGCAGATGCCCGCGCTGTACATCACCGGTGAGGAGTCGTTGCAACAGGTGGCGATGCGCGCGGCACGACTCGGGTTGAAAGCAGACCAGCTGCAGATGCTGTCGGAAACCTCGGTAGAAACCATCTGTGACCTGGCCAATGAATTGCAGCCAAAGGTGATGGTGATCGACTCCATTCAGGTGATGCATGTGACCGATGTACAGTCGGCACCGGGCTCGGTATCACAGGTACGCGAAAGCGCTGCGTTTCTGACCCGCTACGCTAAGCAAACCGGTACCGTACTGTTCCTGGTCGGTCATGTGACCAAAGACGGCTCGCTGGCTGGCCCCAAGGTACTGGAGCACATGATCGACTGTTCGTTGCAGCTGGAGGGCTCATCCGATAGCCGCTTCCGTACGCTTCGCAGCCACAAGAACCGTTTCGGCGCCGTCAACGAGCTGGGCGTGTTCGCCATGCTGGAAAACGGTCTCAAGGAAGTGAAAAACCCCAGTTCCATTTTTCTTAGCCGTGGCAGCGAGCCCAGTCCCGGCAGTGTGGTGATGGTGGTGTGGGAAGGAACTCGCCCGCTCCTGGTAGAGCTGCAGGCGCTGGTGGATACTTCGCACCTGTCCAACCCGCGCCGTGTAGCGGTAGGCCTTGAGCAGAACCGGCTGGCGATGTTGCTGGCGGTGCTCAACCGGCATGGTGGTTTGATGACCGGCGATCAGGATGTATTCGTCAATGTGGTGGGTGGGGTCAAAGTGCTGGAGACCAGTGCTGACCTGGCGCTGTTGCTGGCGATTGTGTCCAGTTTCCGTGATCGGCCGCTGTCACAGGAGTTGATGGTGTTTGGTGAAGTGGGGCTGTCCGGCGAGATTCGGCCTGTGCCCAATGGTCAGGAGCGAATTCGTGAAGCGGCCAAGCATGGTTTCAAGCGAGCAATCGTGCCGTTGGCGAATGTGCCGCGTGAGCCGCTCAGTGGTATGGAAGTGGTGGGAGTCAAAACCCTGTCGGAAGCGCTGGATGCGATCTGATCAGGCCTGAGCGTCCTCGTCATCCGACAGCAGCTGTTCCAGCTCACGTTCCAGCAGTGCTTCGTCCCCCAGGTTCAATTCAACCAGGCGGCGAAGGTGGGTGATGCTGTCGATCTCCATCTCGCCGGCGGTGAAACCGTATTGGGGGGGCTGAGAGTGGGTGAGTATGGCCGGAATTTCGATCAGGATGTCATTGGCAAGATACAGATGCAGCTTGACGTGGTCATTCATGCCGACAGGAAGAGGGTGGCTTGATTCTACCAGCGCGCCACGAAGGGAGATGTCGACCAGCTGCACCACGGCCGAACCCTTGTCGCTGTGCAGTTCACACTCGGCGTCAAAGGGGATGCGGGTAAAGCGGCGGCGTTCGTTGTTGGTATTCACGCTCGAAATCCTCGCTGATCGAAGTTACTTCAGGCATGGTATTACACTCTGTCGACATTGTGGAGCCCGGCTGCCCCAGATCAATATGACCTGTGACAGCTTCCGCTAGTCTGGCGTATCCTGTAACCGACAGTTACCGAGGCGAGGTATGTTCGAAGTCATGAATGATCTGCTGAGAGCGGGCCGACACTCGCGCTACTTCAACCACACACGCAGTCATCATCTGTTCACGCGTGTAAGGCTGATCGCCTGGATGTTAATGGTGCTGCAAAGCGGCTGGATTTTGATCGACTGGCTGCTCCTGCCTGAAGCGGTCAGTAGCACCATCGCCTATGGCCGTCTTGCTGCCAGCGCGTGCTGCCTTCTGTTGGGCCTCTGGTTCTCTCATCCATATAGACTCGAAATATCGCTCATTCGTCTTTTACTGCTGGTACTTGTACTGACGGTGTTTCAGACCTGGAGCAATATGGTGCTGCTGCAGCAAGGGTTTGCGTCTGAGGTCTTGGCCGGATACGCCTTTTTCCCCTTCATGATCATGACCATGCTGGCGATATTCCCGCTGACCATGTTCGAGGTGGCCGGGTTTGCCATCTTTGTGCTGTTAGTGGAACTGGTAACCCAGCTCTGGACCGGTAAGTTCGGACTGGTGCCGGGGCTCAACGATCTGTGGCTGCTGGCGGTGCTGGGGCTGATTGCCGGTTGGGCTTCTGTGAACCAGCTCAGCATGTTGCTGATCCTGTACCGGCAGGCTACACGTGACCCCCTTACCGGGCTGGCCAACCGACGTCAGGTAATGGATCAGTTGGACGGCGACATTGAAGAGGCACATACACATCGTACGCCTCTGACGGTGATGCTGTTTGACCTGGACAAGTTCAAGAGCTTTAACGACAACCACGGCCATGCTGCCGGGGACATTGTGTTAAAGCAATTTGCCCGTATTTTGAAGGATCACGCCAAGCGCAAGACGGATCTGGCCGGGCGTTTTGGCGGTGAGGAGTTTCTGTTGACGCTGCCAGAGACTGATCAGAATCAGGCAATATCGCTGGCAGAGCAGATTCGCACTGCCTGTCATCAGACCCGGTTGAAAGTGCCTACCGGTGAAGAGGTCAGTTTTACCACCAGTATTGGTATCGCCACCCTTATCGACGGGGAGGATCGCTCGGGTCTGCTGCAGCGGGCGGATGAAGCCCTGTATCAGGCCAAGGACTCGGGGCGAGACCGGTATTGTTTGGCGGGTGAGGCAGCCGCCTCCAGTCAGGCTGACTGATCTTCGGAGCTGAATCGAAGCGTTGCCATAACGAAAAAGGGCCGCTGACAGATTTTCTGACAGTGGCCCTTTTTGTATCAGACGCGGATCAGCTCATGCGGCGGTACTTGATCCGCTCTGGCTGATGATCCTTGCCGTAACGGCGCTTGTAGTCCTCGGCGTATTCGCTGTAGTTGCCTTCGAAGAACTCCACGTTGGAGTCACCCTCATAGGCAATGATGTGCGTACAGATACGGTCGAGGAACCAGCGGTCGTGCGAGATCACCACGGCGCAGCCCGGGAACGCCAGCAACGCTTCTTCCAGTGCGCGCAGGGTCTCGATGTCCAGGTCGTTGGTTGGCTCGTCAAGCAGCAGCACGTTGCCGCCTTCTTTCAACAGCTTGGCCATGTGCAGACGGTTGCGCTCACCGCCGGACAGATCCTTGACGAACTTCTGCTGATCGGAACCCTTGAAGTTGAAGCGACCGCAGTAGGCACGGGCCGGCGTCTGGTAGTTACCCACGGTGATGATGTCCTGACCGTCGGAGATCTCCTGGAACACGGTGTTGTTGCCGTTCAGTTCACGCGACTGGTTAACGTAGGACAGCTGCACGGTGGAGCCGATCTCGATCTCGCCGGAATCCGGTTTCTCTTCCCCGGTCAGCATGCGGAACAGAGTTGATTTACCGGCACCGTTGGGACCGATAATACCGACAATGGCACCCGGCGGGATGGCCAGGTTCAGGTTCTCGAACAGCAGCTTGTCGCCGTAGGACTTGGTGACGTTGTGCAACTCTATCACTTTGTCACCGAGGCGTGGACCCGGCGGAATGTAGATCTCCTGGGTTTCGTTACGCTGCTGGAACTCGCGCGAATTCATCTCTTCGAACGCTTTCAGACGCGCCTTGGACTTGGTCTGACGGCCTTTGGCTCCCTGGCGTACCCACTCCAGTTCGGCTTTCATCGCCTTGCGGTGAGACGCTTCAGACTTGGCCTCTTGTTCCAGACGGGCCTCTTTCTGCTCCAGCCAGCTGGAGTAGTTGCCTTCCCAGGGGATGCCGTGGCCACGGTCCAGTTCCAGAATCCAGCCGGCGGCGTTGTCGAGGAAGTAACGGTCGTGGGTGATCGCCACCACGGTACCGGTGTATTCCTGCAGGAAGCGTTCGATCCAGGCGATCGACTCGGCGTCCAGGTGGTTGGTCGGCTCGTCCAGCAGCAGCATGTCCGGATGATCCAGCAGCAGGCGGCACAGGGCCACACGGCGGCGTTCGCCGCCGGACAGGTGCTCGATCTTGGCGTCCCAAGAGGGCAGGCGCATGGCGTCGGCGGCGCGCTCCAGTGCCTGATCCAGGTTGTGACCGTCTTTCGCGGTGATCAGGTTTTCCAGCTCGGCCTGCTTCTTGGCCAATTCGTCGAAGTCTGCATCCGGATCGGCGTAGGCGGCATAAACCTGATCCAGTTCAGTCAGGGCGTTCTTCACGTCGGAGACCGCTTCCTCGATTACTTCGCGTACGGTCTTGCTGTCGTCCAGCTCCGGTTCCTGTGGCAGGTAGCCCACTTTCATGTTGGGCATGGGCCGCGCTTCGCCGGTGTAGTCCTTGTCGACACCCGCCATGATCCGCAGCAGGGTGGATTTACCGGCACCGTTCAGGCCAAGCACACCGATCTTGGCGCCGGGGAAGAAGGACAGAGAGATATCCTTGAGGATTTCACGCTTGGGCGGTACCACTTTGCCCACTCGGTTCATCGTAAATACGTACTGAGCCATCAATATGCCTGTAGATTGGGGTTAAAAAACAGCCAAGATTCTACCTGTGGCCGAAAGCGAATGCCATTTGCTGCAGGGCACGATGAGCTGAATGAATCATTTGCGCAATGGACTGACCCCTTTTCATGTGCCTTCCGTATGATTTTTAGACTATAATGCGCATCTTTTTCGAGGCAGCTACAGGTCAGTCCATCACTACCTGCGCCGACTTTGCCGCTACTTTTGCCACTTCAGGGGACAGCAATGTTTAGCAAAGATATGTCTATCGCCAGTTTTGATCCGGATCTGTTCGCTGCGATGCAGTCCGAAGCGACGCGTCAGGAAGAGCACATCGAACTGATCGCTTCCGAGAACTACACCAGCCCGCGTGTGATGGAAGCTCAGGGCTCGGTCCTGACCAACAAGTATGCTGAAGGCTACCCCCACAAGCGTTACTACGGCGGTTGCGAATACGTCGACGTAGTTGAAGAGCTGGCGATTGAACGTGCCAAGGAACTGTTTGGCGCTACCTACGCCAACGTCCAGCCGCACTCCGGCTCCCAGGCCAATGCTGCCGTGTACATGGCGCTGTGCCAGCCGGGCGATACCGTGCTGGGCATGAGTCTGGCTCACGGTGGTCACCTGACTCACGGTGCTGCCGTATCTTTCTCCGGTCGTATCTACAAGGCCGTTCAGTACGGTCTGAACCCGGAAACCGGCTCCATCGATTACGATGAGGTCGAGCGTCTGGCGGTTGAGAACAAGCCGAAGATGATCGTGGCCGGCTTCTCTGCCTACTCACAGATCGTGGACTGGGCACGTTTCCGCGAGATCGCTGACAAGGTTGGCGCTTATCTGTTCGTCGATATGGCCCACATCGCAGGCCTCGTGGCTGCAGGCGTATACCCGACGCCGCTGCCCTTCGCAGATGTTGTTACCACCACCACCCACAAGACACTGGGCGGCCCGCGTGGCGGCCTGATCCTGTCCTCCAACGCGGATGAAGACCTGCAGAAGAAGCTGAACTTCGCGGTATTCCCGGAATCTCAGGGCGGCCCGCTGATGCACGTCATCGCGGCCAAGGCTGTATGCTTCAAGGAAGCAATGGAGCCCGAGTGGAAAGCCTATCAGGCTCAGGTCGTCAAGAATGCTCAGGCCATGGCCAAGGTGTTCCTGGATCGTGGCATCAATATCGTCTCCGGCGGTACTGAAGATCACCTGTTCCTGGTTGACCTGATCAACAAGGATATCACCGGTAAGGATGCAGACGCGGCGCTGGGCCGTGCCAACATCACCGTGAACAAGAACTCCGTGCCGAACGATCCGCGTTCTCCGTTCGTGACCTCTGGTCTGCGTATCGGCACTCCGGCTGTGACTCGTCGGGGCTTCAAGGAAGAGGAAGTGGCGCAGCTGGCGAACTGGATCTGCGATATCCTCGACGACATCAGTAACGACGATACCATTGCGCGCGTGAAGGGCCAGGTACAGGAAATCTGTGCCCGCTTCCCGGTTTACAAGTAAGCCGGTAGAATAGCAGGGGCGGCTGCGGCCGCCCTTTTTGTTTGGGGCCTGTCCCCTCCTTGACCCTTCGGGGAAACGCTCTTTCGCTGAGGCAACCCATGCACTGTCCGTTTTGTGGCACCCATGAAACCAAAGTTGTCGACTCCCGGCTGGTGGCCGAGGGGCAGCAGATCCGACGGCGGCGCGAATGCATCAGCTGCCATGAGCGTTTTACCACCTACGAGACCGCCGAACTGCTGATGCCTCGTGTCATCAAGACCGATGGCTCGCGCCAGCCCTTTGACGAAGAAAAACTGCGCGCCGGTATCCAGCGGGCGCTGGAAAAGCGTCCGGTCAGCATCGAAGAGATCGAAGCCTGCATCACCCGCATCAAACAACGCCTCCGTGCCACGGGTGAACGTGAGTTGCCTTCGCGGGAGGTGGGTGAAGCGGTTATGGCTGAGTTGCGCAAGCTGGATCAAGTCGCCTATGTGCGTTTTGCTTCGGTCTATCGCAGCTTCCAGGATATCAACGAATTCCGTGTAGAGATCGAGCGCCTGTCTGGAGCGGAGCATGACTGATCATTTCAGTGGCGACGACCACCGTTACATGGCGCATGCGCTGCAACTGGCCGAGCAGGGGCTATACACCACCGACCCCAACCCGCGTGTCGGCTGTGTGCTGGTGCGTGATGGTGTTGTGGTCGGTGAAGGCGCTCACCTTAAGGCAGGCGAACCCCATGCCGAAGTTCATGCCCTGCGTATGGCCGGTGAGCAGGCTGTGGGTGCTACCGCCTATGTCACACTGGAGCCCTGCAGTCATCATGGCCGTACGCCACCCTGTGCGGATGCGCTGGTCAAGGCAGGTGTGGCCCGGGTTGTCGCGGCCATGCAGGATCCCAATCCACTGGTGGCCGGGCAGGGGCTGTCGCGTATTGCCGCCGCAGGGATCACCACGGCCTCGGGGCTGCTGGAGGCAGAGGCACGCAGGCTCAACCCCGGCTTTATTAGCCGGATGGAGCGGGGGCGTCCCTTTGTTCGATTGAAACTGGCGGCTAGTCTGGATGGACGTACGGCCATGCGCAGCGGCGAGTCACAATGGATCACAGGCGCAGCCGCTCGTGCTGATGTGCAGCGACTGCGCGCACGCAGCTCCGCCGTTGTCACCGGCGTTGAAACCGTCTTGCATGATAACGCCTCACTGACTGTGCGTGCCCCCGAGCTGGGGCTGTCGCCCGAGCTGGCAGAGCAGGCGGCAATCCGTCAGCCGTTGCGAGTGGTACTGGACAGCCAGCTGCGTCTGCCGGCAGGGGCGAAACTTCTGAGCCTGCCCGGCGAAATTTTGATTGCCGCCGCACTGTCGCAGGATCATCCTCGCGCCGCGGCTCTGATACAGTCCGGGGCGCGTATACTGAGCCTGCCAGGCACCGAGGGGCGAGTTGATCTGGGTGCGCTGCTGGTGCTGTTGGCTGAAGAGTACCAGTGCAACGAGCTGTTGCTGGAATGTGGTGCGACCCTCGCCGGTGCGGCGCTGCAGGCGGGCCTGGTGGACGAACTGGTACTGTATATGGCCACTACGCTGCTGGGCAGTTCGGCGCGTCCGTTACTGGAGTTGCCATTGGAGCGCATGGCACAGCAGCAACGGCTTAAACTGACCGACAGTCGTATGCTGGGTGAAGACCTGCGTCTGACCCTGAGCTGCGACGGAGAAATTAACTGATGTTTACCGGAATCATCGAAGCGATCGGTGAAATTGCCGACAAACGCATGATCGGTGGAGACATGCGGCTGTATGTGCGCACCGGTGGCCTTGATCTGTCCGATGTGAAACTGGGTGACAGCATCGCTACCAATGGCGTCTGCCTGACCGCCGTGGAACTGCCGGGCGATGGCTTTATTGCCGATGTGTCGCTTGAAACCCTTGCTCATTCCCGCTTTGAGGAACTGGAGCCAGGTGAGGCGGTCAACCTGGAAAAGGCGTTGCGTCCGGACAGCCGATTGGGCGGGCATATTGTCACCGGTCATGTGGATGCGGTGGGTACCGTGGTCGAGCGGGCGGATGATGCCCGCTCGGTGCAACTGAAAATTCGTATGCCGGTATCCATTCAGCGTTATGTTGCAGCCAAGGGCTCGATCACAGTGGATGGGGTCAGTCTGACAGTCAACAGCCTCGATGGCGACTGCTTCTGGCTCAATATCGTGCCGCACACGGCACAGGAAACGATTATCGACCGCTACAGCGCCGGTCGTCGGGTCCACCTGGAGGTGGATATCATTGCCCGCTATCTTGAACGCCTGATCGGAGCTGCGGCTCCACAGGCCGAGGACGAGACAGCAGGCGGCCTGACACTGGCGATGCTGGCTCAACACGGATTCATGCGTCGCTGATGCGGCGGGAGAGAACTATGCAGCTGAATACAACTGAAGAACTGATCGAAGATATCCGTCAGGGCAGGATGGTTATCCTGATGGATGACGAAGATCGTGAAAATGAAGGCGACCTGGTGATTGCCGCCCAGTGCGTGCGTCCCGAAGACATCAATTTCATGATCACCCATGCCCGCGGTCTTGTCTGCCTGACACTGACCCGTGAGCGCTGCGAGCAGCTCAAGTTGCCGCTGATGGTGCAAAACAACGGCGCCGCTTTCTCGACCAATTTTACCCTGTCGATCGAAGCCGCCAAGGGTGTCACCACCGGTATCTCGGCAGCTGATCGTGCGGTCACCGTACATGCTGCTGTCAAGAGTGATGCTCAGCCGGAGGATATCGTTCAGCCGGGGCATATTTTCCCGTTGATGGCCCAGCCCGGTGGCGTGCTCAGCCGTGCCGGTCATACGGAAGCCGGTTGCGACATGGCGCGTTTGGCCGGCTTTGCGCCGGCGTCGGTTATTGTTGAGATCATCAACGAAGATGGCAGCATGGCACGCCGTCCTGATCTGGAAAAGTTTGCTGCCAAGCACGGCATCAAGATCGGCACCATTGCGGATCTGATCCACTACCGTACCCGCAATGAGCACACAGTTGAGCGTGTGGGCGAGGGTGTATTGCCGACCGAGTTTGGCGAGTTTCGTTATGTCAGCTATCGTGACGAAATTCAGAACTGCACCCATCTGGCGCTGGTGAAGGGTGATATCGACCCGAACGAACCCACGCTGGTGCGCGTCCATGTCCGTACTGAAGTGTTGCGTGATGTGGTCGGCGTACGCCGCGGCCCGGAAGTGAAATGGACCATGCGCCGTGCGCTGGAGCGAGTGGCCAACGAAGGCAAGGGTGTGGTGCTGTTGATCGATAAGGGCACCCGTGTCGATCTGGGTGAGGCGATCGAAAGTCTGCTTAATGCTGACCGTACCCGTTCCAAAGTGAACGTCAGTGCATCTGGTGCCTACATGACCGTAGGTACCGGCTCACAGATTCTGCGGGATCTGGGGGTGCATAAAATGCGCCTGCTCAGCTCGCCAATGAAATTCAACGCGATCTCCGGTTTTGATCTGGAAATCGAAGAGTACATCCCCTACGAGGATTGATGGACAAGTCTATGACAGTACAAGTATTTGAAGGCGACTTCGTGAGCGCCGACGGCAAATATGCCATTGTGGTGGGTCGCTTCAACGCGTTTGTGGTTGAAAGCCTGTTGGACGGCGCCATCGATGCGCTGGTGCGCCACGGCGTATCTGAAGAGAATATTCGTGTCATCCGTGTGCCGGGTGCATTCGAGATTCCGTTGGCGGTCAAGCGAGTGGCACAACAGAAGCAGGATGACGCCATTATCGCGTTGGGCGCCGTAATCCGTGGTGGTACACCGCATTTTGAATATGTTTCGTCCGAAAGCTCCAAGGGCGTGGCGCAGGTGTCCATGGACTACGATATCCCCGTGGCCAATGGCATCCTGACTGTGAATTCCATTGAACAGGCGATTGAGCGTTCCGGTACCAAGGCCGGTAACAAGGGGGCGGAAGCCGCATTGTCAGCGCTGGAAATGGTCAGCCTGATGCGTCAGCTTGAGGTTTGAGCATGAGCGAGTCCACGCCGCGTAAAAAAGGCAAGCCCAATCTGACTGAAATGCGCCGCAGCGCCCGCAGCTTTGCGTTGCAGGCACTGTACCAGTGGTCCGTGGCAGGTCAGAGCGCTAATGAGATTGAGGCGCAGTTTCGGGTCGATAACGACATGAGCACCACCGATGTACAGCTGTTCTCTGAGCTGCTGCGCGGGGTTACGGCAGGCAGCAAGGATCTGGATGAAGCCTACCGTCCCTTCCTTGACCGGCCGCTGACCGACCTGGACCCGGTTGAACTGAGCGTGCTTCGCATAGGTGCCTACGAACTGATTCACCGTTTGCAGGTGCCCTATCGTGTGGCGATCAACGAAAGTGTTGATCTGGCCAAGATATTCGGTGCCACAGAAAGCCACAAGTATGTCAACGGCATTCTCGACAAGCTGGCCCAGCGCGTGCGTGCGGCTGAAATTCGTGCTCGGCGTGCTGCCGACTGAACGATGACTGATCCGCGTGGGTGAGTTCGAGCTGATCCGGCGCTGCTTCATGCAGGAGCAAACCGGTGCCGGTGTCATCAACGGCATTGGTGATGACTGCGCCGTACTGGAGGTGCCTGCTGGCCAGCAGTTGGTGGTGTCGATCGATACCCTGGTGGAGGGCGTGCACTTTTTGCCCGGTACCTCGCCCGCACAACTGGCCGAGCGACTTGTGGGAGCCGCGGTCAGTGATCTGGCGGCCATGGCCGCAGCCCCCGCCTGGCTTACGCTGGCTGTAACATTGCCGCAGGCGGATGAAACCTGGCTGCTGGCCTTCTCGCGCACACTGTCTCAACGTTGCAGTGAGCTGGGTATTGCCTTGGTGGGAGGGGATACCACCCGTGGCCCGGTCTGCGTTCTCAGTGCTCAGGTGCATGGGCTGGTGCCCAATGGCCAGGCGTGGCTTCGCAGTGGTGCAGTTCCCGGAGATCGCATTCTGGTGACTGGCTCCCTTGGGGACAGCCGTGGCGGCCTGGAAACGCTGCTGCAGCCGCTGCCCGTGAGTGCAGAGCCAGAAGCGGTTGAACAGTTGAAGCAGCGCTTTTACCGCCCGGAACCGCGGCTTGAGCTGGCTCAAAGCCTGCGTGAACATGTACATGCGGCCATTGATATCTCGGATGGCCTGCTGGGTGATCTGGGCCATATCCTCGAAGCCTCTGGAGTGGGAGCGCGGCTGCAGGCCGATCAATTGCCTGTCTCATTCGCCCTGCAGCAGCTTTATCCACAGCAGGCGCAAGACTGGGCGCTGGCTGGTGGCGAAGACTTTGAGCTGTGTTTGACAGTACCTGTCGCACAGTTGTCGGCATGTCTGGACACGGCACAAGCGCTCGGCATTCGCCTGACCGATGTCGGTGAAATAACCGCCGACACTGGGCTTCAGGTTCTGCAAGCGGGGACAACGGTGCTGGGTGACTTGCCTGGCAGTTGGGATCATTTCAGGAGTGAAGATGAATAAAGCCCCCGCCTCTGTGTGGCGCAATCCGATCCATTTTCTGGCCTTTGGTCTGGGCAGCGGTGCCTCGCCGAAGGCGCCGGGTACGGCAGGAACTCTGGCGGCGGTACCGCTTTGGTATCTGCTGTCACAGACACCGCTGGCGATGTACCTGCTGCTGGTATTGCTCGCCTTTGTGATCGGGATCTGGTTGTGTGGGCGTACATCCCGGGATTTGGGTGTTCATGACCACGGCGGCATTGTCTGGGATGAGTTTGTCGGCTATTGGATCACCATGATCGCGGTACCGGTGGACTGGGTCTGGGCGCTGGCGGGTTTTATCCTGTTCCGCCTGTTCGATATTCTCAAACCCTGGCCCATTGGCCCTGTGGACAAGCGGGTACACGGCGGGCTGGGTATCATGCTGGATGATGTGCTTGCGGGCGTTATGGCCGCCGCAGTACTGCACGGGCTGATCTGGCTGTTTTGAGCCGACAGCCTGAATTGAAAAAGAATTTGCAGAGGAAACAACCAAGGTGTCAGTTCAGTATGTAGCCGATTCGCGGCTGCCAACCCCCTGGGGGGTGTTTACCATGGTGGGGTTTGAAGACCCCGCCACCGGGAAAGAGCACGTCGCGCTGGTGTTCGGCGAAGTGGCCGGTGACGAGCCGGTACTGGCCCGTATTCACTCCGAGTGTCTGACCGGCGATGCGCTGTTCAGCCTGCGCTGTGATTGTGGTTTCCAGCTGCAGGAAGCACTGAAGCGCATCGCGGAAGAGGGCAGGGGGGTACTGCTGTATCTGCGTCAGGAGGGCCGGGGAATTGGCTTGCTGAACAAGATCAAGGCGTATCACCTGCAGGATGGCGGTGCCGATACAGTGGAAGCCAACGAGCAGCTGGGTTTTGCCGCCGACATGCGTGACTACAGCATGTGTGAGCCGATGCTTGAGCATCTGGGCATCAAGGCCGTGAAGTTGATGACCAATAACCCGCGCAAGGTGTCAGCACTGGAGAAATACGGCGTCAACGTGTCAGAGCGTGTACCGCTCCAGGTGGGTAAGAACCGCCACAACGAAAGCTATCTGCAAACCAAGATGGGTAAGCTCGGCCACATGATGACCGAACACCACTTCAAGGATGAATAACTAACCCTGCAAGCGCTGCCGGATCGCGGTTTCGATACCGGCAGTATCCAGGCCGCACTCGGCCAGCTGCTCGCTGCGACTGGCGTGACCTATCCAGCGATCCGGTATCCCCAACAGCAGCAGTTCTGTATCCAGGGCCGCCTGAGTGCAGAACTCGGCTACCGCTGAGCCTGCCCCACCTTGAATGGCATGATCTTCCAGCGTGACCAGTAGTTCATGTTCACCTGCCAGTTGCTCGACCATGCAACTGTCCAGCGGTTTCACAAAGCGCATGTCCACCAATGTATAGCCATTCGTGTCGGCTACTTGGCGCGCACTGTCCAGCAACGGGCCAAAATTGAGCAGTGCCACCTGTTTTCCTCTGCGCAGTACTCGGCTTTTGCCAATATCCAGTGTAGCTGCATCGTCTGTCTGTGGCAGGGCAGCACTGCCACGGGGGTAGCGAACGGCGGCAGGCCCCGGGTACTGATAGCCCAGTGTCAGCATCGCTTCCAGCTCGGTCTCATCGGCTGGTGTCATCAGCAGCAGACCGGGCAGGCATCGCAACGCCGCGATGTCGAAGCTGCCGGCGTGGGTAGCGCCATCTTCACCCACCAGCCCTGCCCGATCAATCGCCAGCAGCAGATCGAGATCCTGAATCGCCACATCATGTACGATCTGATCCCAGGCACGCTGCAAAAAGGTGGAATAGATCGCCAGCACCGGTTTCATGCCGCTGCAGGCGAAGCCCGCGGCCAGAGTCGCGGCGTGCTGCTCGGCGATGGCAACGTCAAAATATCGCTCGGGAAAGCGCTCGGAGAACTCGATCAGATCCGAGCCTTCGCGCATCGCTGGTGTAATCCCGATCAGACGTGAGTCCCGAGTGGCAGTCTCGGCGAGCCAGCGGCCGAATACATTGCAGTACTTGGGCCGTTTGGCAGCGTTGTCGACTGCGGCCAGCGGCTCGATTTTGGTCAGAGCATGGTAGCCAACCGGGTCCGCTTCGGCCGGTGCGAAACCTTTGCCCTTGCGGGTGATGACATGCAGCAACTGTGGGCCGGGGCATTGCAATGACCGCTCCAGTGCCGGCAGCAGCAGGCTGAAGTCGTGTCCGTCCACAGGGCCGGAATAATTGAACTCAAGTGCCTTGAACAGAGCGGCGGTGACGGGGCCATCCATTTTCTGTTTCAGATTGCGTGCCAGATAGCTCGCCAGGCCGCCTTCGTTACGTGAGATCGACATGTCGTTGTCGTTGAGGATCACAAGCAGGTCGGCGCCGGTGTGGGCGGCATGATTCAACGCTTCGAACGCCATGCCTGCGGTCATGGCACCATCACCGATCACAGCTACGGTATGGCGGTTTTCACCCTGTAGCCGGTAGCCCAGCGCCATGCCCAGTGCGGCACTGATCGAGGTACTGGAGTGGCCTGTACCAAAACTGTCATAGGGGCTTTCGGTGCGTTTTGGAAAGGGGGAAAGACCCCCTTTCTGACGCATGCTGGCCATGGAGTCGCGCCGACCGGTCAGAATCTTGTGTGGATAACTCTGGTGGCCCACATCCCAGATAAGGCTGTCATCAGGGGTATTGAGCAGGTAATGCAGTGCAATGGTCAGATCGACCACGCCCAGGCCTGCGCCGAAATGTCCTCCGGTCTGGCCCACGGACCAGAGCAAAAAGGCACGCAGTTGCCGAGCCAGCTCAGGCAGATCGGCACGACTTAATCGACGCAAATCGCTCGGTGATTGGACGAGGTCCAGCAAGGGGGTATCGGGTCGCTGGTCAGGAATCCGATTGAACATGCTCAATGGTCACGCGCAACAATGTAGTCGGTCAGGGCAATCAGCGCTTCGGCATCAGGGCCAAAGCCTGTGAGTATGGCTACGGCTTCCTGGTGCAGTTGGTTCAGTTTTGACCGTGCACCTTCAATGCCCAGTAGAGCGGGATAGGTGGGCTTGTTCTGCGCTTGATCAGACCCCTGGGGTTTGCCCAGCGTGGCGGTGTCGCCTTCGATATCCAGCAGATCGTCCTGAACCTGAAATGCCAGCCCGACCAGGTCGCCAAAACGACGCAGTTGGTCCAGACGCTCGCCTTCCGGCTCACCGGCTGAAAGTGCGCCCAGCTCTACGGCACAGGTAATCAGTGCTCCGGTCTTGCAGGCGTGCATTGCTTGCAGCTGCTCCAGTGTCAGAGGCTGGCCTACATGACCAAGGTCAAACGCCTGCCCTGCTACCATGCCCTGCCGACCGCTGGCGCGTGCCAGCACCTGCATCATCTTCAGCTGACGCAGTGCCAGTGTTGGGTCGATGATTTCGCTCAGTTGCTCAAACGCCAGGCACTGCAGGGCATCACCGGCCAGGATGGCTGTCGCCTCATCAAAGACAATATGACAGGTGGGCTTGCCGCGACGCAGGTCGTCGTCATCCATCGCCGGCAGGTCATCATGGATCAGCGAATAGCTGTGGATGCACTCAATGGCAACCGCTGCCCGGTCAGTCAGGGCGTGAGGAGGCTGGTCGGGACTGCACAGCTGGTGGCTAAGGTAGACCAGTGCCGGTCGCAGGCGTTTGCCGCCGTTAAGCAGGCCGTAACGCATTGCTTCGGGCAGTCGGGGCTCAAGTGAGGCCGTTTCCTGAAAAATTTGCTCAAGCTGCAGCTCAGTGCGAGAGCGGTACTGAGCCAGTACCTGCTGAATGTCCATGCCTACTCTTCCCGGTTGGGGAAGTCGTTGGCGTGAATTTCGCCATCCTGCTCAGTCAGCAGCTGCACTTTCTGCTCGGCCTGTTGCAGAATGGTCTGACATTCACGCGTCAGACGTACTCCTTGCTCGAATGAAGCAAGGGCCTCTTCAATGGGCAGGTCACCCTGCTCAAGACGTACCACGAGGCTTTCAAGCTCTGACAGGGCGTGTTCGAAGTCGGGTTTATCGGCTTTGCGGGTCATGCGGATTTCATCTGATCGGTTAAGGCGTTCACGTTAACCAACCTGCCGACAGGGGTCAATCAGAGCTATGGAAAAAGCTGATCAAAGCGTGAACGTATGTTTAATTCTGGTATGATCTGCTGCTGGCAAAGTCAGCGTTCTTGCCTTTTATTAGCATCGGTACATATTTTCAGGAGCGATCAGTGGATCTGGCTACCCTCGTTGGTCTCTTAGGGGCTTTTGCTATCATCGTTGCCGCGATGGTACTGGGCGGTGATATCGGTATTTTTGTTAACCCACCATCCATACTGATTGTTGTCGGCGGAACACTGCTGGTGGTGTTGATGAAATTCACCCTCGGGCAGTTTCTCGGTGCCGGAAAAATCATGGCAAAAGCGTTCATGTTCAAGTCGGTTAACCCTGAGGACATCATTGCCGAAACGGTTGATCTGGCAGATGCTGCACGCAAGGGAGGGCTGCTGTCACTTGAGGATAAAGAGGTTTCCTCCGAGTTCATGCAACGTGGTATTCAGTTGTTGGTGGACGGGCATGACCCTGAGGTGGTCAAGCAGCTGTTGAAGAAAGAGGCCGGTCTTACATACGAGCGACATGACTTCGGTTCCAAGATATTCCGAGCCATGGGCGATGTGGCACCGGCAATGGGCATGATCGGCACCCTGGTGGGCTTGGTACAGATGCTGTCCAACATGTCCGACCCAAAATCGATTGGTCCGGCCATGGCGGTTGCACTGTTGACGACACTGTACGGTGCGATGATAGCCAACATGTTTGCCATTCCGGTGGCGGACAAGCTGGAGGTACGCAAGGATGAGGAGGCGCTGAATCAGGCCCTGATCATCGACGGCCTGCTGGCGATTCAGGCGGGTCAGAACCCGCGTGTAATCGATCAGATGCTGCGCAACTACCTGCCCGAGCGCAAGCGTGCCGTTGCTGAAAGCTGAGGGAGCCGGCCATGAGTGACGACAGCGAAGACAAAAAATGTAAATGTCCGCCGGCGGGGTCACCCTTGTGGATGGCGACCTTTGCCGACCTGATGTCGCTGCTGATGTGTTTTTTCGTGCTGCTGCTCTCCTTCTCGGAAATGGACGTGCTCAAATTCAAGCAGTTGGCCGGCTCCATGCGTGAAGCATTTGGCGTTCAGAACCAGATCAAGGTGGAAGATATCCCGAAGGGCACCTCCATCATTGCGCAGGAGTTCAGCCCTGGCCGCCCTGAGCCGACGCCCTTGAATGAAGTGCGTCAGATGACGGTCAACAATGACCTCAATAGTCTGGATGTGCGCTCGCGTGAGGGCGAGGCCCAAATCGAAGACGAATTGAAGGGGCTTGAAGAGCTGCGGCGGCAGCAGGAAGAGCAGGCTCAGCAGGAGGCGGTCGCCGTTGCTCAGGCGCTTGCGGCTGAAATCGGCGAAGGTAGTATTGAGGTTGAAACTGATGGCACTCGCATCATCATCCGAGTAAAGGAGCGTGGATCATTTGATTCCGGCTCGGCCGAGTTGAAGTTTCAGTATATTCCGGTGATCGCCAAAATTCGTGACCTGCTGCTGGATATCAGTGGCAAGGTAGCCATTGAGGGGCACACCGACAATATCCCCTATTCAGGGCGGCGCTTCGAGTCCAACTGGGATCTTTCAGCTGCACGAGCGCTGGCGGTGGCGCATGAACTTTTTGCTGACCGCCGTATAGATCAGTCCCGCTTCAATATTACCGGCTATGCCGATACCCGTGCGCTGGCACCCAACAGCACGGCGGAGCTTCGCGCTCGCAACCGCCGTGTGGAGATTGTCATTCAGAAGGGTGACGCAGAAGAGGCACTGGATCGACTGCAATCACGTCCTGACGGCGATACGGAAGGAGCGCCGATTGACCCGATCGGCCTGTTCTGAGGGCCGGGTCTGGTATTGAGTCATTCTCTTCTTCGCGTTCAGGGAGCGTTTGCATCTGACGGCGGGAATCAATAATATTAGTTTATTCTTAACTAATATGTGAGGAGTCGTGCATGAGCGCCGACAAGCGAGTCAGTGTTAACGCCCAAATGACGGAAGGTTTTGCCGTTCGCGCGGATATCCGTGGCCATCAAGTGGTGATTGACCAGCCGGAGGCTGCCCGTGGACAAAACCAGGGGCCAACCCCGCTGGAGTATTTTTTGTTCTCGCTCGGTGGTTGTATCTGCACTATCGGCCGTATCGCGGCGATGCAGCAGAAGATTGAGCTGCGTGGCATGAAAGTCAGTGTCGAGGGTGACTACAACCCTGCCGGTTTGCTGGGCAAGCCCAGTGATGACCGCACTGGCTTCCAGCAGATCCAGGTATCAGCCGAAATCGATGCCGACATGACTGATGAAGAGAAGCAGGTGTTTCTGGATGCGGTCTGTGAACGTTGCCCACTGCATGACAATATCAAACTGGAAACACGGGTGACCCACCACCTGGTTGAGCCCAGCTGCATCGCTTGATGCCGCTGTCAGTCGACGGGCGGCACCTCCAGCAGAAAGGTGACCGGCCCGTCATTCAATAGCTCTACCTTCATATCCGCACCAAAGCGACCGGTTTCGACTGACCCATGCATGGCCCGCGCTCGCTGAACAAACAGGTCATACAGTCGCTCACCTTCAGCGGGTGTAGCACCGCGGGAAAAGCCGGGCCTGAGCCCCTTGCGCGTGTCGGCAACCAGTGTGAACTGCGATACCACCAGCAGCCCGCCCCCTACATCGGTCAGGCTTCGATTCATTTTGCCATCGACATCCGGAAAAATGCGGTAGTTCAGGACCTTTTGCAGCAGCTTGTCAGCTGTTGTTTCGTTGTCACCCTGTTCCACTCCCAGCAATAGCAGAATGCCACCATCAATGGCACCGGTAATCTCGTTATTCACTTTTACGCAGGCATGGCTGACACGTTGAATCAGTCCCTTCACAATATTGCTCCTCAGGCGCTGCGCTGGGCAAATTCGTCGGTAGCGTGGACCAGATTGTCGATAATGCCGGGTTCAAAGGCCGAGTGGCCGGCATCTCGAACGATATGTAGATGCGCATGCGGTGCCGCCTGTTGCAGGGCAAAGGCCTGCTCTAGCGGGCAAACCACATCGTAGCGGCCGTGCACGATGGTGATCGGGATATCCGCAAGCCGGTGGGCGTCATTCAGGATCTGATCCGACTCCAGAAACGCCTTGTGGATAAAGTAGTGCGCCTCGATCCGTGCCATCGCAAGGGCAAAATGGGGATCGGCAAAGTGTTCAACGACATCCGGGTTCGGGTCCAGTGTTGAACAGCGCCCCTCCCACACGGACCAGGCCTTGGCTGCTTGCATCCGTACCAAGTCGTTGTTTCCGGTCAGGCGCTGATGGTAGGCACTGAGCAGGTCGCTTCGCTCTGTAGCGGGAATGGGCTGCAAGTAATCCTGCCAGTAGTCGGGGAAGAGGGCGCTGGCACCCTGCTGGTAGAACCACTGTATATCCTGGTCGCGGCAGAGAAAAATGCCGCGCAGAATCATGCCGGCGACGCGTTCAGGGTGCGTCTCGGCATAGACCAGGCTCAGCGTCGAGCCCCAGCTGCCACCAAACAGCAGCCATTGCTCAATGCTGAGGAATTCCCTGATCCGCTCCATGTCCGCCACCAGTGCCTGAGTGGTATTGGCTTCGAGCTCTGCATGCGGCGTTGAGCGACCACAGCCGCGCTGGTCGAACAGGATAATACGGTAACGTTCAGGATTGAAAAAGCGTCGGTGCTCGGGGCTGCAGCCGCCGCCGGGGCCGCCATGCACGAACAGGACCGGGATGCCGTTGGGGTTGCCGCTTTCCTCCACGAACAGCTTGTGGCCCCTGTCCATGTCCAGATAGTACTCGTGGTTGTGGCCGATCTCCGGATAGAGTGTGCGCATAGCGTCTCTCCTGCTGGTCGCTGTGAATCGGCAGTATATCGACCCGTCGTAGGGAGGTGAACCGGATCCGGCGGATTTGCCAAAATTGATAATTGTCATTTCTTCCCGTGCGCAAATCCACGTACACTTAAGCGCATGAAAACGATTATCATCTCTATTATCAAGTTATGTCCTGCCAGGCCTCGATGCGGGCGCGTTCGTAGCTGGTTGGCGCCACTGTTAGGCTGTTGCTTCAGTGCCGCCGCTGTTGCCCAGGTGCCAGCGGCCAACACTCCCGTGCGTCAGGAAAAACTGGTGTTGTCCGGTCCTCCGGCCGTTGTCTCCTATCCGCTGATCCATATGGCCACCAGTGGCGAACTCTCGGATCTGGCCGACAAGGTCGAGTTTCGCACTTGGACCAACCCTGATCAACTGCGGGCCATCGCCATGGACGGCAGCGCCGACTTTGTTGCCATGCCCACCAATGTGGCGGCGAATCTGTATAACCGGGGTGTCGCTCTGCGGCTGACCAACGTTTCGGTCTGGGGCATCCTCTGGATGCTGTCGCGTAACCCCGAACTGAAAACCCTGGCAGATTTTCGGGGTGAAGAGATTGCCGTACCTTTTCGGGCGGATATGCCGGATATCATGTTCACCTACCTGGCCGAACAGGCTGGCCTGGACCCACGCACCGACTTCAAGGTGCGCTACACGGCAACGCCACTGGACGCCATGCAGCTGTTGATCATGCGCAAGGTGGATCATGCTCTGCTGGCCGAACCCGCCGTTTCCATGGCTTTGCGTAAAACCCGTTCCTTCCCGCTGTCGGTGGTGGCGCCGGATCTTTATCGCAGCATCGATCTGCAGCAAGAGTGGGGCCGCCTGTTGCACACTGAACCGCTGGTACCCCAGGCGGGTATGGTGGTGCTGGGCAAGCAGCATACCGATGAGGCCTGGGTAGCGCGGCTGGAGCAAGCCTACGCCCGTTCTTGGCAGTGGTGTGTTGATAACGCCGAGGCCTGCGGCACAGCGGCGGCTCAACAGATCGACCTGCTCACCGCCGAGGCGGCTACTGATGCCATCCACAGCTGGCCGCGTCACTACGCCACGGCAGCCGAAGCCAAGCCCCAATTGCAGGACTTTCTACAGTTATTACTGGATCGCGAGCCGGCCAATGTTGGCGGTAAGCTGCCTGACCACGGATTTTATGGTCTGACGCCCTGATGTTGAACAGCGTATTAAGGGGAATGGCACGGGCATTGGCCTACCTGTGGAGCGGCTGGGGTGCCATAACCAGTCTGTTGTTATTTTGTGCCGCCTGGGAAGCCGGCGGTCGGCTGTACGGCGATCTGGTATTGCCCGGCCCCCTGGCGACGCTGCAGCAGTTGTCGACCATGTTTGCCTCTGGCTTGGCCTGGCCCGAATTGGCCATTTCCGCACGGCGGGCACTCTATGGTCTGGGGTTGGCGCTGTCGGTCGGAACCCTGCTGGGCCTGGTTGCGGGGCGTTCGATGACCATGGCCATGGCCGCGCGACCGCTGGTCACGCTATTGCTGGGCATGCCGCCCATCGCCTGGCTGGTACTGGCCATGCTCTGGTTTGGCATGGGAGATGCCACTCCTGTATTCACGGTGTTCGTGGCCTGTTTTCCGCTGGTGTTCGCCGGTGCCATGCAGGGCAGTCGCATGCTCGACAACCGGCTACGGGACGTTGCCCGGGCTTACCGCTTGCCACTGCGCATGGTGCTGACCGATACGTTTCTGCCTCAGGTCATGTCCTATCTGTTTCCGGTCTGGATTACGGCGCTGGGTACGGCCTGGAAGGTAGTGGTGATGGCAGAACTGCTGACCACCGTTGACGGCGTCGGCGCTGCACTGGCCGTTTCCCGCTCCCAACTGGATACGGCCACATCTCTGGGCTGGATTCTGGCCTTGCTGGGTCTGCTGCTGGCACTGGAGTACCTGGTGCTGGAGCCGATCAAGCGCCATGTTGAACGCTGGCGAACGGAGTCGGCCTGATGAGCAGCCTGCATATACGTCACCTGAGCCACAAATACGCCCTTACCGAAGTGCTGAACAATATCAGCCTGGACCTGCATGCCGCCGAGACCCTTGCGCTGGTGGGGCCTTCCGGTTGCGGCAAATCCACCCTGCTGCATCTGGTCGCAGGTCTGCTGACCCCTGCGGAAGGCATCCTGCAATCGAGCTTTCAGGGCGTTGCGACGGTGTTTCAGGAACCCCGGCTGATGCCCTGGAAGAGCGCGCGTGACAATATTGCGCTGGGTCTCAAAGCACTGGGAGTGCCGGCCAAGGCGCGGCGGCGACTGGCGGAAGAGCTGGGCCGACGCCTGGGGCTGTCGGCAGACGATCTGGACAAGTACCCTCACGCCCTGTCCGGTGGTATGCAGAGTCGCGTATCCCTGGCCCGGGCGCTGGCCATCAACCCTGATCTGCTGCTGCTGGATGAACCCTTCTCGGCACTGGATGTCGGCTTGAAGGAGGAACTTTATGCCCTGCTGGATCAGCAGATCAGTCAGCAGGGCACGGCTGTACTGCTGATTACCCATGACCTGATGGAAGCGGTGCGCCTGGCTGACCGCATTCTGATGATGGTACCCAACCCCGGGCGCATCCTGCACGAATTTCCACTGCTGCAACCGCATGATCGGCGCGACACCGCTTGGGTTTATGGCACCCTGGCCGAGCTGATGCAGGTGGAGACCGTCCGTGTCGGCTTTGGCCTGGCATCAGGCCCCTTGCCCGAACCTGTTTTTCACTCTCATGATCAGGGCTGCCCGGTTTAATGTTGTCATCTCTCATTGCCAAGCTACTTTCTCCCACAAGGCTGGAACGCTGGCCTATGCTAATGTGCGGTTTCCGGCCTTTTTTTCTGCTCGCTGCGGCCAGTGCGCCCCCGCTGATGGTCTTGTGGCTGCTGGCTTGGCACGGCTGGCTGCCGCTGATTATGCCGGGTGGTGCCCTGGCCTGGCATGGCCATGAACTCATCTTCGGTCTGGTCACGGCCGCCATTGCCGGTTTTGCCCTGACCGCAATTCCCGAATTCACCCACACCGAGCCGATCAATCGCCGTCGCCTGCTGGTGCTGGTCGTGTTGTGGCTGCTGGCGCGTGCCTGTTATGCCCTGGCCGGCATTTGGCCGTCATTGCCGGGACTTTGGCCTGCAGCCATATGCAACCTGGCGCTCTGGCTGGGTTTATTGTGGCAACTGACACCATCGTTATGGCATGACCCACAGCGTCAGCACATCAGCTTTTTCCTGATCATGGCTATCCTGGCCAGCTTGCAAATCGGCTTTTTCAGTGCCATTTGGTTGCAGCAGGACCCACTCGCCTGGCTCCGGCTTGCCACCGGAGCGATCATGATGCTGATCATCGTGGCGACCAGCCGGGTATCCATGGCGGTGGTAAATGGTCTGATCGAACAGGGACGGCCGGGCGAACCCGAAATCGACGAGGTGGGCTACCTGGCCCGGCCGCCGCGGCGCAACCTGGCTATTTTTGCCATCGGCGTGTGCAGTGTCACCGAATTTGGCCTGGGTCAGGACGTTATCACCGGCTGGACCGCACTGGCCGCCGCCGCCGCCATGCTCAACCTGCTCAATGACTGGCATGTCGGCCGGGCACTTTTCACCCGCTGGGCACTCATGCTGTACGCCAGTTATTGGCTGATTGCGCTGGGCTATGGCTTGCTGGGCGCCGCCTGGCTGGGGGCCGGGCTCTTGCCTTCGGCAGGTCGGCACCTGTTGATGGCAGGTGCCATGGGACTGTCGATCTTTGCCATCATGGCGCTGGTGGGGCGTATTCACACCGGGCGCTGGCTGGATCGGCGACCCTGGTTGATCCTGGCTGCGTTGGGTCTGGTACTGGCTGCCGTCGTGCGGGTATTGGCCGGAGTGGGTCCATTCATGGTCTGGATGCAACCGCTGCTGACGCTGTCCGGTTTGATCTGGGCCGGTTGCTTCGGGATTTATCTGCTGCTCAGTTGGACGGTGCTGTCCGGGCCTCGCACGGATGGCCAGACAGGCTGTGCCGAGCCACTGCGCCAGGGGAATACGGCGCACGGCGGCTGTGGATAGGTGTAAGCGATCAGCTTTGGTGTACGTTGCAGCAGTCGAACAGGCTCTTGCCCAGTTGACGGCTGGGGGAAAAATATCCGGGCTCCAACTGGGGCGGCGGCAGGTCCACCCTTGCACATAGGCTGTCGGCATCCAGAATGACCAGCTGTTTGGAACCTTGTGTGCCAATCAGACCGGCGCGCTTGAAGCCGGCCAGCTGGCGTGACAGGGTTTCCGGCGTAATGTTGAGCTGGCGTGCCACCACATGCTTGCTGCCGGGCAGTGTCAACCAGGCGCGCCTTTGCTGCATATACAGATCCATTAGATAAAGCACCAGCCGCTGGGCGGCATTGCCGGTAGTGAGCAGATCGATGCGATTGAGTGACTGGGAAATGCTCAGTGCCATGCTCGACATCAGTTCCAGGCTGAACACCGGCACAGCCTGGCAGACCTGCAGCAGGCTGTCGCGAGAAAGGCGGTAACAGCTGGCTTTGGTCGTTGCTCGGGCCGAGAGAGGGTATTCTGGGGATTTGAGAAACATCACCGTTTCCACCAGCAGGTCGCCGCTGCTCAGGGTCCGAAACAACTTGTGATCGCCACTGTAGCTGGGGCGGTACAGATCAAGGGTGCCCGAGTTGATCAGAAAAAAATACTGGGCTTCGTCACCCATGTGGAACAGGTGCTCTTTAGCTTCTAGTTGAACCAAGCTGGCGTTTTCGATCAACGGCTGGCGTTCGGCCTCGGGTAAGCGAGACAAAATAGGGGACTGGTTCAGCAACTGCGCTAATACGGCCATGATGATCTGTACCTCTGCTTCCATTCCGGGTGCTATGCCTCGGTTAAGCATGCAAGAACCACTCGATACTACATGATAATGATTATCACATCCAATTCAGAGTTGTCTCGGTACAGTGACAACTGATATTCCGGTCGCATTGTCTAAATCTGTTTCGTTATTAATAATAATTTTCAAAAATTTATAATTATCATTCTTATTTAGAAGGCCTGCTCGCTAAAGTCTCCTGCTCAACAAGGACCAGAACACCCCAAGGCGTTTGGTCAGCCGTCAAGTGAACCTGACAATTATGGAGATACGCGTCATGAAGCGACACCCCATCCGGCCCAACAGGGCGGTTTATCTGCCCCCCCCCGGCACGTTTACACTCAGCGGCCTGGCCGTCGCGGTGGCGGTGGCAGGCATGAGCCTGATGGTGAAACCGGCGTGGGCGGCAGACACTCAGGGCGCGGGGCAGCAGGCGGAAGCCGCCGCACAAAATGCCGAGCAGAACAATCCCACTGAGGCCAGTGCGCAGGATACGGTGGTGATTACCGGCACTGAAGTGGATGTGGACACCCAGGGCTACAACAACATCTACGACCAGAACGTAACCAACCTTTACGCCGATCGTGAATATCTGGAGCGCTTCAAGGCAACCAACCCCGGCGATGTGTTCAAGGGCATGAACGGGGTGTATAGCATGGACACCCGCAGCAGCCAGTCGATTACCCCGAACATACGCGGCATCAGCGGCGAAGGCCGAGTACCGCTGACCATCGATGGCACCGAACAGTCCACCAATGTCTGGCAGCACATGTTTGGTGCCGGTAACCGCAGCTATGTGGATCCGGCGCTGTTCCGCAGCATCGAAGTGGAAAAAGGCCCCTCACTGAGCCGCGGCTTGAAGAGCGGTGTTGGCGGCGGGGTGAAGATCCGTACCATCGACCCGGCGGACATCATCCCCGAAGGGGATAACTGGGGCATTGAAACCAACCTGAGAACCTCGGGCAATACCAGTGCTTCACGCTTTAACGCTGAAGAGTTTTATGGCAAGGACTACCGAGATATTCCTGGGGCGCAGCGACTGGGCCAAATGGGTATCGAAGTGCCCTATCCTGACGCTCGTCAAAAGGGCAGTGCCTCTACCCTGAATTTCGAAGACCACTCGGAAATGCTGGCCATTGCGGCGCGGAACGAGGTGGCCGACATTCTGTTGGCCCACAGCCAGCGCACCACGGGCAACTACTATGCCGGCGAGCGGAATGCCGACAAGTACGAGGGGCATGATGTATGGGACAACAGCAGTACGGACCAGTACATCCCCAACCTGACCAAAATGTACACGGCCGGCAGTGAAGTCTTCAATACCGCCAGTGAGGTGGATACCACGCTGGTCAAGAACAACTGGTACCTGCCCAATGAGCAGCGCCTGGGGCTGCAATTCATGCGCACCGATATGACTTTTGGTGAAACCGTACCCGGCGATAGCGTGCTGTACTGGGGGTATCGGGAAGGTGCCGAACAAAGCCAGCCCGATGTTGACTGGTCGGAATACCAGTTTGTATATGAAAAACCCCATTCGGAGCTGAGGGTTGACAGCTACAAGCTCAGCTATGACATCAAGCCGGAAGGCTCGAAATGGCTGAACCTGGAAACCAGTCTTTGGCATACCAAAACCGAGGGTGTGCGATATCAGAGCGGTGTAAACCCCTTTGGCTATTCCGTGGACGCAGACACGCATCAGGCACTTAAGGACTATGACTTTATGGTGGAGTCTTTTCCGGAATATGCCGACTGGTTTACCGAGCCCGAGCATGACGGCACCATTCTGCGGCAGGGGCGACAATGGACCCAGCATGACCGCACCGGCTTTGACTTCAGTAATCAGATGCGGCTGACGGATAGGCTTCAGCTGACAATCGGGGGCGGATATCAAAAAGAACAGCTCGATGAGCAACTTCAAGCCAGCGCAGCCAGTGCCTTATTTGGTGGAATGGGAGGCGCAGATCTGCACATTAGCACCGATCGCCTCGGCCCCCGTTCGGGTACGCGCAAGGAAACCTCGGCCATGTTCAACCTGGCCTGGCAGCCCACCAACTGGCTGACCCTGACCGCCGGTACCCGCTATCTGCACTATAAGGGCAAGGACACCGGCACCGCCGAGCGCCGCCGTCAGCAGGAAGGTTTTTTTGAGGCGAAGCGCCGAAAAACCGGAGTGGAGCTGGAATGGGGGGAGTTGCTCACAGCTGAAGAGATGGAAACAAGGCTACAGTTGGTCCAGCGTCACGACGATGCTTATTTTGCGGCTGAACCATTTTTTGATACTTGGAACACGACTGGAGTTAAAACACCTGAAATAGACTCATGGTTAGCCGTTAGGGATGAATTTGAAGCCTGGCTGGATGGGCGTACGATGGATATCGGGTCGAGATACCCTTACTGGGAGAAAAGCACGGTTGTTCCCCTGGTGGATGGCAAGCTTGATTCATCACAAAATCCCTTTGCCAATGGCGAAGTGGATAATTCCCTGCTCTATGAGGTTGTAGACAATGCTGTAGACAAAATGGGTAATCCAACCGGGAACAGCGTGCCCCGGATAATGCCGTTAGACGCAACCGGGACAGCCGTTTACGAAACCCTGGCTGCCGGCCAGGCCTGGGAAGCCCCTGAAGAGCAATCCGGTGATGCGTTCAGCCCGGTACTGAGTGCCACCGCCAGAATTACCCCCTACGGCACCGCCTTTGTGCGTTACGCCCAGACCACGCGTTTTCCCAGCATTCAAGAGCTGACCTCCAGCGCCATTGTGGCTGGTGCGGGCACGGTCGGGACGCTGGCCACGGGAGCCAGCAAACCGGAGCGCAGCACCAACTGGGAGCTGGGCTACAGCCATGATATAACCCAGTTCATGCCCGGCCTGCGTGCCGCCGATGTGCGCCTCAGCTATTTCAATACCGAAATCGAGGACTATATCGACCGCTCCAGAGGCATGGAAATCATTCAGTTCGACCAGAAAAAAACCAGCGGTATTGAACTGCAATCCCGTTTTGATACCGGCCGTTACTTCGGCAGCCTGGGGGCCACTTACCGGCTGAACCAGAAACTGTGTGACCAGGACTACGCCTCTAGCCTGGATCCTTTCTTCAACCGTATTCCCGAGTGTATGACCGGCGGCTTCCCCGGCACCTACAGCGGCAGCAGTCTGCAGCCCAAGCTGTCCATCGATATGGCGCTGGGAACCCGTTTGCTCAACAACCGGCTGGAGCTGGGCTGGCGCGGCACCTATCACGCCGGGGCCGAGAACAAAGAGCTGGATCGCCTGCTGGCCTCTGAAGAGGGGGCGTCGATTACCCGATACGTGCCGCGGGACATGTGGGACCGGGCCGGTGGTGATACGAGTTTCTATACCTTCTACTGGGAGTCGGTCATGTTGCATGACCTATACGCCAACTATGAAGTGAACCCGGCGGTAGCCTTTAACCTGGGCGTGACCAACGTCACCGATGAATACTACCTGGACCCCATGGCCAAAACCCTGCTGCCGGGGCCGGGCCGCACCCTGAGCGCAGGGCTGAAAGTGAAATTCTGATTTTTTGCCTGTTTTTGTAAAAACAGGCGCATTAACCAACCTGAAAAGAGGCAAATGAAATGAAAAAGTCGATGTTGGCTTTGGCCGTAATGGCTGTAGTGGGTAGCAATGCTGTAATGGCTGCCGTTGATGGAGACAGTTCTTCCACCCTGGTTAAGACGTATGCATCTGACCATGCGAAGTTTGGTGATGGCTACTCGGGCCTGGAACTCAACAATTATGGCAGTGCTATTGATATTGCCGGTGGCCCTGTTTATGGCTCTAACAATGCCATTGCCGACCATGGTAACGGTGCCATTATGACACCGGGTGATATGGGTATGCCCAATCTGCCGATCAATGTGGCCCAGGTGTGGAGTGACACCGACTCAAGCACGGGTGCCGATTTTGCCATTAATAGCGTGCGTCAGATCACCACCCTGTCCTTTGCACCCCAGTTTGGCGGTTTGGTTATCGGCCAGGTGGCCGATAGCACAGGCACTCCGCTGGCGGTGGGCAGTGGTGTTTATTTTGGCGAGTGGGCACCCCGCGCAGCCGGCACACCGCCGCTGGACAGCACCGACCTGAATATGGCCAGCATCGACCGTACCGTCTGGTATGTGGGAGATAATGCCGTTACCGATACACCGGACATGCTGAATGTGACCTATGGCGTAATCGGCATCCAGCAAACCGGCGAAGGCACCAACCTGCCGGGTGCTCATGAGCTGTATACCGGTACCCTGACGGCGAACTTTGGTTCAGGTACAAATTCCCTGACCGGCTCTATTACTCGTGGCAGTGATTCGGTAAGTTTTGCCGGTACTACGATCAAGAATGACGGCACTTTTGATAATCAAACTGGTGCCAACAATATTAAAGGTCAGTTCTACAACGGCGCCGAGGCCCTGGCGGGTATTTACACCGGCGGCAGCAGTAAAGCCGATCACGTTGCCTTTGGCGGCAGCAAAACCGGCGGCACCATCACGCCTTAATGCCTGACCACTCTTCACTGGGTGCCACCAGTGAAGAGCGTCAAGGCGGCGATACCGGGTGAGCCCTCGCTCGGTTGACCAACCGCACCAACATGGGGCCGGCTCGCTGGCCCCATTCTACTTCAGCGTTAACGCACTTCGGAAGAGTTCTATGCACAGGTGTATTTTTCGTCATCGCCCCCGCGGGGGCTGGCGTCGCACAGTTGGCTGGCTGTTATTGGCGGGATTGGCTATTCCGGCGGCCCGGGCCGATAGCGACGATACCCGCTTTTTGCGTGACCAGGGCCAGCGTGCCGCCGAACAGCGCGCACAGGCCGAAACGGTGCTGGCACCACCTCCGGGCACCCTGATGTATGAGGGCCGCAGCTATAGGGTTGATGACAGTCTGCAGGCGCTGCAACCGGCCATTTACATGGCCATCAACAGCAACCAGTGGACACTGCTGCCCGATTTTATTGCCCGCTATCAGCGCTTGCCGGGACACCGTGCGGCACTGGTCGCCATGGCCAACAGCCTGCTGGCACGCTATCAAGGCGATTACCCTGAAGCTCTGCAACAAATGGAAAGCGCCCAGGCGCTGGAACCCCGGGACCCCCGTATTCGCCTGGAGCTGGCGCGGCTCTGGTTTGAAGACTATCAGGATGCAAGAGCGCGCGAAGGTTTTACCGAGATACTGGGGGCAGGCCTGCCCGAGCATGCCCGTATGCTGGTGCAGCAATATCAGCAGGCGCTGGATATTCGGGCTGACTGGCACGGTAGCCTGGCCCTGGGAGCGGGCTATAACGACAATATCAACCAGGGCAACGGCCATTATTCCTGCTTGAGTGCTTTTGCCGGCTTGTGTCTGTTTGAGCGTAGAATGCCGGAAGCCGTAGGCTCAAGCGTGCTCAAATACGAACTCTCGGCACAGCGGCGGTACAATCTTTTCGGCAATCATAACTTGCACCTTAGTCCGGTCAGCTATGGTAACTATTACCGTCGCACCAACCCTTCGCAGACGGCCAGCCTCCAAGACTACAGCCAAAACCTGCTTCTGTTGCAGGCGGGGTATGAATATCTGGATGCCAACGACCGCCTGTCGTTGACGCCCTATCTTGAGCACAGCTATCGCAACCGCCATACCCAGTATCTGGCCAAAGGCATGGAGCTGGAATGGCGGCACACGTTGAATCCGCGCTGGCAGCTCAGCACCCGGCTGGATGCCAAGCGCTATGCTTACACCTCCAGGGGGCAATTGACAGGTGACGATTACGACCAGTATGAGTGGGGCCTGACCGCCAGTTATATGCCCCAAGCCACGACCAGTCTTTATGGTGGCCTGACCCTGACGCGGCAGAAATACGACATGGAAGCGGCCAGCAGTCAGGCCTGGGCGGTGCGTGGCGGTATCTACCATGCCTTTCCCGGTGCTGCCGGGGCGTTTATCAACGCGATGGGCATTTACCGTGTCAGCCGATATGATGCCCATGATTTCTTTTTGGGTGACCGCCGGCATGACCGCCAGCAGGTGTATATCCTGAGTGCCGGTCTGAACGGCTGGAAACTGGCCGGAATGACACCGGAATTGCGGCTGCGCCATAGCATCAACCGCAGCAACCTGGACTGGGCTTTCGACTTTGAGCAAAGCGAAGTCGGCCTGATGCTGCGTAAGCGGTTTTGAGCTTTAGAGTGGCTCTGGCTGACTGACTCAGGACAGTCGGTTCAATCCAGAATGATATGGGGCAAGGGGTGATGCTGCTGCAGGATATAGCCTTCGGCGCCATAGGGCCCTGCGGCAGACGCTTCTATCCGGCCATCGCGGATAATCTGGATATTGGCGCCTTCACGGGAAAAGATCGGCTTGCGCACGTAATGGCTCAGCACGGCGGCCGCCGGGTCGTCTTCAAAAAAGGCCGGCAGCAGGTTGGGGTGGCCGGGAAACAGCTGCCACAGCAGCGGCAGCAGTGCCTTGTTGGACAGAATGCTTTTCCACAGCGGCTCCAGGAAGCGGGTACCGCTGGCTGCAGCGAAGCGGCCATACTCTTCACGCTGCATGAACTCCCAGGGGTAGAGCTTGAACAGCCACTGGATCGGCCTGTGCTCTAGGTCGGCAAAACCGCCGCTCGCGGTCAGCCCGATGTCATCCACATGGAGGAAGCGGGTGGTCAGGCCGGCCTGTTCGGCGCGTATTGCACCGTGCCTCTGTCTTCCACCGTATCGCGGCAGCAGCTGACATGCAGGTCCATGTCGGGATAGGCGGCTCCGAGTGCGGCGAAGCGGGCGATCAGCAGTTCCTGCAGGGCGTTGAACTGGTCGGCACGATGGTTGACCAGGCCTCGATCCACCTGCTGTTCCAGCCAGAGCCATTGCTAGAAGCCGGTCTCTTACAGGCTGGTAGGAGTATCGGCATTGTTTTCCAGCAGCCTGGCCGGACCCCTACCCCTTGAGGAGATGGAGAAGTTTTGGGCGCCCATGATAAAACCGCGAGGCAAAGGGGTAAAGACCTGGGCGCCTGTTGGCGTGTCAGTTCGGCAGACCTTAGCGGGCCGGTGTTGGTGCGCCAGACCGCGTGCCGGGATGGACATTGCGCTGTATGCCCATCAGAAAGTTGCGCAGAATCTGGTCCTTGCATTCCCGGTAGTGCTTGTTGTCAGGTTTGCGGAAAAAAGCACTCAGTTCGTGCTTGCTCAGAGGGAATTCAACGCTCCGCAGGGTATCCAGCACATCATCCGAGGTCATGTTCAGGGCAATTTTCAGCTTCATGAATACCATGTTGTTGCTCAGGCGTTTTTCCGGTTGAGGCTGTTCGCCTTCGCGACGACCACGGCGGATATTGATCAGGCCGTTAAGGAAAATGGCCAGTTCGGTATCCGTCGCTGCGCAGTACGCGGAGTCATCCTCTTTTCGCAACCAGTTGACGATCTGCTCCTGAGTAACGGGGTGGTCGGCAGCTGCAAAGATCTCGACCATGGCCGAATCCTTGAGATCAAAAGTGTAGCGCAGGCGGCGCATTATATCGTTGTTGTTCACGGGTATTCCTTTGTGGGTACCCCATCATCGATTTGCAGATGGGGCCAGACAAACAAAAAGGCCGGGGATTGCTCCGCCGGCCTTTCCATATGTTACGCAGTCAAGTGGTTACTTCTTGTTGCGCTTGCGCTCGTTCTCTTTCAGCAGCTTCTTGCGGATGCGGATGGCTGCTGGAGTCACTTCGACCAGCTCATCATCTTCGATGAAATCAAGAGCCTGTTCCAGTGAGTATTTGATCGGCGGGGTCAGAACGATGTTTTCATCGGTACCGGACGCACGTACGTTGGTCAGCTGCTTGCCCTTGGTGGGGTTGATCACCAGGTCATTGTTGCGGCTGTGGATACCCAGCACCATGCCTTCATAAACCTCAACGTTCGGGTCTATGAACAGGCGGCCGCGTTCCTGCAGGTTGAACAGGGCGTAGCCCAGTGCCTTGCCGGTGACCATGGACACCAGTACACCGTTGTGACGAGAGATCACGTCACCGGCCTTGACCGGGCCGTAATGGTCGAAGACCGATGTCATGATACCGGTGCCGGAAGTCATGGTCATGAACTGGCTGCGGAAGCCGATCAGGCCGCGGGACGGCATCATGAAGGTCAGGCGTACACGACCCTTGCCGTCCACTTCCATGTTGGTCATGTCGGCGCGACGCTTGCCCAGTTCTTCGATGATGGAGCCCTGGTGCTCTTCTTCCACGTCGATCATCACGACTTCGTAAGGCTCGTGGATTTCGCCGTTCACTTCTTTCTGAATAACTTCGGGGCGTGATACACCCAGCTCGAAGCCTTCGCGGCGCATGGATTCGATCAGTACCGACAGGTGCAGTTCACCACGACCGGATACACGGAATTTTTCCGGGGTATCACCGGGCTCAACACGCAGGGCCACGTTATGAATCAGTTCACGATCCAGACGCTCCTTGATGTTACGGCTGGTGACGAACTTGCCTTCCTGGCCTGCAAACGGAGAGTCGTTAACCTGGAAGGTCATGGATACGGTGGGCTCGTCTACCGACAGTGCCGGCAGTGCTTCGACCACTTCCGGGTCGCAGAGGGTATCGGAGATGTTCAGCTCATCCAGACCGGTCACGCAGATGATGTCACCTGCCTGAGCCGTATCAACTTCAATACGCTCCAGACCATGGTAGCCCATGATCTTGAGCACACGACCGTTTCGCACCTTGGCGTGGCTGTCGATTACCTTCACCTGAGTGTTGGTTTTGATCCGGCCACGGGACACGCGGCCGACACCGATAACACCCACATAGCTGTTGTAGTCCAGTGCGGAGATCTGCATCTGGAACGGGCCGTCGGCATCGACACGCGGTGCGTGCACGTGCTTGACGATCGCTTCGAACAGCGGCGTCATGTCGTCGGCCATTTCTTCGGGGTCATTGCCGGCAATGCCGTTCAGGGCAGAAGCGTAGACGATCGGGAAGTCGAGCTGTTCGTCGGTGGCACCCAGGTTGTCGAACAGGTCAAATACCTGGTCCATAACCCAGTCCGGACGTGCGCCCGGGCGGTCGATCTTGTTGATGACCACGATCGGGTGCAGGCCCTGAGCAAAGGCTTTCTGAGTTACGAAGCGGGTCTGCGGCATCGGGCCGTCAACCGCATCCACCAGCAGCAGAACCGAGTCCACCATGGAGAGTACACGTTCAACCTCACCACCAAAGTCCGCATGTCCCGGGGTGTCAACGATGTTGATACGATAGTCGTTCCAGCGAATGGCCGTGTTCTTGGCCAGAATGGTGATACCGCGCTCACGCTCCTGGTCATTGGAATCCATGATGCGCTCAGCGCTTTCATCGCGGCGGTTCAGAGTGCCTGACTGCTGCAGCAGCTTGTCGACCAGTGTGGTTTTGCCGTGGTCAACGTGGGCGATAATGGCAATATTTCGGAGGTTTTCAATCACGCGTGTGTACCCTGTGATGGTGTAAAGCGCGACATTATACGGAAGGGAGGTTAAACAAGCGATCACTGAGTGATCATTATTCTGTGACAGCAGTCTATTTTTTTCCATTGACCTCAGACTGATACTGCTCGCTTGCGGTGCAGTATTTCTGAGCCATGTGCAGATAGTGCGATCGGGTATCGCCGCTATAGGTATCCGTCAGTGCACGGTAACGACTGCAGCGGGCTCGAAGTGTGTGGGCGGCCTGCTCGCGGCAGAGTCGATACATATAGCTGCTATCGGGGTAGTTGTAGCAGATTGTTTCCAGTCTGATCTCACCGTTACGTTCCAGCCACTGGGCCGGGAAGCGCTTGCGGTAGCTTTCCTCTGAGGCGGTGGAGGCTGTCGCAGCGGTGCTGATGCTCAATAATGCGGTCATCAGTGTGGCAATCATCAATTCCCTGGCAGCCATGTTCCTCTCCGTTGGTTGAGCATCTCGTCGTCACAGGTTACTGGTAAAAAAAGCTGTCGGGAAGCCTGCCTCAGGCACAGCATTTCTGGTCTGATTGCACTATCATGGATTACCGATTACCAGTACGGCCCCAAAATCGACCATTAATGCACCTTAATGGGTCATTATTTCCCGGCATGCACGATTTTGGTGCCTTCTGTATTATCAAAGGATGTGAGATAAACAGAAAATCAGTGGGTTAGCATGATTTTCAAGATGGCACAGCCTTTGCTTATGTAATAGCAAACCGGTTTCCGGATCCGTAATGACAGAAGTATTGTTTTGGCAATACTTAATAACGAGTGGGGATAGCCAAATGTCAGAGAAGACTCTGAATCTGATCAAAGAAAGCGGCGCAAAATGGATCGACATGCGCTTCACCGATTTCAAAGGCAAGGAACAGCACGTGACCATCCCTGTCACAGACATGGGTGATGACTTCTTTGAAGACGGCAAAATGTTTGATGGTTCTTCCATTGCCGGCTGGAAGGGTATTCAGGAATCCGACATGATCCTGCGTCCGGATGACAGTGCTTCCGTTCTGGATCCCTTTACCGAAGATGCAACCGTTATCGTACGCTGTGACATCATCGAGCCGGCTACTGGCCAGGGTTATGAGCGTGATCCGCGTTCTGTTGCCAAGCGCGCTGAAGAGTATCTGAAGTCTACCGGTATTGCCGACTCCGCTATGTTGGGCCCAGAACCCGAATTCTTCGTGTTTGACGGTGTTGAGTGGCACGCCGACATCAGTGGCTGCGGTTACAGCATCCAGTCTGAAGAAGCATCATGGGCATCCAACCACAAGATCGAGGGTGGTAACACCGGTCACCGTCCGCGCGTCAAAGGCGGTTACTTCCCGGTTCCGCCGATTGATTCCCTGCATGATCTGCGTGCAGCGATGTGCGATGCCATGGAAGCCATGGGCCTGACCATCGAAGTACACCACCACGAAGTGGCGACTGCCGGTCAGTGTGAAATCGGTGTGCGTGGCAACACCCTGGTCGCCAAGGCAGACGAAGTTCAGATCCTGAAGTACTGTGTACACAACGTTGCGCATGCATACGGCAAAACCGCTACCTTCATGCCCAAGCCGCTGGTTGGTGATAACGGTTCCGGCATGCATGTTCACCTGTCCATGTCCAAGGACGGTGCCAACATCTTCGCAGGTGACGGTTACGGTGGTCTGAGCGAAACCGCTCTGTACTACATTGGTGGTATCGTTAAGCACGCTAAAGCGCTGAATGCTATCTGCAACCCGTCTACCAACTCCTACAAGCGTCTGGTCCCGGGCTTCGAAGCACCGGTTATGCTGGCTTACTCCGCCCGCAACCGTTCCGCTTCCCTGCGTATTCCGTACACCACCAGTCCGAAAGGGCGTCGAGTTGAAGCGCGCTTCCCTGATCCGGCTGCCAACCCGTACCTCTGCTTTGCAGCGCTGCTGATGGCCGGCCTTGACGGTATCCAGAACAAGATCCACCCGGGCGATCCGGCTGACAAGGATCTGTACGACCTGCCGCCGGAAGAGGCAAAAGAGATCCCGACTGTTGTCGCTTCTCTGACCGAAGCGCTGGATGCTCTGGAAGAAGACCGTGAGTTCCTGACACGTGGCGGCGTATTCACCGACGACATGCTGGATGCGTACATCAAGCTGAAGCGTGAAGAAGTGGCTAAAGTGAACATGACCACTCACCCGGTCGAGTTCGACCTGTACTACTCCGTGTAATTAGACACTGAGTTGTAAAACTGAAAAGGCTTCCCTCGGGAGGCCTTTTTTGTCTCCGGCATTCAGGCTTGTGCATTTCCGGTGCAAGAGTGCACCGGATTAAATCTTTGCACTATTATGGTGCGTAATACCATTTTCAATAGCTGACCTGCAGGGCCTTGGTTTGGCCTCAAGCCCCATATGCCGGGCGATTGGGATTTCAGAAAAAACTGGCGCTTTTCTTGCATGGGAAGGGTCAGGAAGGAGAGCAGCCGATGTCCCGTTCACAGTCACACAAGCAGATACTGGATAACCTGACCAGTTCGGTATTGGTACTGAACGAGTCCCTTTGCATCCAGTACATGAATCCGGCCGCTGAAATGTTGCTGGAAGCCAGTGCACGACGGCTCAAGAATCGTCCCATCGAAGAGTGGCTATCGTCCAGTGAAGCGGAGCTGGATGTCCTGCGCCAGTCATTGTGCAGCGGCCACCCCTACAGCAAGCGGGAAGCACGGCTGGTGACTCAGACCGGGCAGGAATTGACCGTTGATTACAGCGTCAACCCGATACCGGATGGAGGGATTCTGCTTGAGATACAGGCCCGTGACCGATTGATGCGAATTGAACGGGAAGAGGAACTGCTCACCCGTCATGCCAGTGCACGGATATTGGTACGAGGGCTCGCGCATGAGATCAAGAATCCGCTTGGCGGCATCCGTGGAGCTGCCCAGTTGCTGGACCGCGAGCTTGATCGGGAAGAGTTGCATGAATACACCCAGATCATTATTGAAGAAGCGGATCGGCTGCGCCACCTGGTGGATCGCCTGTTGGGGCCGCATAAACTGCCGGTGATTGAACGGGTGAACATTCACGCCATTCTTGAGCATGTCTGCAGTCTGGTAAAGGCCGAAACCGGTAATCGCGTCAAACTGATGCGCGACTATGATCCGAGTATTCCCGAGTTTGATGGTGCTCGGGGCCAATTAATTCAAGCGGTTCTGAATATCATCCGCAATGCGGTACAGGCGATGGAGGAAGCCGGCACAACGGCGCCTCAGGTCATGCTGCGTACACGAGCTCTGCGCCAGATTACATTGGGCACAGAGCGGCATCGGCTGGTGTGCTCACTTGAGATAATCGACAACGGTCCGGGAATACCCGACGAAATTGCCGATACCATTTTTTACCCCATGGTCAGCAGCCGGGCGCAGGGGTCTGGTCTGGGCCTGTCCATCGCCCAGTCGATCATGAATCAGCACAAGGGGCTGATCGAATTTACGTCGGAGCCGGGGCAGACCCGCTTCAACCTGTTTATACCACTGGAGTTGAGTCATGACACAAGCAGCCAAGGTCTGGATCGTTGATGACGACCGCTCGATCCGCTGGGTTCTCGACAAGGCGCTGACATCGGCTGGCTTCGAAACCGAAGCCTTCGATTCGGCGCAGCCACTGCTGGCGCGACTGGAAGACGAGCACCCGGATGCCATTCTGAGTGACGTGCGCATGCCGGGCATGGATGGGCTGAAGCTGTTGCAGCATCTGCACGAGGTGATGCCGCAGCTGCCGATCATCATCATGACAGCCCATTCGGATCTCGACAGTGCCGTGGCCTCCTATCAGGGCGGTGCCTTTGAGTATCTGCCCAAACCATTTGACGTGGATGAGGCACTTTCACTGGTGCGACGTGCGGTTGCACATGCCCAGGAACAGCGCGAGCAGACGGCACAACCCCAGCCTGAGCAGGCGGCTGAAATTATCGGTGAAGCGCCTGCCATGCAGGAGGTGTTCCGTGCCATTGGGCGGTTGGCGCACTCAAACATTACGGTGCTGATCAACGGTGAGTCGGGCACCGGCAAGGAGCTGGTTGCTCATGCCCTGCATAAGCACAGCCCGCGAGCAGAGAAGCCGTTCATTCCACTGAATATGGCGGCGATTCCGCGAGACCTGATTGAGTCCGAACTGTTCGGGCATGAGAAAGGTGCCTTCACCGGAGCCGCCGCGAGCCGTCGCGGCCGTTTTGAGCAGGCGGATGGTGGCACCCTGTTTCTGGACGAAATTGGTGATATGCCGGCGGATACCCAGACTCGACTGCTGCGTGTACTGGCCGATGGCGAGTTCTATCGGGTTGGCGGTCATACACCGGTGCGAGTGGATGTCAGGATCATTGCTGCAACCCACCAGAATCTGGAGAAGCTGGTACGGGACGGGCGTTTCCGTGAGGACCTGTTTCACCGCCTCAATGTTATCCGCATCCATATCCCGCGGCTGGCGGAGCGGCGCGAAGACATTCCGCGCCTGGCACGGCACTTTCTGGCCAGTTCGGCCGAAGAGCTGGCGGTAGAACCCAAGGTACTGAAACCGGAAACGGCCGAGTTCATGTGTGATCTGTCATGGCCCGGCAATGTGCGTCAGCTGGAAAATACCTGTCGCTGGCTGACGGTGATGGCATCCGGGCGTGAGGTGCTGGTCTCTGATCTGCCGCCAGAGCTGCTGGAGCAGCAGCAACATGATCCCAAGGTGGCCGGTACCAGTTGCAGCTGGCAGGAAGGATTGAGGCTCTGGGCCGAACAGCAGTTGGCACGAGGCTCAGAAGGTATCCTGCAGGAGGCTGTGCCGGCCTTTGAGCACGTCATGATTACCGCCGCGTTGGGAGCCACTGCTGGTCGCCGACGTGATGCCGCTCGTCTGCTGGGCTGGGGGCGCAACACCTTGACGCGCAAGATCAAGGAGCTGCAGATGGATACCTCCGGTCTTAATGATGAAGAGGGTGACGATTAACTGCTGGCCGGTATAATGTGGGCCGATCCACCGGAGACTCTGATGCTTGATCTGGCCCTTTACCAACCCGAAATTCCACCGAATACCGGGAACATCATCCGCCTGTGTGCCAACACCGGCTTTCGTCTTCACTTGATCCGGCCACTGGGGTTTGATCTTGACGACAAACGTTTGCGTCGGGCAGGGCTGGATTACCATGAGTGGGCCCGGGTACAGGTGCATGATGATCTGCAGTCCTGCCTGGAGGTGCTTCGGCCTCGGCGAGTTTGGGCGCTGACGACCAAGGCAAAGCGTGGTTATGCCGATGCCGACTTTGCTCCCGGTGATCTGCTGTTGTTCGGCCCTGAAACCCGAGGTCTTCCCGCCGAAGTCCTTCAGCAGTACTCGGGCCTGCGTCTGCCGATGCTGGCTGACAGTCGCAGTCTGAACCTGTCCAACGCCTGCGCTGTCGTGGTGTACGAAGCCTGGCGTCAGTTGGGGTTTGAGGGGGCTCTTGCCTGAGCCCTGCGTCGCTCGATGACAAACTCTGCCAGTGCATCGGCCTGCAGGTCGCTGAGTTGGCTGAAGGTGGGCATGTGAGTGTGCCCCTGATCGTAGCCATGCTTGATCATCAGGACAATCTCGTGTCTCTGCAATGAGCGTTCAGTGAGTGGGACCTGTTCCAGAAAAGGGCCAAGTCCGGTTTTCTGGTGACAGTTTTGGCAGTAGTAGGCATAGAGCTTATCCCCTTGCTTCATCCGCTCGGGTGGTGTCTCTCCACAGGCGGTCAGTAGCAGGGGAATGATCGGTAATACAAAGTATCGCAACAGCTTCATGCCAGTTCCTCAACCCAGTCTGTCGTTGAATACTAACAGGCGTGCCTGAGTCTGTCAGTTCAGTGTACCGGGTGTGGAAGGCCCAGCTGGCAGCCGGAAAGCTCGAGTGTGAGGCTGGACAGCAGCAACCAGGGGCAACTGTTGAGCTGGCCCTTGATCGCCAAATCAATATCATGGCTCAGTACCAGCAGGCCTTCCAGTCTTGCCGCTGGCGTCTGTTGACAGGCCTTGCGCATCAGTGGCTTGCGCTTGCCCCAAATTTTCTCTCGCTGGCACAGGGTGTCATAGGGTACGCCTGAGGCCAGTCCGCGCTGCAGGTTGAGCAGGGTCCGAATTTCTCGGGTAAGCGCCCAGAGTACCAGAGTGGCCTCGATACCTTCCTGACGCAGGACCTGCAGGATTTTCTGGCAGCGTGCGGGGTCGCGCATCAGTACAGCATCACTGAGCGCAAAAATGTCGTAACGGGAGCTGTCAGCGACGGCTTCAACCACTTGCTCGGCATCGATGGTTTGGCTGGGGTAAAGCAGGTTGAGCTTGTCCAGTTCCTGTTTGGCTGCCAGCAGATTGCCCTCTATTCGTGCACACAACAGTTGCAGTGCATCGCCACTGAGCTGGAGTCCTTGAGCGGCAGCTCGCTGTGACATCCACTGCGGCAGCTGTTCAGGCTCAACTGGCCAGATCTCTACTACCAGCCCAGATTTTTCGACCTGCTTGAACCAGGCACTTTTTTTTGCACCGGCATCGAGTCGGTCGGCCTGAATCAAGAGCACATTGTCGGGGGCGGGATTATCAAGATAGCGTTGCAGCAGTGCACTGGCCTGTTTGTCCAGTTTCTGGCTACCCAGGCGCAGTTCGATGATCTTGCGGTCGGCAAACAGGGAAAGGGCGTTGGCGCTTTCCAGCAGGCGCTCCCAGGAAAAGCCTGCATCCACATGCATCACGTCACGTTCGGTAAAGCCTGCCTGACGCAGCCAGGCGCGAATGGCATCGCAGCTTTCAGCATGCTGCAGCGGCTCGTCCCCGGTGACCATAAATACCGGTAGAGAGGATGTAAGTCGCTGCAGCTGAGCGTTCAGCTGTTCCGCACGGGTTTTCATTGCGCGGTGTTGACGCGCAGATACTGACGTACCACTTGCTGGGCAAGATCCTGCAGCATCTGCTGTCTGATCAGTATTTCCTGTGAGCCGCTGGCAGTAATGTTGTCGCGCTCGTTGCGATAAACACGTTCGTTCATGATTCTGCGTTCGGGCATTACGACCGCATTGTCATGCTGACGATCCAGTACCCGGAAACGGATTTCCGAGCGCAGTTCATATTCAGCCGCATCGGCGTTACCGGTCAATGTGGCGATACGGCGAGTATGCCGTTCCGACAGTATTTCCAGTTGGTAGCGGCCCGACTCCGTAAGGCTAATCCGGTTCACCTCCAGTGCCGAGCGCAGTTCCGGCTCAATCTGACTGGGTGTGGACTCGGTTACCAGATGCACCTGACGCAGTACCTCCGGTACATCATAGAGGCCGCGCAACTTGAAGCCGCAGGCACTCAGTGTCAGGCTCATCAGTACAGCAAACAGGGGCAGGGTCAGGCGCATGGTCATGGCAGTCTCCGTTCAGCCCACAACAATATTGAGCAGCTTGCCGGGCACAACGATTTTTTTGCGAATCGTTTTGCCTTCAAGGTGCTTCTGTACGTTTTCGCTGGCCAGGGCGGTGTGCAGGATCACGTCTTCGTCCGCATCGGCGGATACGGTAATCTTGGCGCGAACCTTGCCGTTGACCTGCACAACCAGTTCAACGCTGGCGCGGGTCAGCGCCGATGCATCCACCTGGGGCCAAGGAGTGTGCAGCAGGTCATCCGTGTGGCCCAGTTCAAGCCAGAGCTGGTGCGTAATGTGAGGCACAATGGGCGACAGCAGGCGGATGGCGGCTTCCAGTGCCTCTCGGGTCACGGCGCGGCCCTGCTCGCTGACATCCACAAAGCGACCGATGGCGTTGGACAACTCCATAACGGCGGCGATCGCCGTGTTGAAGGTTTGGCGTCGCTCCATGTCATCGCTCACCTTGGCGATGGTTTCGTGCACCTTGCGACGCAGGTCGCGCTGCGTTTCGTCAAGTGCTTCAATGTCCAGTGCCGGGCATGCGATACCCTGCTGCAGATGGTCATACACCTGCTTCCAGAGGCGGCGCAGAAAGCGGTGTGCCCCTTCTACTCCCGAGTCGAGCCATTCCAGCGATTGCTCCGGCGGCGCGGCAAACATCATGAACAGACGCACGGTATCGGCACCGTAGCGGTCGATCATGATCTGCGGATCGATGCCGTTGTTCTTGGACTTGGACATCTTCGACATGCCGTCATGGTTAAGCTCTCGACCTGCGGCGTCGGTGGCACGAATCACGCGGCCCTTTTCGTCTTTCTCGGTGGTAACGTCAGCCGGGGAGACCCACACCTGACCGCCTTTTTCGTTTTCATAGTAGAAGCTGTCGGCCAGTACCATGCCCTGACACAGCAGGCGTTTGAATGGCTCGTCTGAGTCGACCAGACCTTCGTCACGCATCAGTTTGTGGAAGAAGCGCGAGTAGAGCAGGTGCAGAATGGCATGTTCGATACCGCCGATGTACTGATCCACCGGCAGCCAATGATTGGCCTGCTTGGGGTCAAGCATGGCATCAGGATTCATGCTGGCGTAACGGGCGTAGTACCAGCTGGACTCCATGAAGGTATCGAAGGTGTCGGTTTCACGTTCAGCAGGACCGCCGCACTTGGGGCAGGTCGTGTCGATGAAGTCGCGCATCTTCTTGATCGGTGAGCCTGTGCCATCGAATTCTACCTCTTCCGGCAAGCGCACCGGCAGCTGGTTTTCCGGAACCGCTACGGCGCCGCAGCTGTCGCAGTTGATCACGGGAATCGGTGCACCCCAGTAACGCTGGCGTGAAACACCCCAGTCACGCAGGCGGTAGTTGATGGTGGTGCGGCCCTTGTTTTTGCGTTCCAGCTCTCGGGCGATCGCTTTGAAGGCAACATCAAATTCCAGGTCGTCAAAATCGCCGGAGTTAACCAGTACGCCCTTGTCGGTAAAGGCTTCTTTTTCGAGGTCTACGATCACATCGCCATTCAGCGGTGCGACGACCTGCTTGATTGGCAGATCGTACTTACGGGCAAACTCCCAGTCGCGCTGGTCGTGGCCTGGTACTGACATCACCGCACCAGAACCATAATCCATCAGTACGAAGTTGGCTGTCCAGACCGGCAGTTTTTCACCGGTCAGCGGGTGTACTGCTTCAATTCCCAGTGCCATGCCTTTCTTTTCCATGGTTGCCATGTCGGCTTCGGCAACCTTGGTGTGGCGACACTCTTCGACGAATGCAGCCAGCTCGGCATTGTTTTCAGCGGCCTGCAACGCCAATGGATGCTGGGCCGCAACTGCTACGTAGGTTACGCCCATCAGGGTGTCTGGGCGGGTGGTGAACACTTCAAGTTCGCCGTAGCCGTCCACCTGGAAGCTGAGTTCGACCCCTTCCGAGCGGCCGATCCAGTTGCGCTGCATGGTCTTGACCTGTTCCGGCCAACCATCGAGCTTGTCCAGGTCGTCCAACAACTGGTCAGCATAGTCGGTGATTTTCAGAAACCACTGTGGGATCTTCTTCCGCTCGACAAGCGCGCCGGAGCGCCAGCCACGACCATCGATTACCTGTTCATTGGCCAGAACTGTCTGATCAACCGGATCCCAGTTGACCTCTGCTTCCTTCTTGTAGACCAGCCCCTTTTTCATCAGTCGGGTAAAGAACCATTGCTCCCAACGGTAATATTCAGGATGGCAGGTGGCCAGCTCGCGTGACCAGTCATAGCCAAAGCCCATTTGCTTGAGCTGATGGCGCATGTAGTCGATGTTTTCGTAGGTCCACTTGGCCGGTGGTACGTTGTTTTTCATTGCCGCATTCTCAGCCGGCAGACCAAACGCATCCCAGCCCATTGGCTGCAGTACGTTGCGTCCCTGCATGCGCTGGTAGCGGGAAACCACATCACCGATTGTGTAGTTGCGAACGTGCCCCATGTGCAGGCGGCCGCTGGGGTAGGGGAACATGGAAAGGCAGTAGAAGGGCTCTCCCGGCGCACTTTCGTCCGCCTTGAAGCTGTCCTGTTGTTCCCAATGCTGCTGTACCTTGGGCTCGATATCCTGGGGGGTATATTGTTCGTTCATTATGCTTGGCTGCAACTCACTGATAACGGGAATTTGCGCTGTGTGGCCGGTCGTCACCGGGCCTGCGCCGCAAAAGGCTGAATGGGGCATAGCATACAATATTCCCCTCGTCGTCAACAGGGGAGAAGTCGGCAGCGAGCTGTAGCACAGAGATTGACCTGCAGCGCTGAGCTTTTCCGCAATCGGGGATATACTGAACGCAAAAGGGGCACGAGAATCGGGCCCCGCCCGCTGACACAGGAGTTGCCCATGAGCGAGCATGAACAGAAAACCCCAAAGCATTCGGATCAGGCACCGCGTGCCTATGATCGGGTGCTGGAACGTTTGCGCCAGCGGCTTGATGAGGCCGGTGAGGTAAGTTGGGACTATCTGCAGGATCAGATCGAAGAAGCGGCAGAGCTGGAGTTGGCTGCTGAAGAGATGACCCGGGATGAAGTCGAGCTGATGAAGGCCTATTTGCGGCGTGATCTGAAGCAGCTTGGTTACTATGCGCATGAAACCGGTGATGGCCTTGCGGCTTGGCTGAACTTCGATCTGGGGGTGCTGGAAGAGAAGGTGCGCCAGGCGCTGCTGGATCTGGCCGACAAGACTCGCGTTCAGCATGAGCTGCTGCGTGAACAGCTGGCTCATGATGAAGATCAGTATCTGGCAGGCGAAGTCAGTGCGCCGGGCACTTTGCGCTGCCTGCAGTGCGGTGAGTCTCAGCAGCTCAAGGCAACCGACAAAATTGCCGCCTGTTCACACTGTGGTGCGGTGGTGTTTGAGCGGGTGTCGCTGCCCTGGGCGCCAGTAACCCAGCAGTAGCAGGCCTGCAAGCCCTGCCAGCAAAGGCCAGAGGCCAAAATGCTGCCAGGGCGTATTGCCCTGCATCGGTTGCACCTCGCCGGTGAGAGTGGTCGAGCTGTCAAGCGGAGCCTGTCCACTGACCTTGCCTCTGGGGTCGATCAGTGCTGTATAGCCGTTGTTGGTGCCGCGCAGCAGCCAGCGACCGTTTTCCAGTGCCCGCATGCGGGCGATCTGCAGGTGTTGTTCCGGCGCGATGGAGCGCCCAAACCAGGTGTCGTTGGATACGGTCAGCATCAGGCTGCTGTCACGGGCCAGGCGGTTGACCAGTTGCGGGTAGGCGATCTCATAGCAGATCGCCGGCGCAATGCGCAGGTTATCCAGCTGCAGCGTATCGGTATTGTCTTCAGGCAGGCTGAAGCTGGACATGGGCAGGTTGAAAAAATCGATCACACCACGCAGCTGCTTCTCCAGCGGTACATATTCGCCAAAGGGGACCAGCCGCTGCTTGTGATATAGATCGCTGCCGTTACTGAAAATACCCAGACTGTTGTGAAAGCGCTGGCCGAAAGGGCTATTCGGGTCGGCTTCGGCATAGGGAAAGCCGCTGATCAGGGTGACGCCATTGTGATCAAGCTGATCCAGAAACGGGCCCAGTATGGGGGCTGCTCGATTGAAGGTGGAAGGAATGGCAGTCTCGGGCCAGATCAGCAGGTCTGCATCAGGGTGCTGGCGACTGAGCTGCATCTGTTGCTGCAGAATCCGTCTCAGCTGGTCCGGCTGCCATTTCTGCAACTGCGGTATGTTGGGTTGCACCAGCACGACTTTCAGTGCGGGAGAGTCGGCTGGCTGGGTCCAGTTTTGAGGCAGCAGCAGGGAACCGACCGCCAGCAGCACGCCCGGCAACAGTGGCAGCCATTTGCGATCTGCCAGAGCGCGGGCACTGGCGGTGGCCAGCAGTACCAGAATCAATGACAGCCACCAGATACCAAACAGGGGTGCCCATCGCTCCAGTGGGGTGTCCAGCACGGCATAGCCCAGATACAGCCACGGGAAGCCCGTCAGCAGCCAGCTGCGCAGCCACTCGAATCCCACCCAGACAACCGTGAATATTAGCCAGCGCTGTCCGGCGTTTCGGGCCAAATGGGCAAACAGCCAACCCTGCAGTGCAAACAGCAGGGCCAGTGCCATCACGAACAGCGCTGTCAGCGCAGTGGCCAGTATGGCTGAAGCGTTGCCGTAGGTGTTGATGCTGACATAGACCCAGGAGACTCCGGCACCCCAGAACCCCAGGCCAAAACAGTAGCCGCTGAACAGGGATTGCCGGGGTGTCTGGTGGCGCTGGATCAGGTAAAGCAGGGCGGGACCCAATAAGACCAGCAGTTTGAGGTCAAAGGGCGCCAGTGCCAGCGTGATGCTGGCACCTGCAAGCAGTGCAGTAAAGGCTGTCGTCAGTGATCGAGCCATGCGGTCAGTGCTCACGCTCAGGTGCGGGTAACCTGCAACAGGCGCAGGCGTCGGTTGTCGGCCGACAGCACTTTGAAGTTGAAACCTTCGATGACAATGCTTTCATCCTTGGCCGGCAGGTGTCCGAAGTGTTGAGTGATTATGCCGCCAATGGTGTCAAATTCGTCATCGGAGAAGCCGACGTCAAAATAGGCGTTGAAATCCTCGATAGGCGTCAGTGCCTTGACCAGGTAGCCATTATCGTCGAACGGTTTGATGTTGCCGTCATCTTCCTCGGCGTCATGCTCGTCTTCGATCTCGCCAACAATCTGCTCCAGCACATCCTCGATGGTGATCAGCCCGGCAATGCCGCCATATTCGTCCACCACGATCGCCATATGATTGCGGGTGCCGCGGAACTCGTTGAGCAATACATTGAGGCGCTTGCTTTCAGGGATGAATGTGGCCTTGCGCAGGCACTGGCGGATGTCGAACTGATCAAGCGTCCCTTCAAGCATGTAAGGCAGCAGGTCTTTGGCCAGCAAAATGCCAAGCACCTCGTCGGGATTCTCGCCGCAGACAGGAAAGCGGGAGTGGGCGCTGGAGATGATCACCGGCAAAAACTCGCGTGGTGTCTGGTTGACCTGCACCATGGTCATTTGTGAGCGCGGAATCATCACATCCCGCACCTGCATTTCGGTGACCTGAATGGCACCTTCGATGATGCCATGAGCATCGTTGTCCAGAATTCCGGATTCGCAGGCCTGCTGCAGGATTTCGCGGACATCCTCTCGGCTGCGGGGCTCGTCAGAAAAGGCCTGGGCCAGTTTTTCCAGCCAGCTTTTTGACGTGCCGCTCGATCGGTCTTCGCTCATACGGGTCCTCTGAATGCATAGGGGTCGGCTATATCCAGCCGGGCCAGCAGGGCGCGTTCCAGCGCCTCCATTTCCTCGGCTTCGTCGTCATTTATATGATCGAATCCGAGCAGATGCAAGGTTCCGTGCACAACCATGTGTGCCCAATGATCCTGCGGGGCCTTGTGTTGCTCTTCGGCCTCCTGGGCCACCACTTCGGCGCATATCACCAAATCACCCAGTAGAGTGACCGGAATGCCGGGTGGAACTTCAAACGGAAACGAGAGGACATTGGTCGGCGCATCCTTGCCGCGGTAGTCACGGTTCAGCTCTCGACTTTCCTCTGGGCTGACCACGCGAATGCACACTTCGCCTTCGGATTTCTGCTGCTTCAGAACTGTTTCCACCCAGAGTGCAAAGTCGGCTTCGGAGGGTAGGTCGGGTGCATCACATGCAATTTGCAGATCAACTTGTGTGCTCAATTGTCCTGCTCCTGTGCACTCTCATAGCGTTCATAGGCTTCAACAATATGCTGTACCAGCGGATGGCGTACCACATCCTTCGAACCGAAATGGGTAAAGCCGATCTCTTTTACGCCATCCAGTACTTCCATCGCATGCAGCAGACCCGAGCGGGTGCCCTTGGGCAGGTCGATCTGGGTCTTGTCGCCGGTGATCACCGCAGTGGAACCGAAGCCGATACGGGTCAGGAACATTTTCATCTGTTCCCGGGTGGTGTTCTGAGCCTCGTCCAGAATCACGAACGAACCGTTCAGGGTACGACCGCGCATGTAGGCCAGTGGTGCAACCTCGATCACGTTGCGCTCGATCAGCTTGGCGACCTTTTCGAACCCCATCATCTCATACAGCGCGTCATAAAGCGGTCGAAGATAGGGGTCAACCTTCTGGCTCAGGTCGCCGGGCAGGAAACCCAGTTTTTCACCGGCTTCGACCGCCGGGCGCACGAGCAGGATGCGACTGACTTCTTCACGCTCCAGTGCTTCCACGGCACAGGCCACGGCCAGGTAGGTCTTGCCGGTGCCGGCCGGGCCGATGCCGAAGTTGATATCGTGGGTGCGGATGCGCTGCACATAGTCCTGCTGATTACCACCGCGCGGACGGATCAACACCTTGCGGGTACGAATGGCGTAGCGTTTCTCCGCTTCAGTTTCGGCCTTGTCGCGCTTGGGCTGATCCAGGCCACTGCCCTGCAGTTGCAGATGGATCTGTTCGGGAGACAGATCGGCGCCGCCCAGAATCTGTTGATAAAGCTGCTCCAACAGTGCGGTAAGGGCCTTGACCTGTGTCGGCTGACCGACCAGCTGAAAACGGTTGCCACGGTTGCGGATCTCGATACCGGTACGTTCTTCAAGCAGTTTCAGGTGAGCGTCAAACTGGCCACACAGGGTCAGCAGGGCTGCCGGGTTATTGGGTTCCAGCAGCAGGGTGACGGATTGGGTCGGGGTCAAAAAATGCTCCTCGGGAAAAATCAGTGATCAAGCTCGGAGCTGACCAGCTCACCCAGCAGGGAGTTGGCGTAGGCCTGAGCGATATGTACATCGGCAAAGTGGCCGATCAGGTCAGGGTTGTCACAGCGGAAGTTGACCACTCGGTTGTTCTCGGTGCGGCCAGACAACTGCCCTGGGTCTTTCTTGGAATAGCCGTTGACCAGAATGCGTTGCGTAGTGCCCACCATGTGTCGGCTGATCTGAAACGCCTGCGCAGTGATGCGGTCCTGCAGGATCTTCAGACGCTGCTTCTTGGTTTCTTCGTCCACGTTGTCCGGCAGATCGGCGGCCGGAGTGCCCGGGCGTCGGCTGTAGATAAAGCTGAACGAGGCGTCAAAGCCGATCTCGGCGATCAGGTTCATGGTGGCTTCAAAATCGGCCTCGGTCTCGTTGGGGAAGCCGATGATGAAGTCGGACGAGAAACTGATGTCCGGGCGCAATTTCTTGATGCGGCGCAGCTTGGACTTGTACTCGAGTACCGTGTGACCGCGTTTCATGGCCATCAGAATACGGTCGGAGCCACTCTGTACAGGCAGGTGCAGGTGACTGACCAGCTCGGGTACTTCAGCATAGACATCGATCAGGCTGTCGCTGAACTCTACCGGGTGCGAGGTGGTGAAACGGATGCGGTCGATGCCGTCGATGGCCGCCACGCAGCGGATCAGCTCAGCCAGGTCGGCGCTGTCGCCGTCATGGGTAGCGCCGCGATAGGCGTTCACGTTCTGACCCAGCAGGTTGACTTCGCGTACGCCCTGTTCCGCCAGTTCGACACATTCAGCCAGGACATCATCCAGCGGACGACTGACCTCTTCGCCGCGGGTGTAAGGCACCACACAGAAAGTGCAGTACTTGCTGCAGCCTTCCATTACGGACACAAACGCTTCGGCGCCTTCCACCTTGGGAGCAGGCAGGTGGTCAAATTTCTCGATCTCGGGGAAGCTGACATCCACGATACCAACACTGCCCTTGCGGCTTTCGGTAATCATTTCCGGCAGGCGGTGCAGGGTCTGCGGTCCGAAAATCATGTCGACATAGGGCGCGCGTTCCAGAATTGCGGACCCTTCCTGAGATGCAACACAGCCACCGACACCGATCATCAGGTCAGGCTTGTTCTGCTTCAGTTTGCGCCAGCGCCCCAGCTGGTGGAACACCTTGTCCTGCGCCTTCTCACGGATTGAGCAGGTGTTCAGCAGCAGGACATCCGCTTCGTCCGGATTGTCCGTCAACTCCAGCGCGTGGCTCTCGCCCAGCAAGTCTGCCATGCGGGAGGAGTCGTATTCGTTCATCTGACAGCCATGTGTCTTGATAAACAGCTTTTTGGCCATGAATCACCTGTGTTGCGTCGTGAAAATAAAAAGGGCCTCGAAAGAGGACCGCGAATTATACCCAAGGGGGGCGTTGTCGGCTACAAACTGATCAAAAAATGCTCAGCCTTGTTTTTCTTTGGGCTGCCCCCATAATCGCCGCAGCAACGGAGTTTATGTCGGAGTGAGTCGGGCCATGGCCAGTGAAGAACGTCTTTATCGTGTCAGTTTCGTCAATCAGGACAAGGTGTACGAGGTTTACGTCCGACATGTCTATCAAAGCGACATGTGGGGGTTCATTCAGTTGGAAGAGTTTGTTTTCGGCAATCGTTCAGAGTTGCTGGTCGATCCCAGTGAAGAAAAACTGAAGCAGGAGTTTGCTGACGTAAATACCTGCTATGTGCCGATGCAGGCCATCATTCGTATTGATGAGGTTCGCAGCGAAGGTGTTGCGCGAATCAGTGAGGCCAAAGGGAATGTGGCGGCTTTCCCTTTGGCTCCTCCCAAACGTGACAAATAATCGTCGCGTCAGTGTGCCTAGCGTACAGTGCGTTCGGCCGTGAGGTTGTTGCCGCAGTTGCTGTTGCGCAGCTCGCTGCCGTTGAGCAGGGCAAAACGGTCAGTGGCATGGTATTCCACGCTCTGGTCTTCGGCATAGATCAGCTCGGCACCTTCAATCCGAAAACAGCCCAGGTCACGGTGCTGCCAGACCTGTTTCCAGACTTTGTCACCACTGTGCTCGCCCGGCGCAAAGGGGCCGGCAACACGAAGCCATGTGTCGGGACGACCACTTTTTTTCGAGTTCACACGTTGACCGCTGTGGGTAAAGGCGGTGGTTTTGAACATCACGTACTGCAGTGTCTTGTCCGTACCGTTGATAAAGCTGATATGTGCATCACTGCTGCCACCGGCACGGTGGTCGCTGATCATCAATACCGGCTTGAGCACAGGGGCTGGTTTGGGCTGTGCAACCGGTTCAGGCTTCTTTTGGGCGCAGGCACTGAGCAGTGCTGCCGTCAGTGCCAGGCTGCCCAGTCGAATCACCTGACGGGCTGAAGGTATGGTCATGCAGGTCTCCATGGAGTTGATGATCCTCATTTTTAATTCTGTGGGCAAAAGTGCAGCTTTACATCTGAACATCGGCTGAGCAACGCGTTCAGTCAACCTGCCCCGGCTGTAATGGCAACAGCAGTGTCTTGGATGGACGCCCGGGAATCTCGCGCGCCAGCCGAGGCACGAGGTAACCAGGCAGCTCCGACTGCAATTCCCCTACCAGTCGCTGGGCCTGTCGGTCATCAACGTCAAAATGTGCAGCACCCGCGACCGCGTCCAGTACGAACAGATAATAGGGCAGGACCCCGCAGGAGAACAATGTCTCGCTGAGTATTTTTTGTACAGATTTGTTGTCATTGATATCACGCAGCAGTACCGCCTGATTAAGCAACGTGATGCCGGCCTGCTTCAGGCGCACGCATGCCTTGATCACATCTGCGTCAATCTCCTGAGGATGATTGACGTGTAGTACCAGTACCGGCTGCAGACGTGAGGAGGTCAATGCGCTGATCAAGGTGTCTGTCACTCGCTGCGGGATGACCACCGGAAGGCGAGAGTGGATGCGTACACGCTGAAGATGGGGCACTTCACCCAAATCGCTTAGCATCCGCTGCAGTCGATTGTCCGGTGTGGCAAGCGGGTCGCCACCGGAAAAAATCACTTCACTGACCTGGTTGTGTTGATGCAGGTAGTCCAGCACTGCCTGCCACTGGCGCGGCCCCAGCTGGTTGTCGGCGTAAGGGAAGTGGCGTCGGAAGCAGTAACGACAATTAATGGCACAGGCACCGGACAGGATCAGCAGTACCCGGTCGGTATATTTATGGATCAGACCGCTGGTGTGGTTGGCATCGGCCTCGGCCAGCGGATCGGTGTTGAAGCCGGGCACCTGCAACAGCTCATCCCCCAGCGGCAAAATCTGACGCAATAACGGATCGTTCGGGTCGCCCTTGCGGATGCGGCTTAGCCAGGGACGAGGCACGCGCAGTGCAAAGTCACGGTTGGCCGCCAGAGCACCCTCAAGCAGGGTTGCGGGCAGTTCCAGCAACTCCAGCAGTTCAGCCGGGTCTTCAATACACTGGCGCAGTTCGGTCTGCCAGTCAGAGGCAGTGGGGTAGAGCAGATTCATCAAAAGTGCCGGTGCAGGGTGAGCAGGATAAATTGGCCTGCATTCTCCTTTGCAGTAGAATGGCTGTCAATTTATCGGGCTGCCCTTCAGAAGGATGTAGCCTGCTCTGGAATCCAAGACGCGGAACCTTCAATTTATGGCTAATTACTCCAGCAACCAGTTCAAAAACGGCATGAAAGTGATGATCGACGGCGACCCCTGCAGCATGGTCGATGTCGAATTCGTAAAGCCGGGCAAGGGGCAGGCGTTTACTCGCGTGCGTCTGCGTAACCTGCTGACCGGCCGTATCTGGGAGCGTACCTTCAAGTCCAACGAATCGGTTGAAAGTGCTGATGTGATGGATCTGGATATGGAGTACCTCTACAACGATGGCGAAATGTGGCATTTCATGGATCCAAGCTCTTTTGAGCAGTTCGCGGCTGATCAGAATGCGGTTGGCGATGCGGCCAAGTGGCTGAAGGAACAGGACAAGAGCATCATCACGCTGTGGAACAACAACCCGATCAGCGTAACACCGCCGAACTTTGTTGAACTGGAAGTGGTTGAGACTGATCCGGGCCTGAAGGGCGACACCGCCCAGGGTGGCTCCAAGCCTGCTACCCTGAGCACCGGCGCCGTGGTACGTGTACCGCTGTTTATCGAACGTGGCGAAGTGCTGCGCATCGATACCCGCACCGGTGAGTACGTCAGCCGCGCGAACTGATTCTGCTGAAGTGGAGCCGGAGGAGGTTTGCGGACTGTCTGCGGCCAGGGATGGCCGCAGCCAAGCCTACAGGGATGTATTCATGGCGTGTCCGTAAATCTTCACCGGCATCCACTCGGTTATGAAATGGCAGCTTCGGCTGCCGTTCTTGTTTTTGAGCACAATTCCGATGCAAGAGTCATGCTGGCGCCCCGGCGCCCCGATTCACAATCTGCGTGCCCGAGCCAAAGTGTTGGCACAGATTCGTCATTTCTTTGCCGAGCGCAACATACTGGAAGTTGAAACTCCGGTACTGTCTCATTGCGCGGTCAGTGACCCTTTCATCGACAGCCTTGAGGTCAGTTTCGGCTTTCAGCCGGGAATCGAGGACGAACGGCTTTATTTGCAAACCTCGCCTGAATACGCCATGAAGCGGCTGCTCGCCGCGGGCAGTGGTGATATCTATTCGATGGCCAAAGTATTCCGTAACGGCGAGTCTGGGCGGCGCCACAACCCCGAGTTCACCATGCTGGAATGGTATCGTCTGGGGTTCGATGATCGCCAGCTGATGGCGGAAGTGGACGCTCTGCTGCGCTCGGTGGTACCTGATCTTGAAGTGAGCTATCTAAGCTATGCACAATTGTTCGAGTCCGAGCTGGGGTTTGATCCGCACACGGCCAGTCTGGGGCAGTTACAGCGGATCTGCCGTGAGCACGTAGATGCGCCTTTCGTGGATGATGATCGCGATACCTGGCTGAACCTGCTGATGTCCCATGTGCTGGAGCCACGGTTGCAGGGTGCCGTGTTTATCCACAGCTATCCGGCTTCCATGGCGGCGCTGGCGCAGGTGCGCGAGGATGAGCAGGGCCGCCGGGTGGCTGCCCGCTTTGAGTTGTTCGTCAACGGCATCGAACTGGCTAACGGCTACCATGAGTTGACTGATGCGGCCGAACAGGCGCGACGCCTGCAGGCTGACCAACAGCAGCGTGCTGCGCTGGGGCTGCCACAGCGACCACTGGAGCTGCGACTGGTACAGGCGCTGGAAACCGGGCTGCCGGACTGCGCCGGTGTCGCCCTCGGCGTCGACCGGCTGGTGATGCTGGCGCTGGGCACCGAAGGGTTGGACCAGGTGGTATCCTTCATGCATGAGCGGGCGTGAGCCTGCTCATGCCGGCAGCTCCTTCAACAACGCCCGTCTCATTCTGTCGACTGCCTCTTCCAATAGTGCCCTTGGGCAGCCGAAATTCAGCCGCATGAAGCGCTCATCGCCAAAGTCCCGTCCCGGTGACAGGCCAACGCCGGCCTGCTCGAAAAAGTGGGGTGGGTTATCCAGGCAGGCGGCGGAGACATCGATCCAGGCCAGGTAGGTGGCTTCAATTGGATCAAGCCTGAGGCCGGGCAGGGCGTTGATCGCTTCAACCAGATAGTCCCTGTTGCCGCGCAGGTAATCCAGCTGGGCACGGTTCCATTCATCGCCGTCGCGGTAGGCCGCCAGGGCGGCGGTATAGCCAAGCAGGTTGACGTCGGGCACTATCCCCTTGCGCACGCGCTGAAAGCGCTGGCGAAGTTCCGGGTTCTGGATGACGGCAAAGGAGCAGCCAAGGCCCGCGATGTTGTAGGTCTTGCTCGGCGCCATCAGGGTGATGGTCCGCGCGGCGATTTCGTCGCTCAGCGATGCAATCGGGGTATGCGTCAGGCCCTGTTGCAGAATCAGGTCGCAGTGGATTTCGTCAGAGCAGATGATCAGGTCGTGGCGGATGATAATTTCGGACAAGGCTTCCAGTTCTTCACGGCGATACAGGGTACCGCCGGGATTGTGCGGGTTGCAGAACAGCAGCAGCCTGGCGTCCGGTGTAATGGCAGCTTCGAGTGCGTCCAGATCGATGACACTGCGTCCATCCTCCCCACGGGTCAGCGGTACCTTGATCAGGCTGCGATCAGACAGACGCGGGGCCGACATGAACGGTGGGTAGACCGGTGCCGGAGTGAGTACGGCAGAGCCTGATTCGCCCACCGAGCGGCAGGCAAGGTTAAGGCCGCACACCAATCCAGGCAACCAGACCAGATCGTTGACCTCGATCGACCAGTCATACAGACGCTGCATCCGCTCGATCACCAGTTGATTCAGCTCGGCCGGAGTGCTGGTGTAACCGAACACGCCGTGATCAATGCGTTGATGCAGCGCCTGAATCACGGCTTCCGGCGCCATGAAGTCGGTATCAGCCACCCACATCGGCAGAATTTCCGTGTCGGCATACTTTTCCCACTTCTCGCTGGAGGTGGCGCGGCGGTCAATCAGCTGGTCGAAACGGGTTGGGCTCATCGGTACTCCTTCATCGGGTCTGCGGTCAACGACAATCTGGTGATACAATAATAGTCATAACACAGCCCTGATCCTGTTTTTCACTCGGGTTAATGCCCGATCTTACAATCAGAGCTTCAGTATCTACATGCAGGCGACGGTTGTCAGCCTGTATAGAAGGGAGTAGCCAGCATGAGCAGCAACGATCGCGTCATTATTTTTGATACCACCTTGCGTGACGGTGAGCAGAGTCCCGGTGCCTCCATGACCCGTGATGAAAAGCTGCGCATCGCCAAACAGCTGGAAAAGCTGCGCGTGGATGTGATCGAAGCAGGCTTTGCCATCGCCAGCCCCGGCGACTTCGAGTCGGTGAAATCGATCGCCGATACCATCAAGGAGAGCACCGTCTGCTCTTTGTCCCGTGCGCTGGACGCGGATATCGACCGGGCCGGTGAAGCCCTGAAAAATGCTGCCTCCGGTCGCATTCATACCTTTATTGCGACCTCTCCGATCCATATGCAGTACAAGTTGCAGATGGAGCCGGATCAAGTGGTGGAAAATGCTGTGCGCGCGGTCAAGCGGGCGCGCAACCTGGTCGGTGACGTGGAGTTTTCGCTGGAAGACGCCAGTCGCTCCGAGCTGGATTTCATGTGCCGCATCATTGAACAGGTGATCGAAGCTGGTGCCCACACCATCAATATCCCCGATACCGTGGGCTACGCGGTGCCACACGAATACGGCAACACCATTCGTCAGCTGATCGAGCGTATCCCCAACTCCGACAAAGCGATCTTCTCGGTTCACTGCCACAATGACTTGGGACTGGCAGTGGCCAACTCGCTGGCAGCGGTCAATGCCGGTGCGCGTCAGGTGGAATGTACCATCAATGGTCTGGGCGAGCGTGCCGGTAACGCGGCGCTGGAAGAGATCGTTATGGCGCTGCGCACCCGCAAGGATACCTTCGGTCTGGAAACCCGTATCGATACTACCCAGATCGTGCCGGCGTCGCGTCTGGTATCCAGCATTACCGGCTTCCCGGTACAGCCCAACAAGGCGATTGTCGGTGCCAATGCCTTTGCTCATGAGTCAGGCATTCATCAGGATGGCGTACTCAAGCACCGTGAAACCTATGAAATCATGACCGCGGAAGATGTGGGCTGGAACACAAACCGCATGGTGCTGGGCAAACTGTCCGGTCGTGCCGCCTTCCGCGCCCGCATGGAAGAGCTGGGCACCGTGTTTGCCACCGATGCCGAGCTGAATACGGCTTTTGCCCGCTTCAAGGAGCTGGCGGACAAAAAGAGCGAAATCTTTGATGATGATCTGGTGGCGCTCGTCAGCGATGCGCGTGCTTCTGCCGGTCATGAAAAGTACAAGCTGAGCAGTCTGAATGTCACTTCCCAGACCGGTGAAGTACCGGTGGCCAACCTCGTGGTGTCCGTGGATGCTCAGGAACACAGTGCCGAGGCCTCCGGCAGCGGTCCCGTCGATGCCGCCTTTAAGGCGATCGAGCAGGTGGCGGCTTCCGGCGCCAATCTCCAGCTGTACTCGGTCAATGCTATCACCAGCGGCACCGATTCTCAGGGTGAAGTCACCGTGAGGCTGGAAAAGGCTGGTCGCATCGTCAACGGTCTGGGTGCCGATACCGATATCATTATTGCCTCGGCTAAAGCCTATCTGCACGCCCTGAATCTGCTGGATGCCAATATCCAGAAAGCTCATCCGCAGGTGTGAGGCCGGTATGACGCTGGCGGCACAAGAACAGAATCGCCACCGCTGGCTGGAGGCACTGGGTGTCGACAGCTGGCTGCCGCGCGGAAATTTGCCCGGTGCAGCCGAGATAGCGCCTTGGGTGGAATCATTTTGCTATCCTGATGATGCTCAGGCCGATGCCTGGCTGGAAGATGTTGCCGAAAGCGTTGAGGAGCAGGCGATCCCTGTTTCTACCCCTGCTCCAAAACCTGTCACTGCACGTGCCAGAATTGACACCGATACCCTGCTGGATCAGCGGCCTGCCGCTGTGCCGAAAGCGACACCGGTTGAGCGACCGGTTCGCACGACGCCAACCTCAACAGTGGTTGAAGCGCCGCGTTTCAAGCTGGCCTTTGTGCTGCGGCAGGATCTGCTGATTGTCGATTCACTGCCGCCGCACCAGCCGCAGGGGTTCAGCCGACATCATCGTGCCCTGCTGACCGGAATCACCACCGCGCTGGGGGCTGAAGCTGATACTGAACTGAGCGATGCCATGATGCTGCCCTGGCCGATGCTGGCCAGCCGCACGCTGGATCAGGGCGCCGAGGAGGCGCGCCGCGCCGTGCAGCACAAGCTCCGGCGTACGCTGGAGTCACATCGCCGTATCACTCAGGTGCTGCTGATGGGAGAGGCCGCTGCCCATTGGATACTTGGTGAAACGGCACCGTTGGATACGCTGCAGGGGCGCAGCTTCAAATTGCCTTCAGGGCTGCCGGTGGTGGTAACCTTGAGTCTGAGTGAACTGCTGCGGCTGCCCGAGCGTAAAGCTGAAGCCTGGCGTGATATTCAGCCGCTGCGCCTGGTCCGTTCAAGTGACTGATCTGCAGCTGCAACAGCTTGAGAAGGCTCAGCTGGATGCGGTGCTCAAGCTTGATGAGATCTGTTTCGAGAGCGAGCCTTTTGCTGCTGTCTGGTGGCAGAAGGCATTGACCAGCGCCGGGGCCAGCAGCTGGATTTTGTCCTGGAAGGACCGACCGGTGGCCTATTGTTTGTTCAGCGAGATAATGGATGAAGCTGAGCTGCTACGTATAGCGGTTGATCCGCAACAACGTGGCAAGGGCTTGGCTACCGACCTGCTGCACAAGGTACAGGACGCACTGATTGAGCGAGGGATAACCCGCTTTTTCCTTGAGGTGCGTGCATCCAACCGTGCTGCACAGGCCCTTTATCATCGTTGTGGTTGGCAACCCTGCGGTCGCCGTAAAAACTACTATCCTCTGGGTGATGCGCTTGAAGACGCGCTGTTGTTCAGCCGGGAACCTTGAAGCGGGAGTGAGCCGAAATGAGTCTGACACAGGGACTGATCAGTGGGGGCTGGCTCTGGGCGGCAAGCCTGGCAGCGCTGCTGGTGCTGTTGCTGGCGCTGAAGACTGCTCCCTGGTCAGTGCTGATGCAGCAGCGCCGGCTGCAGCATCTTCTGTTTGGCGCAACCGTTGTACTGATGCTGATGTGGACCATGCGGGCCGGCATCTCGCCCGGGCTGGGCATTCACTTTCTCGGTATGACCACGCTGACGCTGATGTTTGGCTGGGACCTGGCCATCCTGTCTGGCACGTTGGCATTGTTGGGCATGACCCTGATCGGGCGGGAAAGCTGGGACACGTTGAGTGTCAATGTGCTCTGTTCAGTTGTGTTGCCGGCGCTTGCCAGTATGGCGGTACTGCGCCTGGTTGAAGCAAAACTGCCGCGCAACTTCTTTGTCTATCTGTTTCTGTGTGCCTTCTTTGGTGCCGGTGTGGCAACCGCTGTTGGCGGCATGGCGATGGCACTTCTGCTGTGGGCCGATGGTGTGTATCCCTGGGCCAAAATCTATCTGGAGTATGTGCGCTTTCTGCCGCTTATCATGTTCCCCGAAGGACTGCTGAACGGCATTATCATGACCGGCATGATGGTGTTTCATCCTGACTGGATCCGTACATTCGACGCCCACCATTACATTGATGAGCAATAGCTCTACCGACGTCAGCGCCGCACCGGATGCTTGGCAAGCTTGCGCTGCAGAGTGCGGCGATGCATCCCCAGTGCCCGTGCCGTGGCTGAGATATTGCCTTCGTGCTCATGCAAAACTTTCTGGATATGTTCCCATTCCAGCCGGTTGACCGACATCGGTGTGTCTGGAATGTCGCTGTTCAGCTCTGAAGCCTCTGCTTCACCTTCAAGTGCCCGCAGGATCTGATCGGCATCAGCCGGCTTGGGCAGGTAGTTATGTGCCCCCGACTTGATTGCTTCGACAGCAGTGGCAATGCTGGCATAGCCGGTCAGCACAAGAATGCGTACCTCTGAATTCAGCTGTTTGAGCTGAGGAATCAGGCACAGGCCGGATGGGCCCTCCATTTTCAGATCCACAGTGGCCAGGTCTGGCGCCTGTTGATGGGCCAGCGCAACGGCTGTTGCTACGTCGCGTGCGACCTGAACCTCGAAGCCTCTCCGGGTCATGGCACGGGCCAGTACACGGGTAAAGGCCGGGTCATCGTCCACAATCAGAAAATGTCGGGTCATACGTCAGCTCCCTTGAATGGCTCGGGTATGATCGGCAGTTCAACTTCAGTCAGGGTGCCCCCGTTCGGGTGGCTGTAAAGGCGCACTTCACCCTGGTGTCGAGCCAGCGTGGAAGAGGTGAGAAACAGGCCAATACCCAGCCCTCGCCCCTTGGTCGTTACAAACGGTTTGCCCAGTTGATCGGCCTGTTCCAGCGGTAGCCCGGGACCCTGGTCATGCACTTGCAGGAGGATACGCTCACTGTCCCAGCTCAGCGCAATCTCGATATCCTCGGGGTGGGCATCGGCCGCATTGTTGAGCAGGTTAAGCAATGCCTGTTGCAGTGTTATAGAAGCGCTCACCCTTGGTGCCGGGCCAGAAGGAAACGGGGGTATGCGGTAGCTGACTTCGGGGCGCATCAGGGTCCATTCTTCAATCACGCGCTCAAGCAGTTCGGTAACGGCGATACGGCTATGGCTGCGTTGCTGTTCTTCCTGCACGCTGCGACTCATCTGCTGCAGTCGTGCCGAGCAGGTGGCCACCTGCTGGCGCAGCAGCGCGATATCATCCTGCAGTAACGCGTCACCAGGATGATCCAGCTCCATTTCACGCAGGGTAACCTGCATGGTGGACAGCGGGGTGCCCAGCTCGTGCGCAGTACCGGCGGCCAGTGTGGCCAGCGCAAGCAGCTGCTGATCACGAATATGTTGTTCACGTTCGGCCTGCAAGCGCTGTTCACCGCGCTGCAGGGTCTGATGCATGCGCACGATAAACCAGCTGATCAGCAGGACGGTAAACAGAAAATTGATCCACATGCCGGTGATGTGAAGGTCATACAAATCGAAAATCCGGTGTTGGTGACCCTGTTCCAACTTCAGTACCGGTATGTAGTGGCGCAGCAGTGAGGTATAGAGCACTACCAGCATGGTGGCCATCAACAGGGTGTATCGAGCGCCAAGGGTGGCGGCGCTGACAAGCAACGGAATCAGCAGCATGAAGATGAACGGATTGGTGGCGCCACCGCTTTGGTACAGCAGGCAGCCATAAAGCACGACATCGGCACAGAGCTGGCTGAAAAACTCCAGTTCGGTCACCGGCCAGCGCGAGTGCAGGCGTGCAAACGTCATCACATTCAGCAGTGCCAGAGCTGCAAGAGTGGACCCAAGCAGCCATACATCCAGTGTCAGATGCAGTACAAACAGAGCGAACAGCAGAGCGCCACTCTGGGCAAAAAGCACCAGAGTACGGATATAGGTCAGTTGCAGCAGGTGGTGATGAAATCCGCTCAGCACAGCAGCCCCGGAGGAATTACGCTAAGGTTAATGGGGCAGTATACCTGCCAACGGCACGTATGTGGTCCAGCCTTTGTGCGACAAAGCGTCGCACAAACGGTGACAGCCGGCAGGCTGCGACTTGCGAAAGTATAACCCGATCCAACATACTAAAAAGGTAAACGTTTCAAATCTGACCTGAGGGAGACAAACCAAATGGTGGCCAATAAAGACCCCATGATCCCCGATGGTGATGTGAATCCGATCGATACCGACTACCAGATCGGTCAGGATAACATCGTTGTCAACGTAGGCCCTTTCGGCCTGGATATCCACAACCGCGTCTTTGCGATCTCCGGTCTTGCCGTGATCGCGTTCGTACTGCTTACCCTGGTTTTTCAAAGCCAGGTGGAACCGCTGTTCAGCAGCCTTCGTGGCTGGCTGACTACCAATCTGGACTGGTTTTTCATCAGTGCAGCCAACATTTTCGTGATTATCTGTCTGGTGCTGATTTTCACCCCACTTGGCCGGGTACGCCTCGGCGGGACCGAAGCCACACCGGATTACAGCTACGCCGGCTGGTTTTCCATGCTGTTTGCTGCTGGTATGGGTATCGGCTTGATGTTCTTCGGCGTTTCGGAGCCACTGTCCCACTTCAGCTCGGCCTTTGGTGGCATTAGTATCGAGAACGGCGTTCGAACCGACTGGGCGCCACTGGGGGCTGCTGGGGGGGATGCCGAATTGGCTGCGCGCTTGGGCATGGCCGCCACCATCTACCACTGGGCGCTTCACCCTTGGGCAATCTATGCCGTCATGGCACTGGGGCTGGCGTTGTTCTCCTTCAACAAGGGTCTGCCGCTGACAATCCGTTCGGTGTTCTATCCGATTCTGGGTGAGCGAGTCTGGGGTTGGCCGGGACATGTCATTGATATTCTGGCCGTGCTGGCGACCCTGTTCGGCCTGGCTACTTCTCTGGGCTTCGGTGCCTCTCAGGCTGCATCAGGTTTGAACTATCTGTTCGGTATTCCGCTGGGCAACACGACACAGATTGTTCTGGTGATCGGGATCACCGCCATAGCGCTGGTTTCAGTACTGGCCGGTCTGGATGCCGGGGTGAAGCGACTGTCTGAAATAAACATGGTGCTGGCGGTCTTGTTACTGGCGTTCGTGATCATCGTTGGGCCGACGCTGGCCATTGCAACCGGCTTCTTCGATAACCTGATGGCGTATCTGACCTATCTGCCGGAGCTGGCTAACCCCGTTGGGCGTGAGGACAGCAACTTTGCATCTGGCTGGACCGCGTTTTACTGGGCCTGGTGGATCTCTTGGTGTCCGTTTGTAGGCATGTTTATCGCGCGCGTGTCCAGGGGGCGTACCGTACGCGAATTCATCATCTCGGTACTGTTGGTGCCCTCGCTGGCCTGCGTGTTGTGGATGACCGTGTTTGTACCACCGCCATCGACCAGGTGGTGAATGCGGGCTACGACGCCGTGGCCGACGCGGAGCTGCCGCTGCAGTTGTTCACCATGCTGGACGTATTGCCGCTGGCGCAGATCACCTCGTTCATCGCGATCATTCTGGTGGTGGTGTTCTTTATCACCTCATCCGACTCCGGCTCGCTGGTCATCGATGTGATCGCGGCGGGTGGCAAGGTGGATGCGCCGACGCCACAGCGCGTGTTCTGGTGTACGTTTGAAGGGCTGGTGGCCATTGCGTTGATCCTTGGCGGGGGGCTGGTCGCGCTGCAGGCAATGGCGGTGTCGACCGGTCTGCCGTTTACCATCGTGTTGCTGGTCGCAGCCTTCTCGATGGTGAAAGGACTCGCCTCTGAGCCTCGGGTATAACACGCATGGCTGAACTGCAGCAGGCTGAACATATCGAGATACTCGACTTCCTGCGCCGTACCGCTCCGTTTACGGAGCTGCCCGAGGAAACCCTCGGGCAGGTGGCGGGGCAGGTTGAGGTCGCCTATTTCAAGGCGGGCAGCCAGATACTGAACTTTGGTGAAGAGATCAGTGACTGGTACATCATCCGCAGCGGTGCCGTTGAGGTGTTCCGACGTAACGGTGATCTTTACAACCGTTTGAGTGAAGGAGGTTTCTTCGGTGAGTTCGGCCTGCTGCGCAACAAGCGGGTGCGATTTCCGGTAGTGGCGCTGGAAGACACGCTGGTGTATCTGATTGCCGAGCCCCTGTTCAACGACCTGTTCGACAATAATGAAGGCTTTGCTGATATTGTTGAGGTGGAAGACCGCACCCGTCTGCGCCAGGCGGTGGCGCGGCGTGAGGATGCCAATGAGTTGATGACCTCCAGGGTTGAAACCCTGGTGAGTCGTGAGCCTGTGTGTCTGCCGGTTACGGCCACGGCGCGCGAGGCGGCCATTCGGATGACGGAAGAGGGTGTGTCGTCTCTGCTGATTCTGGATGCGAACGATGATCCCGAGCGTGACAGCCGCATGGCGGGTATTATCACCGACAGGGATATTCGCAATCGTTTGGTCTCTCCGGGACTGGACTACGATACGCCGGTCACCGAGATTATGACCTCCGAGCTTCGGTACGTTGAGCACTCCCAGTTCGTGTTTGAAGCGATGCTGCTGATGCTGCGCTTCAATGTGCACCACCTTCCGGTTCTGAAACACCGGCAGCCGATCGGGGTGATCGCCCTGTCCGACATCATCCGCTACGAGTCGCAGAACAGCCTGTTTGTGGTCAGCAGCATCTTCCGGGCACAGAGTGTGGAAGAGCTGGTGGCACTGAAGCAGGATGTACGCGCCTGTTTCACCCGCATGGTGAACGAGGACGCCAACTCGCGCATGATTGGCGGTGCCATGGCGGTGATCGGTCGTAGCTTCAAGCAGCGTCTGCTGGAGTTGGGCGAAGCCGAGCTGGGACCGCCTCCGGTGCCTTATTGCTTTCTCGCGCTGGGCTCCATGGCGCGGGAGGAGCAGCTGATCGTCACCGATCAGGACAACGCCATGATTCTCGACAATCGTTACGACCCCAAAGAGCATGAAGGCTATTTCAAGGCCTTGGCGGAGTTTGTCTGTGACGGGCTGGATGCTTGTGGCTACACCTATTGCAGCGGCAAAATCATGGCCACCAACCCGAAATGGCGTCAGCCGCTGCGGGTGTGGGAGCAGTACTTTACCGAGTGGATCGAAAAACCGACGCCGGAATTTCTGCTCAACAGCGCCATCTTCTTCGATCTGGAGGGTGTGTGGGGCAGGACCCGTTGGGCCGAGATGCTGAACGACCTGATCCGGCGCAAGGCGCAGCGCAATCCGCGTTTTCTGGCCTGCATGGCACGTAACGCCCTGCTGCGTACACCACCACTGGGATTCTTCAAGGATTTCGTGATGGAGACCGATGGCCGCCATACCAATTCGATCAACATGAAGCGGCGCGGAACGGCGCCGGTGGCGGACCTGATCCGCGTACACGCGCTGGCAGTCGGTTCACGGGCACGCAACTCCTTTGAGCGTCTGCGTGATGTGATCGATGCGTCGGTGATGCCACCTGGGCGCGGGCCGGACCTGCGCGATGCGCTGGAGTTGATCTCCATGGTGCGGATACGGCATCAGGCACTGGATCTTGAAGCGGGACAGGAGCCGGACAATAACGTTGAACCTGAAAACCTGTCTGACTTCGAGCGCAAGAATCTCAAGGATGCTTTCCAGATTCTGAGTCATGCCCAGAAGTTTCTGAAATATCGCTATCAACCCGGGCGTTCCAACTGATGTTCTACCTGGACCGAAACGCACTCCAGGATGAGCCGGCACGGGATGCCCAGGATCCGCAGGTGAACGACTGGTCGGCCCGCTTTGCCGAACTGGCTCGGCAGACACGCTATCCGGCGCTGAAGGACTTTTATCAGGCCGGCGCCGTGATGCCGGATACACCGCTGCAGGATGTGCCGCTGGTGGCGATCGACTTCGAAACCACCGGGCTGGACCCCCGCAAGGGCGGCATTGTCAGTATTGGACTGATGCCGATGAGTCTGAGCCGTATTCACTGTGCCGGTGCGCGTCATTGGGTGGTCAAGCCCCGTGCTCGGCTCAGCACTGAATCGGTGGTGGTGCATGGCATCACCCATTCAGAGATAGCGGCAGCACCTGATCTGTCCCAGATCCTGGATCAGTTGCTGGAACAGTTGCGTGGCAGAGTTGGGGTCGTGCACCATCGCGGCATCGAACGCAGCTTTCTCAATGCGGCGCTGCAGGCACGAATTGGCGAAGGAATCGAGTTTCCGGTGATTGATACCATGGAGCTTGAAGCCCGTCTGCACCGTCGCAGACCTCTGAGCCTCTGGGATCGTCTGCGCGGGCGCAGGCCCCTGTCGATCCGTCTGGCACAGAGCCGTGAGCGCTACCATCTGCCTCACTATCGCCCACATCATGCCCTGACCGATGCGCTGGCCTGTGCCGAACTGCTGCAGGCTCAGGTCGCAGACCGGTTCTCGGTCGATACGCCGGTGGGGGAGCTGTGGTGTTGACTGACCACTGACCCAACATAGATCAACGTCGGTGACTGTAACCGGTGCTGTTGCACCGTCTGTGGCAGGTCCGCCAGCGTGCAGGCCAGGATGCGCTGGTCCTCTCGGGTACCCTTTTCGACCAGCAGCGCAGGCCAGTCCGGAGGCAGACCGGCAGTCTGCAGGCCGTGACTGATGGCAGCGGCCATCGACAGCCCCATGTAAAAAACCAATGTTTCATCCGCCCGCGCCAGATCCTGCCAATTGATTTCACTGTCATCACAGGAATGGGCCGTGATCAGCCTCAGTCGTGCAGATTGTCCTCGCTCGGTCAGCGGAAATCCGCAACTGGCGGCACAGCCGGCTGCAGCGCTGATGCCGGGTACAATACTGAACGGAATATCGGCGGCTCTCAGTGCATTCAACTCTTCTCCCAATCGACCAAATATCAGCGGGTCGCCTCCCTTGAGCCTTACCACTCGGTGCCCTTGCCGAGCCAGCTTGACCAGCAGCTCACAAATTTCGCGTTGAGAGTGTGAATGTCGCCCCTTCAGCTTGCCGACATATATGCGCTGTACATGCAGCGGTATCTGAGCCATCAACTCAGGGCTGACCAAGGCGTCATGCAGCACTACCTCGGACTGCTCAATCAGGCGCCAGCCCTTGCGAGTGATCAGCTCCGGATCACCGGGGCCGGCACCCACCAAGTCCACGCGCCCGAGGGGGGTGTTGTCGGTGTGGGATAAACGGCTGCCGAACAATGTCTGTCGGCTTGGTAATGCTAACCGTATTTCAGCAAACGAACGTACCAAAAGCGTAAACATGTTCTAGCCCTCATAAAAAAACGCCTGCCCGTGACCGGTTTGGCGATCACGGAGCAGGCGTCGTTGCCTTAATTCAAATGTTAAGCAGAAATAAACAAGCAAAACCGGTGCCAGTTGCGAGAGCTGGAACATAAATTGCTTGTCCCGATGGTATCCCTGCAACTTCTTTGCTGAGAGGCCGCCGATGCAAGCTTCAAGTACACCGCTGACCCACCGCTTTCTGCTGGCTGCTCGTGAGGCCGAGATTGAGGCACTGAAACAATTGGCCGTGGGTTGCCAACAGGCGATTCTGACCGGGAGGTTAATCCATGAGCTGCAGCGTGAACGCGGTATTTCAAATGTCTTTCTGGCTTCCGGCGGTGAGTGCTTTGCCCGTCAACACCCGGAGCAGGTCGCGCGTAGCCGTGTGGCCGAACAGGCCTTTCGGCAGGGAGTTGCAGCCCTGATGCCGGGCACAGGCAGTGCACCGGCGGGAATGCGCCTGTGCAACTGCATCGCGGCGGTACTGCTGCAGCTGGAAGAGCTGGATCTGCTGCGTGCTCAGGTGCAGCAGCAACAACTGGAGGCGGCAACGCTCACCTGTTGGCTGAGTGAGCTGATTGCCCGTTTGCTGGCGATCATTTTTGAACTGGCGGACAGCTGTGGCGACCCGGAGTTGACGCGGGCTCTGGTCGCGACATTCAACTTCATACAGGGGAAGGAGTATGCAGGGCAGGAACGTGCCTGGGGAGCAATCGGCTTCGCGGCAGGTCGGTTCGAGGCCGAGCAGCTGGAGCGGTTGATAAACCTGCAGGATGCCCAGCAACGCAGTTTTGATACCTTCACCTGTTATGCAGAGGCAGAGCCGCTGGCACTCTGGCACGAGCTGCAGGCGATGCCGGAGCAAGCCGAGCTGTTACGCCTGCGGGGCATGCTCAGCCGGCTGCAGCCTAAAGACGAAGTACCGATGCCATTGAGTGAGCTTTGGTATGAGCTGGCCACCTGCCGCATTGATCGCATGCAACAGCTTGAAGCCCATCTGGAGCAGCGCCTGCTGCAAAAGAGCCGTGACAAGACCGCAGCGGCTGAAGCGGAGCTGAGGCATCACCGGCAACAGCTTAACACCCTGATAGAAGCCGCTGCGCAGCGTACGGCTCCGGTCAACCTGACACCCATGGCTGAGCTGCTGAGCAGTCCCGGACATGAAGGCGGGGGGTTGAACGATACGGTATATGACCTGTTACTGACTCAGGCACGCCATCTGGAACAGGTTCAGAAAGAGCTGGAGTTAGCACGTTCGGCTCTGGATGAACGCAAGCAGATAGAGCGGGCGAAGGGATTGCTGATGCAGTTTCATGGCCTCAGTGAAGAGCAGGCCTATCATCAGATGCGGCAGCAGGCGATGCAGGCCAACATCCGTCTGGTCGATCTGGCGGCTCGTCTGATAGCCGCCTGTGACGGCCTGGGGAAAACGTAATTATGTTTTTCCGTGCCCTGTTAAGGGTCGTTTCGACCCTGTCTGCACCTTTTTAAAGCGCCCTTGTCGTTGTTGTTCGGGTAAAAGCCCCGCTCCTGCCTGTTATTGACCGATTGGCATAAACCCTGCAATACCAGTTGCAGGTCAGGCCTGAGGTCAGACGCTCATCAAGTGGTTTTTTGGACAACGGTGTCCACTCCTTGCTGCATGTGCAGCACAGAAGTGGCACCGTTTTTTTTTATCTGAAACTAAGAGAGTGCCGTATGAAACAGACAGACTGCACCGGTACCCGTCGCCCTTTGCGCGTGGCCGTGATTGGCAACGGCATGGTAGGGCATCACTTTGTGGAACAGTGGTTGGCCAGTGAAGCTGCTGAGCAGGGTGAACTGATGGTTTTCGGGGCTGAACGCTATCCCGCCTATGATCGGGTACACCTGTCAGACTATTTTGATTCGGGCAGTGCCGACGCGTTGAGGCTGGGGTCACCGGAGCTGTATCAACACCCCGCCGTGAGCCTCAAACTGGGTGAGTCGGTTCTGTCCATTGATCCCCAATGCAAAACCCTGCACACCCAGGGGGGGGAATACAGCTACGACAAACTGGTGCTTGCGACAGGCTCGTGGCCCTTCGTTCCACCCATCCCCGGCGGGGCTCAGCCACACTGCCTGGTCTACCGAACACTGGATGACCTGGACGCGATTCGCGCCAGTGCCGAGGGTGCCAATGTCGGCGTGGTGATCGGCGGTGGACTGCTCGGCCTGGAAGCCGCCAACGCCCTCAAGCGGCTGGGGCTGGAGGTACATGTGGTCGAGTTTGCCCCCCGGCTGATGCCGGTTCAGCTGGATGACGAAGCGGGAGCCTTGCTGCGCCACAAGATCGAGGCGCTCGGGGTTGCGGTGCATACCGACAAGGCGACGCAGCAGATTATTCGGGGTGACAGTGCAAGGATGAAGATGTGCTTTGCCGACGCTACCGAGCTGGAGACCGACCTGATCGTGTATTCCGCCGGTATCCGGCCGCAGGACATGCTGGGCCGTGAGGCTGGCCTGCAGCTGGGTGAGCGTGGCGGTATTGAGGTGGACCAGCACTGTCGCAGCAGCGATCCTGACATCTATGCCATTGGCGAGTGTGCGGTGTGGAACGGCCGCCATTTCGGTCTGGTTGCACCGGGTTATGCCATGGCACGAGCGGCCCTGTCGCATCTTGTTGGTGATGGCCAGGCACATTTTCAGGGTGCCGACATGTCGACGAAACTGAAACTGCTGGGTGTGGATGTGGGATCGATCGGTGATGCTCACGGCCATACATCGGGGTGTCAGAACTACCGCTACAGCGATGAGCGCAGCGGCGTCTATCGTCGATTGGTGGTCTCGGGGGATGGCAAGCGCCTGCTGGGTGCCATCCTGATTGGGGACAACAGCGGCTACGATCAACTGCTGCAGCTGGCACTGAATGACATGCCGCTGCCGGAGCAGCCGGAAGCATTGATTCTGCCGGCCTCTCAGGGCGGACTGCCGAGTGCGGGCAGTGCCGAGCTGCCACTGACGGCCACCATCTGCTCCTGTCACAATGTCAGCAAGGGTGATATCTGCGAGGCGATGAATGATGGTGCCGTGTCGGTGGCCGACCTTAAGGCCAGCACCCGAGCCGCCACCGGCTGTGGTGGTTGTGCCGCCATGCTGAAGACCGTGCTGGATGCGGAGCTGGAAAAGCGCGGCGTACAGGTCGATCATTCGCTCTGTGCGCATTTCAGCCATACTCGTCAGGAACTGTTCCACCTGATCCGTGTAGATGGGATCAAGACTTTTGACGAGCTGATTCAGCGTTACGGACATGGCGGCGGTTGTGAAATCTGTAAACCGGCCGTCGGCTCCATGCTGGCCAGCTGCTGGAATGAACCTATCCACAGCCCCGAACTAGTGCCTTTGCAGGACACCAACGACACCTTCATGGCCAATATGCAGAAAAACGGTACCTACTCGGTGGTGCCGCGCATTCCGGGCGGCGAGATTACACCGAAGATGTTGATCGTGCTGGGCGAAATAGGGCAGAAATACCAACTCTATACCAAGATCACCGGTGGCCAGCGGATTGACCTCTTCGGTGCGGCGCTGGATGAACTGCCACTGATTTGGGAAGAGCTTATTGCGGCCGGTTTTGAGACCGGTCACGCCTACGGCAAGTCGCTGCGAACGGTGAAATCCTGTGTTGGCAGTACCTGGTGTCGTTTTGGCGTGCAGGACAGCGTTGGCATGGCGATCGAGATCGAGAACCGCTACAAGGGCCTGCGCGCGCCGCACAAGATCAAGATGGCCGTATCAGGCTGCACCCGCGAATGTGCCGAGGCCCAAAGCAAGGATATTGGCGTGATTGCCACTGAAAACGGCTGGAATCTTTATGTCTGTGGTAATGGCGGCATGAAGCCGCGCCATGCGGACCTGTTCGCGACCGACCTGGATGATGAAACGCTGGTGCGTTACATCGATCGTATCCTGATGTTCTACATCTACACCGCGGACCGCCTGCAGCGTACTTCAGTGTGGATGGAAAACCTTGAAGGTGGTCTGGATTACCTGCGGCAGGTTGTGATCGACGACAGTCTGGGGTTGGCGGCAGAGCTGGAATCCCGCATGCAGCATGTCGTCGACAGTTATCGCTGTGAGTGGAAAGAGGCAGTAGATGACCCCAACCGGCGCAAGCGCTTCCGCAGCTTCGTCAATTCGGATGAACCGGGCCGAGCACGGATTGTACAAGTCGTTGAGCGAGAACAGTTGATTCCGGCCCGCGAACTGGCCGTGGAGGAGGTATAATGAACAGCTTGCAATGGCAGGATCTGTGTAGCCGTGATGACCTGGTACCCGGGTCGGGTGTGGCGGTCAAAATTGGTGATCAGGCCGCCGCATTGTACTGGCCAGACCCTGCTAAAGAGCAACTTTATGCGCTGTGCCATCGTGACCCCTTCTCTCAGGCGGAGGTGTTGGCCTGGGGGATATTGTGTGAATTGGAGGGTGAATGGTCAGTGGCTGCGCCGCTTTACAAGCAGCATTTCCGGTTGCATGACGGCGTTTGCCTGGAACAACCGGATGTCGTTCTGCCTCGCTGGCCGGCCAGATTCAACGGTGACAGGGTTGAAGTCGGCATTGAGTGAATGGCCGCCATCGACGGCATCACCGTTGTTGGCTTCATGGGGTATCGAGTGTTGATGCACCGATACCCTGTCAAGCAGCCGGCGTCCTTTCAGTTGGGGCGCAGCAGCAAATGGATCACCAACAGCACCAGCACCAGAGAAACACCTTGCCAGAACAATACCGGATTGCGCTCCAGCAGTGGCGCGCGTGTACGGTTGAGAAAGCGCTGGTTGGGATGGCGCAGATCGTAGACGAACTCTGAAAGACTCTCGTAACGCCTGTTCGGGTCAGGCTTTAGCGCCCGTTCCAGGGTGTCATCGATCCAGGTGGGAATCTCGCGTTCCCGCTCCAGCACCGAGTCATAACTCAGGCGTTGCTGAGCGGCGCGGGTACGGGTGCGTGCGACCCTGTTACCATAAGGAAACCGACCGGACAGCATCTGATACGTGATCACGCCCAGTGAGTAGAGGTCGGCACGCCAGTCACCGTATTCGCCCAAAAAATATTCAGGGGCCGAATAGAGTGCAGTACCCTGCAGATGGGGCTGCTCCAGTGCATGGGACGACTCAACGATGCCGGCCACGCGGGTAGCACCGAAGTCGATGATGCGGACTATTCCGCTGGTGTCGATCATAATGTTGTCGGGCTTGAGGTCCTGATGCACCATTTCGCGGCGATGAAATGCCTGTAAACCACGAGCGAGCTGATCGATGATGTTGCGCACGTTTTCCAGCTCATGGCGGGGGTGGTCATTGATCCACTGAGCCAATGTCTGGCCGTCGATATATTCGGTGACGGTATAGAGAAACCGGCGTGGTCGCCCGGGCGTTATCGCTTTCAATACATGTGGGCTGTCGATGCGTCTGGCAATCCATTCCTCCATCATGAAGCGCTCCAGGTAGGCCGGGTCTTCGCCCAGGTCGATAGAGGGTGTCTTGATGACAACCTGCTCCTCTGACGTCAAGTCCTGGGCAAGAAACACATGGCTGCGACTGGTGGCGTGCAGCACACGCAGGATCCGGTAGCCATCAAACGCCATGCCGGGCTCCAGTGTTGGTGGCAGGGGAAGCTGCTCAACCTGTTGCTGCACCACCTGATGCTCTGCAGAAGGCAGGCGGTTAATACGCAGAATCTGCAGGGTCAGGTTGTCAGGGCTGCCCTGTGCGAACGCCGCCTCCACAATTGATCGGGCAGCCTGGTTCAGATCCTCGGCATGTTGCTCCAGCAGATCGAGCAGATACTGTGCATCCAGATGCTCGTAGACCCCGTCGGTGGCAAGCAGAAACAGATCGCCGCACTGCAGCGACAGGCAGTCGTAGTCCAATTCAAGACAGTCTTCAATGCCCAGTGCACGGCTCAGATAGCTTTCCTCGCGTGATATCCACAAGCGATGATCCTTGGTGAGCTGTTCCAGCGAACGGTTGCGCACCCGGTAGATGCGGCTGTCGCCGGCATGAAGAAGGTGTGCGCTGTGGCCCTTGATAATCAACCCGCTGAAGGTGCAAACATACCCCCGGTTCCTGTCAAAACGGTGCTCGCTGTGACGGGTCTGGCTGCAAAGCCATGAGTTGGTGGCGAACAGCACCTTTTCCGCGGCAGTCTTAACGCTCCAAGTGTCGCTGGTACAGAAGTAGTCATCAAGAAAGCCCCTGACCGCCGCTGAACTGGCGATCTGGCTGACATCACTGGAACTGATGCCATCGGCGATGGCAAAAGCGGCGCCCTTGAGGCTGAGCTGAGGTTCGGTGGGGATAAGCGCACCGTAAAAGTCCTGATTGCAGTCCTTGCGTCCTGCGTCTGAATACTGGCCCAGACTGAGCTGGAGTCCTGGCGGCATGGTTTCTCTCCCCTGAATACAACAGCGCAGCGCTCCCGGAAAAGCGCTGCGCGGATGGATGGCCGTAATCAGGCCGACGCGGATGCCGGTTTGGCAGCAGAAGTGTTGGTCGCCAGTTTGCGTTTGGCCGCGGTACGCACATGGGTGGTGTACAGGGTGAGTCCGGTGAAGGCCAGACCACCGACCAGGTTGCCCAGTGCTGTGGGGATCTCATTCCAGATCATGTAGTCCATCACCGAAAAGTCGCCGCCCATGATCAGGCCAAACGGGAACAGGAACATGTTCACTACCGAATGCTCGAAGCCCATAAAGAAGAACAGCATGATCGGCATCCACATTGCCAGAACCTTGCCGCTGACATGGGTGGAGATCATGGCGCCGACAACGCCCATTGATACCATCCAGTTGCACAGCATGCCGCGGATGAAGATTGTCATCCAGCCATCGAAACCGTAGGCGGCATAGCCCAGGGTGCGTGACTCACCAATATGGGCTACCTTCTCGGCAATGGCGCCGCCATCGGTGTTGTAACCCATGGTGAAGATGTAGGACATCATGAATGCGACGGTCAGTGCACCAGCAAAGTTGCCCACAAAAACCAGTCCCCAGTTGCGCAGAATCTGCGGCCAGGTTACGCCAGGGCGTCGGTCGAGCCAGGCCAATGGGGTCAGCATGAATACGCCGGTCAGCAGGTCAAACCCCATCAGGTAGAGCATGATGAAGCCGACCGGAAACAGCAGTGCCCCGATCAGGAAAACACCGGTCTGTACCGCCACGGTCACGGCAAATACAGCGGCCAGCGCCAGTATTGCGCCGGCCATATAGGCGCGGATCAGGGTATCGCGGGTGGACATGTGAATTTTGGATTCGCCTGCGTCGACCATTTTGGTCACGAATTCGGATGGGATCAGATAAGCCATGGTGTCACCTCAGAGATAGGTCAGTTGTATGCCGGTCTGTGTTATCTGGCGGTCGAGAAAAACTGGCGACGGGACATAAAAAAAGCGCCCGCACCAGCTCTGCCGGTGGGGCAGAGAGGTGACGGACGCCATTATCCGAATACAGTCAGTTTGTCAGGGCCGCCGGGGCCCGAAGGTTGATATGGTTACAGCAAAAGAGGGGCCGGTTTTATCAACTTTATGTTTTTAAAGGAGTTTTTATGTTAAGTGGGGTGATGCGGCGGTAATGGGTACCGCCGCTGTGCTGTACACTGGTGCAGGCCTGCTCAGTTGCGGTGCGGCATTACACCTTGAAACGACCGGTTTGCTGTTGCAATTGCTGGGCATACCCATCCAGTGAGCGGCTGATGCTGCCGATGTCTCGTGAGCGGTCGGCCCCCTGTGTGGCCAAATCATTGATTTCGGTGATGCTGCGGTTGATCTCATCCACGACCTGAGTCTGCTGTTCGGTAGCGGAGGCTACGCTGGTATTGACGTCGGTAATATGAGAGATCGCCTGCAAGATGGTCTGTAACTCGGCTTCGGCGCTGCTGGAGAGAGATTCGGTGGCACTGGCTTCTTTGCTGCCGGTTTCCATTACGGTGACGACTTCAGAAACGCCACCCTGCAGTCGACTGATCATGTTCTGTATGTTTTCAGTGGACTCCTGAGTACGTCTGGCGAGGGTACGCACTTCGTCGGCCACCACTGCAAAACCGCGTCCCTGTTCGCCTGCGCGGGCGGCTTCGATGGCCGCGTTGAGCGCCAGCAGGTTGGTCTGCTCAGCCACATCACGGATCACATCCAGCACACTGCTGATCTCGTTGGAATTGTCGGCGAGCGTTCGGATTGAGGTCACCGCCTTCTCGGTCTGTTCGGCCAGTCGTCGCACCTGCGCCGAAGACTGGTGAATAATCTCGGAGCTGCGCTGGCCGGTCTGATCCGCTTCACGGGTTATGTCCGCGGCTCGTGAAGCGTTGCCTGCCACCTCTTCGATGGCGCTTTGCATCTCATTGATGGCCGTTGCCACCATGGAGATGGCATCAGTCTGGCGGCTGACACCTGCATCGTTATCCTGAGCTGCCGAGGCCAGGCGACCTGACTCCTGTCCCAAGTCACGGCTCAGGCTCTGAATACTGCCAATCATCTGCTGCAGATTACTCAATACCAGGTTGAAGCTGCTGGCCAGTCGACCCAGGTCGTCGTTGCTTTCAACCGGAATACGCTGGGTGAGGTCGCCTTCGCCCTTGGCAATGTTGTCAAGCTGCTCACGCAGAGCGGTGATGGAGCGCAGAATCAGACGCATGAAAATAAAGAACAGGGTCAGGCTGAGCAAAAGCGCCAGCAAGGTAATGATCAACGTGGTGACCGAACTGCTGACGCCTTCCGAGGATGCCTCGGCGGCTTTCTCCTGAGCCAGCTGCTCGGTATGGGAGCCTACCCGGTCGAAATAGTCGCGCAGCTGGCTGAACAGCGGCTGTGTGACCTGATGTGACAAGGCACGTGCACGTTCAGGGTTACCGCTTCGCGCCAGTTCCATCACTTGACGAGCTGAACTCTCCCACTGCTGGAAGGCCTGCTCAAATCCCTCGGACGAACTCGAGATACCGGTACCGCGAAGGCGCGCAACAGCCTGATTGAAACGGTCATGCGCCTGCTGAGTATTTTCGTCAAAGCTTGCGACTTGTGCGTCGGCTTCCTGCAGGTTGGTGCCCGCATCGACGGCCGCCATTTGTGCTACCAGTGCCTGATAAAGATCGCGGTCACCGTTGAGCACTTCGCTGATGGCGGGAAGATAGTTGCCGGAAATGTCATCGGTGTCGGCTACCAGGTTGCGGCTGGTGTTGACGCTGAACAGCCCGACAAAGACCAGTGCTGCAGCCGTAATAACAAAGGGGAGCGCGATGCGGGTACGAAATCCGGTTTTTGCGGTCATGGGAGGTGGTTTCCTTCCTGAAGTTTGCTCAAAGAGTAGCAGTAGAAACGGCAGGGTTAAAGCTGAAACCGGATGACCCTGCACCATGGCAATGGTAGTCTTAAGCCAGTTTTTATCCCCCGATTCAGGCCCGAAACGGAGTCTTGTCAGGCCATGAAATTCAAACCCGGTTTTGGTCATCTAGCCTTGCTGCTCACGCTGGCGTTGCTGGTGTGGCTGTTCAGCGGAGAACTGCTCAGCAGTCGCGACAATGCACCTGAAGCGGCTGCTCCCGTAGCACAGCCGATTACGGTCGCTGCCAGGCTGAGTGCGGCTCAGCCCTATCGTCGACAAATTGTGCTGCAGGGGCAGGTAGAGCCCTGGCAAAGTGTGGATTTGCGTGCACAGATCAGTGCTACAGTCGATGTTCTGCCGGTAGGGCGGGGTGCTCAGGTTGCCAGGGGCGATCTTCTGTTGCAACTGTCGGAAGACGACCGCCGCAGCTGCCTGTCGCAGGCGCGTGCCCAGCTGGCCTATAGCCGCAGTCAGCTGGAAGCAGGACAGAGTTTGCGTCGGCAGGGACTGAATGCACAAACCGACCTGTTGCGATTACAAAGTGAGCTGGCCGCTGCTGAGCAGGCAGTACGCAGTGCAGAACTTGAACTTGAACACACACGTCCGGTCGCACCTTTCGCAGGCGTACTTGACAGTCTCGATGTGGACCTGGGGGATTATCTGGTTGCCGGTCAAGTGTGGGGGAGGTTGCTCGATACGGCAGTGCTGCGAGTGCGAGCGCAGGTGCCGCAGCAACAGGTGGCCGGGCTCGAGCTGGGGCAACGAGCAGAAGTGGTTTTGCTGGATCAACGTACTTTCAGCGGTGTTGTCAGTCACATCTCAAGGGAGGCGGATAGCGCCACCCGAAGTTTTACAGTGGAGATACGGCTGGAAAACCCTGAAGGTCTCAGAATCGCCGGCGCCAGTGCCACGGTTCGGATCGATATCGGCAGCGTGGATGCTCACCGGATCTCCACAGCCCTGCTGACGCTGGGTGAAGGCGGTCAGTTGGGTGTGTTGTATCTGGAGCCGGACGACCGGGTACAGTTCGCGCCGGTGCAGCTTATCAGTACCGGAACCGAAGGCAGCTGGGTGAGTGGGTTGCCGGAAGAAATTCGGTTGATCACGCTGGGCGGCGGCTTTGTCTCGCCGGGTCAGCAGGTCAAGGTTGATCAAGCGTCGGAGTCGCGTTGATGGATGCGCTGATTCGGGCCGCAATGAACCGCAGCAGAGCCACTCTGCTGTTGTTGCTGATCCTGCTTGCGGCTGGGTTTGCTTCATGGGTGACAATTCCCAAGGAGGCAAACCCGGATGTCACCATTCCCTATATCTATGTTTCCATGCGCCTTGAAGGGATCAGCCCCGAGGATGCAGAGCGGCTGTTGGTGCGGCCGATGGAGCAGGAGTTGCGATCGCTCGAAGGAGTGAAGGAGATGACTTCCATCGCCGCGGAAGGACACGCGTCGGTGATGCTGGAGTTCGATGCCGGTTTTGACCCCAAAACCGCGTTGGCGGATGTGCGTGAGAAGGTTGATACCGCCCGCACCGAACTGCCGGCTGAGGCCGACGAACCCAGCGTGAACGAGATCAATATCGCCCTCTTTCCGGTGCTGTCCATAGCCCTTTCCGGCCCGGTGAGTGAAGCTGAACTGGTTGGAACCGCGCGTCGGCTCAAGCAGGAAATAGAAGGTATTGCCGATGTGCTTGAAGTGGATATCGGCGGTGATCGTGAAGACCTGCTTGAGATCATAGTCGATCCTCAGGTACTGGACAGCTACAACGTGGACTATGCCGCCCTCTACCAGCTGGTTAGCAACAATAACCGGCTGGTCGCCGCCGGCAGCCTTGATACCGGTTCGGGGCGGTTGCCGCTGAAAGTGCCCGGCGTGATCGAAAATATCGAAGATCTGCTCAACATGCCGGTCAAGGTGGAAGATGATCGGGTCGTCACTTTCTCCGATGTGGCGGTGCTGCGTCGAACCTTCAAGGACCCCACCGGCTTTGCGCGTATCAATGGTCAACTGGGTGTGGTGCTGGAAGTGTCCAAGCGTGCCGGCTCCAACATCATCGACACCATTGATCAGATCAAGGCGTTGATCGAGCAGGCGCGCCCACTGCTGCCCGAGGGGGTGCAGGTGCACTACGTGATGGATCAGTCGGAAGAGGTGCAGGAACTGCTTACCGATCTGCTCAATAACGTGTTGACGGCGGTAGTGCTGGTGTTGATCGTAATGCTGGCGGCGCTTGGGCTGCGCTCATCGTTACTGGTGGGGCTGACCATCCCCGGCGCCTTTTTGACCGGTATTCTGCTGATCTACATGCTGGGATTCACGCTGAACATCATTGTGCTGTTCTCGCTGATACTGGTGGCCGGAATGCTGGTGGACGGTGCAATCGTGGTATCTGAACTGGCTGATCGTAACCGCCAGCAGGGGATGAACCCGGCTGAGGCCTGGGCTGGTGCTGCCAGTCGCATGGCCTGGCCGGTGATCGCCTCCGTTGCCACAACTGTTATGGTGTTCCTGCCCTTGCTGTTCTGGCCGGGTATCGTGGGTGAGTTCATGAAATACCTGCCAGCTACCGTGATCCTTTGCCTGCTGGCGTCACTGGCGATGGCACTGGTGTTTCTGCCGGTTATGGGACAGGTCAGCGGAGGTGGGCGCCTGTCGCCACAGAAAAGCCGCAATAGCAGGCTGGGCCGTGGCTATCGCCGCACGCTGGCATTTTTGCTGGCAAGGCCCGGACAAACGTTGACGGCGATGCTGTTGGCCATGCTTCTGGTTTACGCTTTTTATGGTCGTTTTAACCATGGCGTTGAGTTTTTTCCGGATGTGGAGCCGGAGTCCGCCCAGGTTTTGATTCACGCCCGTGGTGATCTGTCCGTGTATGAGCGGGACACGCTGGTCAAGGGGGTAGAGCAGCGTTTGCTTGGCATGCCTGAGGTCGAGGTGCTGTACGCGCGCAGTTTTGCCATGGCCGACGGGCAAATGGCTGAAGACGTGATTGGAATACTGCAGTTTCAGCTGATCGACTGGTATCAGCGCCGTCCGGCGGCCACCATCCTGGATGACATGCGTGATAGAACCGCTGATCTTCCCGGGTTGAAGCTTGAATTTCGCAAACAGGAGGAGGGCCCCAGCGCCGGTAAGCCGGTGGTGTTGAAACTCAGTTCACAGGACAGCACAGCACTGGATCAGGCGGTAAGCCGGGTGCGCAGTGCCATGGTTGAGCTGGGCGGCCTGGTGGATATCGAGGATGACCGTGCCCTACCGGGCATCGAGTGGCAGCTGCAGGTGGACAGGGAGGAGGCCGCTCGCTTCGGTGCGGATGTGCTATCCGTCGGTAATGCCGTGCAAATGGTCAGTAATGGTTTGTTGCTGGCTACCTGGCGGCCTGAAGACGCGCTGGATGAAGTTGATATTCGTGTGCGCCTGCCCGAGTCGTGGCGCAGCCTGGATCAGCTGCAGCGCATGACATTGACTGGCAATGGTGGACAAATGCCACTGAGTCATTTCGTGACGCTGCAGCCGTCTCATAAGACTGGCACCCTGCGCCGCGTGGACGGTCAGCGGACCATTACACTGCAGGCCGATGTTGCGCCAGGCTATCAAGTGGCGGAGCGGCTGCAAGCGCTGCTGGAGGCCAGTGACAGTAATTTGCCTGAGGGTGTAAGCCTCAGTGTTGGGGGCGAGGGTGAGGATCAGCAGCAGTCGGCCAGCTTCCTGATCAGTGCCTTCATCACTGCAATCCTGTTGATGATGCTGATTCTTGTGATCCAGTTCAACAGCTTTTACCAGACTCTTCTGGTGCTGTCGGCCATCGTGTTTTCGACCGCGGGTGTTCTGATCGGGCTGCTGGTCAATGGCCAGTCGTTTGGCATTGTCATGGTGGGTATGGGCATCATTGCGCTGGCAGGTATTGTGGTGAACAACAATATCGTCCTGATCGACACTTACAACCAGTTGCGCAGTGAGGGCATGTCGCCTGTAGATGCAGCATTGGAAACCGGTTGTCTGCGCATGCGTCCGGTACTGCTCACCGCCATTACCACAGTGCTGGGATTGATGCCGATGGTGATCGGCGTAAACGTCAATCTGCTTGAACCCAGCCTGGGTTTTGGTGCGCCCTCGACCCAGTGGTGGACGCAGCTGTCCAGCGCCATTGCCGGTGGGTTGACCTTTGCCACCCTGCTGACTTTATTGCTCACCCCTTGCATGCTGGTGCTGGGAGAGCGGATGTTTGCCCGTTTCAAGCGCGAGTCCAGTCAGGGTTGATACACTGAGGGGGGGGCGTAACGGTATTCAAAGTCTTATTATGTGTTATATCATAACATTAATTTGATGGTCGCCTGTGGGCAAAACCCCCGTGGGTCGGCTGAATACCCGCAGTTTTTTGAGAGCGACATACCTATGAATGCAGTACTGCCCGATGTGTCCTTGACCGACGACGCCCCATTTATGACCCCTTTGCAGTGGGTTGGGATGCAGGACATTGATCTGCCCATTACGCTGACAGAGCCGGGTTACCGGCGTAGTCTGCATGCGTGTGCCGATGCTCAGGTGGATCTGCCGGCTGCGCATATCAAGGGTATTCACATGTCGCGTCTTTACCGTTTGCTGGATGGTCTGGGTGAGGATGCGCTGACACCTGAGCGCATACAGCAGGTACTGCAGGCGATGATCGACAGTCACCGGGACTGCAACAGCAGCAGTGCGCGTATCGGTCTTTCGTTTAATCTGTTGGTGCGCCGGGCGGCGCTGGTATCTGAGGCTCTGGCGGGCTGGAAATCATACCCTGTCAGGCTGAATGCCCAACTGGTACAGGGCCGCTTCAGTCTGCGTGCCGAAGTGGTTGTGGAGTACTCCTCAACCTGTCCCTGTTCGGCGGCGCTGGCACGACAGCTTGTGGAACGTCGCTTTCTTGACGATTTTCCCGGAGATCAGCCCCTTAATCGTGAAGAAATGGCCAGTTGGCTTCGCCGCAACGCTACACTGGCAACGCCGCACAGCCAGCGCAGTGAAGCGCGTGTCAGCGTGGGCCTGAAGGCAACCGACCCTTCGCTGGCGCTGCTTGCATTGATTGATACCATTGAGGCTGCCGTTGCGACACCGGTGCAAACCGCAGTGAAACGGGCGGATGAGCAGGCGTTTGCGGCGCTTAATGGCGCCAATTTGATGTTTGTGGAGGATGCGGCCCGGCGTATACAGGATGCCCTGCAATCCCACTTCAGGGCGCCACGTACTCAGGTCAAGCATCTTGAGAGCCTTCACCCACACGATGCTGTTGCCTGGGCTGAGTGAAAACGGACATTGTTTAACCCGGTGTGATCAGCGAAAATACCCGCCATTGACGATCAACCGCACACACGGGGCGCAATGCCCTGTCCCTGTCCAGAACAGAAGACCCGAATTCATGTCCATCGCTCAGGAAGTTTCCAAACGCCGCACCTTTGCCATTATCTCGCATCCGGATGCCGGTAAGACCACTATCACCGAAAAACTGCTGCTGCTTGGTCAGCTGATTCAGGTGGCGGGTACCGTCAAGGGGCGTGGCAGCGACCGGCATGCCACATCTGACTGGATGAGCATGGAGCAGGAGCGCGGTATTTCCATCACCTCCTCCGTGATGCAGTTTCCGTACAACGGCCGTACCGTCAACCTGCTGGATACACCGGGGCACGAAGACTTTTCCGAGGATACCTACCGTACTCTTACCGCTGTGGACTCGGCACTGATGGTGGTGGACGGTGCCAAGGGCGTTGAGGAGCGCACCATCAAGCTGATGGATGTGTGTCGCTTGCGCGATACGCCGATCTTCTCCTTCGTTAACAAGATGGACCGTGATATTCGTGACCCGATCGAGTTGCTTGACGAGATTGAGGAGGTGCTGAAGATTCAGGCGGCCCCGATCAACTGGCCAATTGGCTCCGGCAAGTGGTTCAAGGGCGTGTATAACCTCTACACCGATACCATCCACCTGTTCACTCCGGGTCAGGGCCACAAGCTGCCGGAAGACAAGCGCATTCAGGGGCTCGATTCGGAAGAGACCCGCGCGCTGCTGGAAGATGACTATGACGAGCTGGTTGACGAGCTCGAACTGGTCAAGGGCGCCTGTCATGAGTGGGATCAACAGGCCTATCTGGAAGGTAAAATGACGCCGGTGTTTTTCGGTACGGCACTGGGCAATTTCGGCGTGAAAGAGATGCTGGATGATTTTGTCCAGTGGTCACCCGCACCGCCGGCGCGTCCGACCGAAAGCCGTGAAGTAGCGGCCAGTGAGGAAGCATTCAGCGGTTTTGTTTTCAAGATCCAGGCTAATATGGATCCGAAGCACCGTGACCGTATCGCTTTCATGCGCATCTGCTCCGGCTCCTATACTCGGGGCATGAAGATGAAACATGTGCGTATCGGCAAGGATATCCGCATTGCTGATGCCGTAACCTTTATCGCCGGCGATCGTGAAAACGTGGAAGAAGCCTGGTCTGGTGACATCATCGGTCTGCACAACCACGGCACCATCCAGATCGGTGATACCTTTACCGCTGGCGAGAGCCTAAAGTTCACCGGTATTCCGCACTTCGCACCGGAAATGTTTCGCCGTGTACGCCCGACCGATCCGCTGAAAATGAAACAGCTGCAGAAGGGTTTGCAGCAACTGTCGGAAGAAGGCGCGGTTCAGCTATTCCAGCCTTTGAAGAACAACGACCTGATCCTTGGTGCTGTCGGACAGCTGCAGTTTGAAGTGGTGGTGTTCCGTCTCAAGGACGAGTACAAGGTCGAGTGCGTGTACGAACCGATCAGCGTACAGACTGCACGCTGGGTGGAGTGCAGTGATAACAAGATGTTGGAAGATTTCCGCCGCAAGGGCTACGACAATCTGGCGGTGGATGGCTCCGGCCTGCTGACCTACCTGGCGCCAACCCGGGTAAATCTGTCACTGACCGAAGAGCGCTGGCCGGATATCCAGTTCCGCGCAACGCGGGAGCACTGATTGCTGATCGACACCATCTGCCACCTTGATTTTGCTGATTTTGATCCTGACCGAGCAGCGGTAATTGAGTGCGCGCACGTTGCGGGTGTTGAGCAGATTGTGGTGCCGTCGATCACGGTGGATAACTTTGAGCGGGTTCTGGATCTGTGTGCTTCAGATCCAAGCCTGTATCCTGCTTTGGGTCTGCATCCCTGTTTCAGTCATGATATTGAGCACGATCTGGCACGGCTGGATGAGATGCTTTCGCTGGCGGCAGGAGCCGTAGTGGCGGTGGGCGAGATCGGCCTGGACTTTCGCCCTGCACAGTTGCGTTCCGGACAAGAGGGGGCAGCACAGCAGGAGCAGCTGCTGGAAGCGCAGCTGAAACTGGCAAAGACTCACGACCTGCCGGTATTGCTGCATGCGGTGAAAGCACACGACCGGGTTTTGAAGTTGTTGCGTCGTCAGCATCTGCCCCGGGCGGGTATCGTGCATGCGTTCTCCGGCAGCGAACAACAGGCGCGGGAGTATGCAAAACTGGGCTTCAAGCTGGGTTTTGGTGGGGCTGTCACCTACGAGCGTGCGCGTAAATTGAGAAGACTGGCAGCTGAGCTGCCGCTGGAGTGGCTGGTGCTGGAAACCGATGCGCCGGATATGCCACTGCAGGGGCACAGGGGTAAGCGAAATGAGCCCTGCCGTGTGGCGGAAGTGGCCGCGTTCATTGCCCAACTGCGAGGGATGGACGATGCAGAAGTTTCAGCCGTAACCACTGCTACGGCTTCCGGTCTGTTGCGGCTGCCTTATTGATAAATGCTGCGGTAGGCGGCTTCCAGCGTGTTCCAGACAGTGTTGGTCTTGCTGTTCACGGGAACACGATAGTAACGCTTCTCTGCATCAACCGCTTCACTGCTGTAGCTGCCATCCGGCGGGGTGAGGATCAGCTTTGCCAGGCTGGCGGGGTAGTTCGGGCCCTTGATCTGTTCACCATAGGTTTCTTCAATCGGCCCCAGTTTGTAACGTACCGATACGATGGACGTCAGTTCCTGGCAGCGCCGGGTTTCGCCCTTGCAAAACTGGAAGTAACGGGTGTCCAGGACATAGAACTGATCAGCGGTCAGGTCTTCCTTCAGAGCCCCTGACAGGTTGACACAGCCACCGAGCAGCAGGGCTGCAGCGGCCGGTAACAGCAGTTGTTTCATCCCGATTCCTCCTTGTTATGGTCGTTTCAGCACAGGTCTTTGTATGGGTTTTCGACCTGCAGTGAGATCGGGTTGGCATAACCGGGCAGGCGAATTTCATCGGCACTGATCTGCAGGTCATCCCCCGTCAGCACGTTGTGGTCGTACAGATAGATGGGTTTTGCCTGACCCATGATAGCAGACTGGTTATAGCTTTCGGCCTGTTCGCGTACCTGCTCGCGTCGCTTGCGCCAGGCATTCATGGCGGCTTCGCCGTGGCGCCTTGTCAGCAGCTGCTCGACCACATGGGGTGCCATTACTGCGGCGCTGGCGTTGTTGCCGCCAAACCCCTTGGCGTTAATCAATACCGAGTCCATCCCTGTAGCGCCGGTTTTCTTATGGGTCAGCGGGAAATGCAGGTTGGAGCTGTGCACATCTTCTGCAATTTCGGTTGTGGTGGTCAGACCCGGCACGATGCCGTGTTTCCAGACGCCCAGTGACGCAAATAGCTGATCCCCTCCTGCAGTGCCCTGTGAGTGCCCAAGATAGGCTTTTATGGCACTGACGGTCCAGTCAGGGATATCAAACGCCTTGGCGGTCTCGTTGATGACATGAGATTCGGTTACGCGGTTTTGCGGGGTGCTGGTGCCGTGTGCCTGTACAAAGCTGCGCTGCTTGAGTGACTCTTCACCCAACAGTGTGCCGATCAGCGATGCCGCCTTGCCAAGGGTCATGTAGTTGCCGATGCCCGGTGCCGAAATCGACTTTTTGTGCCCGTCGGCATGGACAAAAACATCGGCTACCGCACCGTGGATGTCAGCGCCAAGCTCCAGTGCGAGATCGTCACTCATCAGCACCAGGAACTGGCTGGATTCACCCATGGTAAAGCCACAGTTGTTGCCGAATGGACGACAGGCTTTGCGGTAGTGCTCCTCAGCCATCTCGGCAAGACCATCCAGCGCCATCAGCTGTTTGTCTTCGGCCAGGGCGCCCATGGCACGGAAGCCTTCAATGATCTCCTGCGTTACCGGGGCATCACTGCCACCGACCAGTACCAGCTTGCTGCGGCCGGTACGTATCGCCTCGACGCCGCTTTTCAGGTTGTACAGAAAGGTGGCGCAGGCGCCCAGCGCGCCGCCGGTCGTGCCGACGTTACCGAGCAGGTAGGCGTTGATGAAGTCAGCCGGCATCTGGGCATAACCCAGTGGCATCTGTTTGGAGGTGGTGCGTTTGCCCAGCGCCGGGAACTTGGTCAGGCCGCCGAAGCCAAGATCATCCAGCTGGCCAATTGAGTTGCTGGCGAACACTGCGATCTGATCCGGAGAGAGCAGATCCAGAATAGTCTGATACTCGATCCCCATCGAGCGCAGTGCATCGGAGGCAGCATAAACCGCCATCTGCAGGCCGCGGGGATGGTTGCGTGACTGGTACAGTTTGCCGGGCTCGAACCCGGTCGGCAGCATGCCGGCACTTTGTACCAGGGCTGGTTTGGAATCCGGGAAAATCAGTTCGCAACTGCCGTCGATCCGTACCTCAACCTGACCGCCACTTATCTCTTCTACCTGCCAGTTTGCCGGGATTTGCTGCGGCAGCTGGCGGCTGCGCAGGCGGAAACTCAGGCCTTGATCGCTGCCTTTGATGCTGGCCGGGCGGTTGAACATGACGGCATTAACATCGAACCAATCGGGGTGGATGCGGCGAATCAGGGTGTTGTTTCGTACCTGCTGTTCAATGCGGTTGGCCAGCTCTGCAGCCGTGAAGTGCTGGCTGGTGTCACCCTGCAGCTGGTAGCTGCCGGCATCATACTGCGCAAGCCCGGTCAGTGTTGCCAGATCAACCAGCGTATCCTGTCGACTGGATGCATCCAGCTGATCCAGTATCAGGCGACGATAGCCCTGGTGAAAGGAAGAGCGACCAGCGGGGCTGATACCACCAAAACCGACAATGACAGGCAGCTGAGACAAAAGATACTCCTCGGAGTGGTGACGCGGATGACAAAGAAGGATAACAGCGCATTTTATCGTCTGATCCTGGCGCTGGCCAGCATCCATATGCACTCCGGTGTAAAAGCGATACTGGTTTTCATTTCTTATTAAGCTATTCTGAGCTAAAAGGTATCAGGCCTGCTCTTTCATATGGAGGAGCGGGAGACCGTATTCAGGAGGAAACCATGAAAAAGCTGATGATCACCTCACTTGCGTCAGTATTGTTGCTGGGTGGGTGTACAACGCTGGACCCCTACACTCAGGAGTCTAAAACGTCGCAGGCAACCAAGGGCGCAGGTCTGGGTGCTCTGGGTGGCGCCGTACTGGGTGCAGCCGTGGCTGGCAAGGGCGATCGAAATGAGGGCGCACTGGCAGGGGCTGTTATTGGCGGTGCTGTTGGTGGTGGTATCGGTTATTACATGGATCAGCAGGAAATGCAGCTGCGTCAGCAGCTTGAAGGTACCGGTGTTCGAGTGGAGCGTGTCGGGGATGACATCCGGCTGATTATGCCGGGCAATATTACCTTTGCCACCGACAGTGATCGGGTTGATCCTTCTTTTTACTCGGTGCTCGACTCGGTTGCTCGTGTGTTGATCAAGTTCGAGAAGAGTCAGGTTGCAGTGGAAGGCTATACCGATTCAACCGGTTCATTTGAATACAATCAGCAGTTGTCGGAGCGTCGCGCCACCAGTGTTGCACGCTACCTGAATTCGGCTGGGGTCAGCCACTTGAGACTGGATGCGCGCGGTCTGGGTGAGCGTTACCCGATTGCCAATAATGACACTGAAGCGGGGCGGGCGATGAACCGTCGCGTCGAGATCAAGATTCGCGGCACTCAGCGCTGAGTCTGCTGGCCGTGCGGGCGCTGGTTCCGCACGGCTGCAAATATCTGTCAAAGGTTTTCGCTTTCCCGAAGTCGGTCAAACTTGCCCAGCAGTCGCTGCAGACTCTGCTCAGTACCTTCGCGTTCGGCTTCCAGTGTTGTCTTGCTCTCACGCAGCTCGCTGACTTCCAGTCGCAGCAGTTCGACCTCTTCGATTAATCCCTCAATCTTTTTTTCCAGTTCGGTAAAGAGTCCGCTCTGCATTTTGGTGGTGCTCCTGTATGGGTGTGGATGATTCAAGGTCGCAAGACTAAGCTGCTCAATGGGCGATTACAATATCATCCTGCTGGATGTTGAGGGTGTTGCTGTCAGCAGGCAGTCGGCCCCGTGACATGGTGGGTTGTACGTCTTCCAGAGTCAGCGTCTGGCGAGTGTTGCGCAGCTCGCTCATCGGCATCTGATTGGCATCATAATGGGTGTAGAGTCTATACACGCTCAGCCGATCACCCGGTTTCAGGCCTGCCAGCGAGCCAGCGCCGATCCATGCCTCATTGCCTTCCGTATGTGTGATGCTGCTGCGGAACGGTTCACACATCAGTGTTTCATCAATATAGCGACTGATATCCTGCAGGGTAGTCTCCACCTTCTGGCCAAAGTCCTGCTGCCAGAACAGGGGGCTCCCGAAGCCTGTTTTTTCATGTGCCGGGCGGTTCCAGCGACCTGCTGTGGCGAAGGATTGTTGCCACATCATCTGGCCTGTGAAAGTGTCAAAAATATAGAGGTCCAATACAAAGTTGCGCAGATGTTTTGAGCTGGCGAAGTCCAGCCTGCGGTAGGTGTCGAGCAGGATGTTGGGTGGACGAGGGCCCGCCGGGTTGTGCAGACTCAGGTCCCGGATAATGCCGGTTATCAGGAACTGGGTTTGTTGCTGTTGTGCGTGATTCAAGTGGCGGGAAAGAGCGCCCTCGGACAGTTGCTGGGGGGGCTGATCCTGGTTGTCCACCAACTGCAGATTGCCACGGTCAATGACATTAAGTGTGCTCTGTTGCAAAGACTGACTGATTATCGTGGCCAGTCCCTGTTGAATGCCCTGCAGATTGCCATGGCTGGCGTCAGCGGGACGGGCGAGACTGAATCCGCCGATGGCAATCGTTTTGCGATAGGCCAGGGGAGGCTGGCCGTTGGCGCAGCCGGTCTCAGCTTCCACCTCGGCCAGGATACGCACAGTCAGCTGGCTGCCACGGATGTATTCATCGATGATGCGGATGTTGTTGAGCTGGGTTAGGCTGTTAATGCGCATATTGTCAATTTCAAGTATGCCGTCACGTACTTCCTGTGTGGTGGAAATCCAGGCGCTGCCCTGAAGGGAGGCCTGTTCTCGGGCACGACTGACCGCCAGCTCTCGGGCCTGATCAAGGTCATTATTTATAATCGGTGCCGAGCCCTCGGCCTCGATGGTGATGGCTGCAACATGGGGGATGGCCAGTGTCAGGCAGAGCAGTAGCAGACGGCAAAGTCGGGTCAGCATGATGGTCAGTGTCCTCAGGTATTGGCCAAAAGGTATGCAATTTGCGAGTGCGATGCAAACGCTGACGGCGGTACTCTCCTGTCATCGCTCCATTTTGTGGTACATTCAGAAAAATCACACCCGACAGAGAGCAAAACTGATGAGAGTGGCAGTGCTTACAGCCTGCAGTCTGCTGATGCTGTTGGCCGGCTGCGCCCAGCAGGGGCCCGGCCCGGTCCAGGCTCATGTAGTCAGCATGCATCCTCAGGTGCTTGCGCAAATAGAAGATGCCCGGTCAGAGTGGTCGTACGGCAGAACCGAGCTGAAACAGACAGGGGGTGATCGCAATGGACTGGACCCTGTCAGTGAGGCGGTTGTGCAGATGGCACATCAGCTGGAAACAGGCATGGACAAAAGCAATATCAGTCGGCTGCCGCTGGCTGTGCTGGCTTTCCGCAACCTGCTGCAACCGGGCCAGGTGGGCGAACTGGGCGAACGGCTGGGTGACAGTTTTGTTTTTCAGCTGGAGCAGCGGGGTTACAATCTGGTTGATTACCGCGCACAGAGCCTGGTGACCAGTGTAAAGCCGGATATCGAGCCCTATAACATGTCGGCCCTGCGTACCCGTCATCGAATCTACTTTGTGCTTACCGGTACCTATGCGCTGCACCCTGATGGTGTTGTGATTAACGCTCGATTGCTCGATACCACAACACGTCAGGTGCTGGCCTCCGGCCAGAGCCACATTCCTCTGTCCCGCCTGGAGCAACGCTGGCCCGGCTACGATCTGCTGGAAGCGCGAGAGCGTGGCATGATCATCGAAAACCGGCAAGGTCCGGCTGGAGGTTCTCAGTGATGAGATCAGTGGTTCTGATGATGCTGGCGTTGGTACTGACCGGTTGTGAAACTGTGGTGCATTCGGCCAAGACGGTGGCGGAAGCGTTGCCGGACGTGCACGCGAGCCCTCGAATTGAGGCGCCTGTAGAGCCGAACTGGGTCAGTGCGACCGGCTATGCGCCGATCAGTTTGCAGCCGGGGCAGACCGAACAACAGAGGATGTTGATGGCGATGCGTGCGTCCAAGCTGCGAGCCTATCAGGAGCTGGCCGGTATCATACATGGACAGTATCTGTATGGCACTACACGGGTCGAGGACATGGTGGTGCAGAGCGATAGCTTCAAAACGGCCGTTGCCGGTATCGTGCGTGGCGCACGGGTGGTCAAAAGCTACCCGGTACAGGACGATACCTATGCAACAGTGCTGGAGGTGGACCTGAATCAGGTTCAGCGCGCCTGGGTGCATGAGGCGGCACGCTGAGTCGAGATCTGCTACTGTTTCTGCACATGCTCATCCAGCTGCTGGCAGATCGCCTGCTGCAGCTGGCGGCACAGCTCGGGATCACTGATCGGCTGATTGTTGCTGTCGGTGATGAAGAAAAAGTCCTCAACCCGCTCGCCAATGCTCGAAATCTTTGCCTTGCGCACTGAAATGCCGAACTCCACAAAAATGCGGCCGATGCGTGCCAACAGGCCGGGGCGATCCGGAGTGATCACCTCCAGAATGGTTTGCTGAGATGAGGGGTCGTTGCTCAGAGTCAGGCGCGTGGGTGTGGCAAACAGCTTGAGCTGGCGCGGCACTCGGCGCTGAATGATCTCGGGGTAGTCTTCCGGGTCGTCCAGCTCTTCGGTCAGGTGGCGCTGGATGTTGGCCAGATATTCAGGGTTTTCCGACAGTGGCTGGTTGTCATCCGTCAGTACCGTGTAGGTGTTGAGAGTGCGGCCATGGTCGGTGAGGATGATACGGGCATCCTGAATGTTAAGGTGTAGCTGGTCCATGGCGGCAACCGTCGCCGGGAACAGGGTAGGCAGATCTTCACTGTAGATGAATATCTCGGTAGCACCTTCAAAGACGCGGTAAGAAGTCTTGCGAATCAGGACCAGCGGTAGCGGGCTGTCACCGTGTTCCAGAATCGCCTGTGTATGCCAGGCGATGTTGTGCGCATCTTCTCGCAGGAAGTAGTCATCCCCCAGCAATGCCCAGTGGTCGAATATGTCCTGCTCTCGAATACCCTGGCGGGCCAGCAGCAGCATCGCTTCATGCTGTACCTGCTCGATACGGTCTTCCTTGTTGATGGGGTTTTCCAATCCGCGGCGCAGTGAGCGTTTGGTGTCCATATAGAGCTGGCGCAGCAAGGTGGCGCGCCAGCTGTTCCACAGGGTGTGATTGGTGGCGTTGATATCCGCGACGGTCAGGACGTACAGGTAGTCCAGATGTACCAAGTCGCGCACCTCCATGGCGAAAGCGTGAATCACCTCCGGGTCTGAAATGTCGCGTCGCTGCGCCGTCATGGACATCTTCAGGTGGTTGCGTACCAGCCAGGCCACCAGGTGGGTGTCCCATTTGCCAAGATGATGGCGTCGACAGAAGGCTATTACATCGTCAGAACCCAGCTCCGAGTGGTCACCGCCACGGCCCTTGGCAATGTCGTGATAAAGGCCCGCAATGTACAGCAGCTCAATTTTGGGCAGCTGGTTGACGATACGGTGGGCAATGGAAAACTGTTCGCGGTATTCGCGATGACGGAACTGACGCATCTTCTGAATCACTTTCAGGGTATGTGCATCCACGGTGTATATATGGAACAGGTCATGCTGCATCTGGCCCACGATTTTGCCGAACTCGGGAAGGTAAAGCCCCAGAATGCCGTAGCGGTTCATGCGCTTAAGTTCAGTCGACACGCGTTCCGGTGAGCGCAGCAGCTCCATAAACAGGGAGGTGTTGCGAATATCCTTGCGAAAGTCGTTGTCGATCAGATGGCGATGGTTGCGCACCAGTCGAATGGTTGAGGCGCGAACCCCCTGAATGTCAGGGTGCTGGGCCATCAGTACGAACAGCTCCATGATGGCAAAGGGGTGATGCTCGAATACCTTGTCATAGACTGCTTCCAGGTAGTTGTTGCGAATCTGAAAGCGATTGTTCAGTGGCTGGATGCTCTGCTCATCGTCAATGCGCAGGATCGCCTCGTCGAAGTGTTGCAGCAGCATGTCGTTGAATTCCGACATGGCCATGGCGACGCGGTAATACTTGCTCATGAACTGCTCAACCGCCAGAGCGCCTTCCTGGTCTTCGTAGCCGAAGTATGTGGCGAGTGCACGCTGATGATCGAACAGCAGTCGATCCTCGCGGCGCTTGCATAGCATATGCAGGGCGTAGCGGACGGTCCAAAGATAGAGTTCGCCCTTGTTCAGGGTGTCCAGCTCGGGCTCGGTCAGGAAGCCGTGGTCCACCAGATCGCGGATGTAGGTGGCGCCAAAGTGGCGCTTGGCTACCCAGCCTACGGTCTGAAGGTCTCGCAGGCCTCCGGGCGAGTTTTTCAGGTTGGGCTCAAGATTGTATTCGGTGTTGTTGGTTTTTTCGTGGCGCTCTTTCTGTTCGGCCAGCTTGGCCTTGAAAAACTCCTTGTCGGTCCAGGCGCCCTCAGAGGTCACTCGATCATACATCTCGTTCTGCAGGGCAGGATCGCCGCAGAGCGTGCGCGACTCGATCAGGTTGGTGGCGATGGTGATGTCGTTGCGCGCTTCGTCATAACACTGGTCAATGGTGCGCACACTGGACCCCAGGTCCAGGCCTATATCCCACAGTAGAGTCAGGAAGCCACTGATGCTGTCCTGGCACTCGTTGGGATCGATCTGGTCGAACAGCAGCAGGATGTCGATATCAGAGAAGGGGTGTAGTTCTCCGCGGCCATAACCGCCCACGGCTATGAGGGCGGCCTGATGTGCCGGTGGCCAGGCAAACTGGGACCAGGCAGCATCAAGGATCTGGTCCAGTACCCAGGCGCGGCCATAGATCAGGCGGCGAATGTCTTCACCCTGCCGGAACGCATCATCCATGCGTTGTTGTGCTTCACGCAACGATTCCTTGAGCACTTTCATGACCGGTCTGTCACGATTGGACAGGCTGGTGTGGAGCTGGCTGGGGTCCAGCAGCTCCGGTGCGGCTTCTAGTGGCTGAGCGGTACGGGTCATGGAAAGGGCTCGTTCAGAGTGAAATCAGGCGACCATCTCTTCCTTGCGCAGGGTCAGAATCTCGTAACCGTCAGCGGTTACCAGAACTGTATGTTCCCATTGTGCGGACAGGCGTCGGTCAGTGGTTTCAACGGTCCAGCCGTCGCGCTTGTTAAGTTTTACGTGGCGCTTGCCGGCGTTGATCATCGGTTCGATGGTGAAAATCATGCCTTCCTTGAGTTCGTCGCCGGTGCCCGCTTTGCCGTAGTGAAGTACCTGTGGGTCTTCATGGAACTCAGCGCCGATGCCGTGGCCGCAGTACTCACGGACCACTGAGTAATGATTGCTCTCGGCGTGCTTCTGGATCACTTCGCCAATATCACCCAGGTGTGCGCCAGGACGAACCAGTTCGATGCCTTTCTGCATGCATTCGCGCGTGATTTCACAGAGACGTTGGGCATGTGGGGCAACATCGCCCACGTAGAACATCTTGCTGGTGTCGCCATGGTATCCATCCTTGATCACGGTGATATCAATATTGATGATGTCGCCATTCTTGAGTTTTTTATCATTGGGGATGCCGTGACAAACCACCTGATTTACAGAGGTGCAGATCGACTTGGGGAAGCCGTGGTAGTTGAGCGGGGCAGGAATGGCCTGCTGCTTGTTGACGATGTGTTCGTGGCAGATTTGGTTCAGTTCATCGGTTGTCACGCCCGGCTTTACATATGGCTCAATCATTTCGAGAACTTCCGCTGCCAGTCGGCAGGCGGTACGCATCTTTTCAATCTCTTCCGGGGTCTTGATTTTGATAGTCATAAATACTCGGTCTTGGCGCTTGAAGGGATGCCCGTGGCTGTAGGGCGAGAAGCCGGGCGTGAACTGGCGTCTATTGTAGCGAACAAGACGCGTTCAGCCAAAGGGCGCTTCAAAAAGTGTATCGGCTATGGTATAAATCGCGCTCCCGAAAGGGATGCTCAGGCATCGATCGGGGCTTTTAAATACATCAACTGAAAACACACACATATCGTCACATGCGTTCAGGGTGCCGCCAAGCGGTTGGGCGATGGGATATGTGGAGGTTATAACCCGTTAGAGGAAATACCACAATGGCTAAAGTTTCAATGCGCGATCTGCTGAAGGCAGGTGTTCACTTCGGTCACCAGACCCGTTACTGGAACCCGAAGATGTCCAAGTTCATCTTTGGTGCGCGTAACAAGATCCATATCATTAACCTGGAGCACACCCTGCCGGCGCTGAACAACGCCCTGGATGTGGTTCAGAATATGGCCAGCAACAAGAACAAGATCATGTTTGTCGGCACCAAGCGTGCAGCGGCTAAGGTGATCAAAGAGGAAGCCGCGCGTGCCGGTATGCCTTACGTTAACCACCGCTGGCTCGGTGGCATGCTGACCAACTACAAGACCATTCGTCAGTCAATCCGTCGCCTGCGTGAGCTGGAAGCCCAGTCTCAGGACGGTACCTTTGACAAGCTGACCAAGAAAGAAGCGCTGATGCGTAGCCGTGAAATGGATAAGCTTGAGCTTTCCATCGGTGGTATCAAGGAAATGGGCGGTCTGCCTGACGCGCTGTTCGTGATCGACGTTGACCACGAGCGTATTGCCATCAACGAAGCTAACAAGCTGGGTATCCCGGTTATTGGCGTGGTTGATACCAACAGCAACCCGGATGGCATCGATCATGTTATCCCGGGTAACGACGATGCTCTGCGTGCCATCCAGATTTACGTCAAGTCAGTTGCCGATGCCTGCATCGAAGGCGCTGCTGCCAATGCTGGCAAAGGCGAGTTCGTTGAAGTCGACGCTGAAGAAGCTGCTCAGTAATAGAGTTGACAACTGACGCGTGTAAACGTGTCTGGATGTGCAAAGGGGGGCCTGGCTCCCCTTTTTTGAATTTGAATTGAAGCGATTAATAAAGAGGAACGCGACATGGCGAATATCTCTGCAGCGATGGTCAAGGAACTGCGCGAACGTACCGGCCTGGGCATGATGGAATGCAAAAAGGCACTGGTTGAATCGGAAGGCGACATCGAAAAGGCGATCGACGATCTGCGCAAGTCCTCCGGTATGAAAGCGGCTAAAAAGGCCGGTCGTACTGCAGCTGATGGTGTAGTAGCGGTCAAGGTTGCTGATGACAACAGCTATGCGATTGCGGTTGAAGTCAACTCTGAAACCGACTTTGTTGCGCGTGACGACAATTTCCTGGGCTTTGTTAACACCGTGCTGGAAAAGGCCTTTACTGCCAAGGAAACAGACGTGGCTGCGCTGATGTCAGGTGAGCTGGAGTCTGCACGTGAAGCGCTGGTACAGAAAATCGGTGAAAACATCAGCGTGCGCCGTCTGATGCTGGTTGAAGGCGACAAGGTTGATGCCTACGTGCACAGCACTAACCGTCTGGCTGCCATCGTGGCACTGAATGGCGGTAACGCTGATGTGGCACGCGATATTGCGATGCACGTAACCGCAGTCAACCCGCGTGTTGCACGTCCGGAAGATATGCCGGAAGAAGAGCTGGTTCGTGAGAAAGAGATCATCATGGCACAGCCGGATATGGAAGGTAAGCCGCAGGAAATCAAGGAAAAGATGGCTGGTGGTCGTATCAAGAAATTCCTGGCTGAAAACAGCTTGGTTGAGCAGCCGTTCGTCAAGAATCCTGAGCAGACCGTAGGTCAGGTAGCCAAGGCTGCCGGTGCTGAAGTTGTATCCTTCGTTCGCGTTGCCGTTGGCGAAGGTATCGAGGTCGAGCACAAGGACTTCGCTGCTGAGGTTGCAGAACAGCTGAAAAAGTAAACAGCTGCTGCGCTTTCCGGCTGGGTGTAGCTCTTATGCCCAGCCGCATGCTTTCCTGCTACACTTTACGCCATTTCGTCCGCGCGGAGACAGATCATGCCTGCCAAAGATAAACAATCCAGATACAAACGACTGCTGCTGAAGCTCAGCGGCGAAGCGCTGATGGGAGAAGAGAACTTCGGGATCGATCCCAAGGTGCTCAACCGCATGGCGCTGGAAATCGGTCAGCTGGTAGGTATAGGTGTTCAGGTTGGAATGGTAATTGGTGGTGGCAACCTGTTCCGTGGCGCTGCGCTGAGTGCGGCAGGCCTGGATCGAGTTACCGGTGATCACATGGGTATGTTGGCAACAGTGATGAATGCGCTGGCCATGCGTGATGCGCTTGAGCGCTGCAATATTGCAACCCGTGTTATGTCCGCCATTCCAATGAGCGGTGTGGTTGATCAGTATGATCGCCGTAACGCAATGCGCTACCTGAATCAGGGCGATGTGGTAATCTTTGCAGCCGGTACCGGCAATCCCTTCTTTACAACCGATTCTGCTGCCTGCCTGCGAGGCATCGAAATTGAAGCGGACGTGGTCCTGAAAGCGACCAAGGTTGATGGTGTGTACACGGCAGATCCGATGAAAGATCCGGATGCGCGCAGGTATACCCGTTTGAGTTTCGATGAAGTGCTGGAAAAGCAGCTTGGGGTGATGGATATGACCGCCATCTGCCTGACGCGGGACCATGATATGCCGGTGCGGGTGTTTAATATGAACAAGCCCGGTGCGCTGGTGAATCTGGTGTTCGGTGGCGATGAAGGTACCCTGATTGATAGCGGCTCTGTTGCTGGAGAAAACGATGATTAATGAAATTGTTCAAGATGCTGAAGCGCGCATGAAAAAAAGCGCTGAGGCGCTGGTTGAAAACTTCAAGAAAATCCGTACCGGGCGTGCCCATCCGAGCATTCTCGACAGCATTACGGTGTCCTACTACGGCTCGGATGTGCCGATTCAGCAGGTTGCCAACGTTTCGGTAGAAGATGCCCGTACCCTGACCATTATTCCCTGGGAAAAAAAGGTCGTCAGCGATATCGAAAGAGCGATTCACAAGTCTGATCTGGGCTTGAATCCGAGCACCAACGGAGATGTGATTCGCGTGCCCATGCCCGCACTGACCGAAGAGACCCGTAAGGGCTATATTCGCCAGGCACGCACCGAAGCGGAAAACGCCCGCGTTGCCATCCGTAATATCCGTCGCGATGCCAACGGTGATCTGAAAGATCTGCTGAAAGAAAAAGAGATCACTGAAGATGACAGCCGTCGTGGCGAAGATCAGGTGCAGAAGCTGACCGACAAGTATGTGGCCGAGGTGGATAGCCTGCTGGCACAAAAAGAATCGGACCTGATGGAAATCTGAACCAACGGAGCGGGGTACGCCCCGCCGCGGATCTGCATGGCTGTTGAGCACCAATTGACGATACCTCCGGGGCGCTCACTGCCCCGTCACATCGCCATCATTATGGATGGCAATAACCGTTGGGCCAAAGAGCGGCGACTGCCGGGATTGGCAGGGCACAAGGCTGGTGTGGACAGTGTGCGTGCTGTCATTGAGTGCTGTGCCGAACAGGGTGTGGAAGCGCTGACGCTGTTTGCGTTCAGTAGCGAGAACTGGAAGCGGCCTGCCGTTGAGGTCAGTGGGTTGATGCAGCTCTTCATGCTTGCGCTCAAAAATGAGGTGCGCAAGCTGGCCCGTCACAATATCCGACTGCGGGTTATCGGTGATCTTTCGCGCTTCAGTCCGGAACTGCAGGCCCTGATTCGCAAGGCTGAAGCCGAAACCGCTTCCAATACTGGGCTTGCGCTCAATATTGCCGCCAATTACGGTGGTCGTTGGGATATTGTATCGGCCGCCCGTTCTCTGGCACAGCGCTGTCTTGAGGGGGCGTTGTCACCTGAGCAGATCGATGAGGAATTGTTTACTCGTCAGCTTTCATTGGCAGAGTTGCCGCCGCCGGACCTGTGCATACGCACCGGTGGAGAGCAGCGCATCAGTAATTTCCTGATCTGGCAGCTGGCCTACACTGAACTCTATTTTACCGACTGCTTCTGGCCTGACTTTGATAAGCGGGAGATGCTGGCGGCGCTGCAGTCCTATCTCACTCGTGAGCGTCGTTTTGGTAGAACCAGTGAGCAGGTGGGGGCTGATAATCAGTGTTGAAACAGCGTGTTTTGACGGCGCTGGTGCTGGCTCCTCTGGCATTGGCGGCTGTTTTTCTGTTACCGCAGGCGGCCTTTGAAATCGTGCTGGCTGTGGTTTTCCTGTATGGCAGCTGGGAATGGGGCAACCTGTGTCGGCTGTCTCTGTTTTCTCGGTTTGTTTATCTTGCCTTGCATGCCGTGGTACTGACTGTTGTGGCATTCGTTCCGGGCAGTCAGTCGGTGGCTATCGTGCTTGCCCTGCTGTTTTGGTCGGTAGCGCTGCTGTTGGTGAAAGGATATCCGGCAACGGCAGGCTACAGCCGAGTACCGTTCAGGTTGATGATGGGATTGCTGGTGCTGGTGCCGGCCTGGTACGCCATTTCTGCTCTGCGTGCGGGTGAAAACGGCCTGACGCTGCTGCTGATGCTTCTTGTTCTGGTGTGGGGGGCTGATATTGGAGCCTACGTGGCTGGCAAGACCTGGGGGCGTCGCAAATTGCTGCCCGCAGTCAGTCCAGGCAAAACCCTTGAGGGAGCTGCTGGAGGTCTTGTGGCTTGTGTCCTGACGGGTTTTGGCTTTGCCGTTTGGCTGGAACTAAGCCTGATTGCATCGGTCACTCTGATGTTGCTGTCATTGTTGACGGGTATGGTGTCAGTGCTGGGTGATCTACTGGAAAGCATGCTCAAGCGTGAGCGCGGCATCAAGGACAGCGGTCAGCTTCTGCCGGGGCATGGCGGTGTGCTTGATCGTATCGACAGCCTGACGGCCGCGGCACCCGTATTTTTTGCGGGTCTTTATTTTGTGACAGGGGTCTGAAAACGACATCATGAGCTTGCTGCAGACGATTCTGGCTACTCTTGTGACACTTGGGTTGTTGGTCACCATACATGAATGGGGGCATTTCTGGGTGGCGCGCCGCTGTGGTGTCAAGGTGCTGAGATTCTCGGTCGGCTTCGGCAAGCCCCTCTGGATGCGTGTGGGGCGTGACGGCACTGAGTACACCATTGCAGCCATTCCTCTGGGCGGATATGTCCGCATGCTGGATGAGCGCGAAGGGGATGTTCCAGAGTCATTGCGTGCTCAGGCCTTCAATAACAAACCTGTACTACAGCGCATCGCCATTGTCGCAGCCGGGCCGCTGGTTAACTTGTTGTTTGCGGTCCTTGCCTACTGGTTTTTGTTTATTTACGGAGTTTCATCGGTCGTACCGGTGGTGGGTGATGTACGTCCAGACTCACCAGCCGCTTCCGCAAATGTGGAGTCCGGTTATGAGGTACTGGAGGTTGATGGCAATAGCGTTCGCTCATGGAGTGAGGTGAACCTCAGGCTGGCGGCGCGGGTGGGTGAAACCGGTCGTGTTGAGTTGATGCTGGGCGAGCCTGCACGTGGCTATGCTCGAAGCTATTCGGTGCCAATAGAGCGCTGGGATGTTGATCTTGAGCGCGAGTCACCGGTCACCGCTCTTGGGCTTATGCCGTGGCAACCGGAAATACCGGCCGTGATCGGCTTGCTGACTGAAGACGGTCGTGCCGGGGCTGCCGGCATTCAGGTCGGGGACCGTGTGCTGAAAGTTGACGGTGAGCCGGTGGCGGACTGGATCGAGCTTGTGCACAAGGTTCAGGCAGCGCCTGAGCAGCCGCTTGAACTCATGCTTGAGCGCGAAAGGCGTATCGTCACGTTGACTGTGGTACCTGCCACCCGGGCACTGCCTGATGGACGATCGCAAGGCTATATCGGTGCTGGCGTGTCTCCTGTTGAATATCCCGAGTCAATGCAGCGCACCCTGAGTTATGGTCCAATTGAGGCACTTGTGGCGGGTGTCGAAAAAACGGGCCAAATGATCGGTCTGACTCTGGATGCCATCGGCAAGATGATTGCTGGGGTGATCTCGGTAAAAAACTTGAGTGGTCCGATAACCATTGCTAAAGTGGCGGGGACTTCGGCTGCGTCAGGTCTGGAGTCGTTTGTCAGTTTTCTGGCCTATCTGAGTATCAGTCTCGGCGTGCTCAATTTGTTGCCGATACCTATGCTTGATGGTGGACACCTGCTCTATTACGCGGTCGAGCTGATTCGAGGGCGACCGGTCAGTGAGCGGGTTCAGATGCTGGGTCTGAGAATCGGCATGGTGTTGCTGTTCAGCTTGATGGCACTGGCGATACTCAATGATCTGGCACGGCTGTTCTGATCTGCGCCAGTTTTTCCTATCAGTCGATAACCTAACGTAAGAAGTAGTGCATGAAACGCAAACTGGGTCTGTTTTTCGTATCGATGCTATGGATGGTGCAGGCGCAGGCGGCTGCATTCCCCTTCGAAGTGAACGATATTCGTCTGGAAGGGTTGCAAAGGGTTGAGCCCGGCATCGTATTCCGTAATTTTCCTGTTACAGCCGGTGATGAGCTGACACGCTCCCAGTTGTCGGATGCGGTCAAGGCATTGTTTCGGTCGGGCTACTTTGCAGATGTGCAGGTCGAGCGTGATGGTGGTGTGCTGGTTGTACGCCTGCAGGAGCGGCCATCTGTTGCGCTGATTAATATTGATGGCAATAAGGTCATTAAAAAAGAGGATCTCCTGAACGGCCTTAAGCAATCAGGGCTGCAGGAGGGCGACGTGTTCCGTCGCGCTGCGCTGGATCAGATCAGCCAGGATCTGTTGCGTGTGTATACTTCTCAGGGGCGCTACGGTGCCGATATTCAAACCGAGGTTGAGCCTCTTTCAGGCAACCGGGTACAGTTGAATATCAATATTCGCGAAGGCCAGGTTGCCTCGATTCAGCATATCAACATAGTGGGTAATACAGTTTTCAGTGATGAAGAACTGACTGACCTGTTCTCATTAAAGTTGCCCAACTTCTGGTCCTTCTACAAAAAAGATGATCGCTATGCCCGGGAAAAACTGACCGGCGACCTTGAGCGTTTGCGTTCCTGGTATCTGGATCGCGGCTATATCAACTTTGAGATCGATTCGGCACAGGTTTCCATTACACCGGACAAGAAGCACGTCTATATCAGTGTTGCCATCACCGAAGGTGAGCAGTACTCAGTGCGTGATGTGAGTGTGGCCGGCGAAATGGTGGTACCTCAGGATGTGATGCTGGGTGAGCTGAGTGTTAAGTCGGGAGAGGTTTTTTCTCGCAAGGATATGACTCAAAGCCAGGAGCGTCTGGTTCGCCTGCTTGGTGATGAGGGCTACATGTTTGCCAATGTAAGCCCCGTGCCGGAGCTGCATGAAGACAACACCGTATCCATTCGTTACTTTATTGAGCCCGGCAAGCGTACCTATGTTCGTCGTATCGCGATCAAGGGCAATACCCGCACGGCGGATGAGGTTATCCGGCGGGAGCTGGAGCAGATGGAAGCCGGTATCGCCTCTACTCGGGATATCGAGCGCTCTCGTACCCGTTTGGACAAGACCGGTTACTTCAAGACCGTCAATGTTGAAACGCGTCCGGTGCCCGGTACGGATGACCAGGTTGATATTGAGTACAGTGTCGAAGAGCAGCAGTCGGGTCAGTTCTCGGCCAGTATCGGCTTCTCTCAGAATGACGGCATCATTATTGATCTCGGCGTGCAGCAGGACAATTTCCTGGGCAGTGGCAAGAAAATCGGCTTCAACGTTTCCAACAGTTCGACTCGTACCGAGTACAGCTTCAACTACCTGGATCCCTATTATACGTTGGATGGGGTGAGCCGCGGCTTTAACGTTTACTACCGTGAGCGCGACTACGAAGAAGACGATATCAGCTCCTATACGGCGGATGAAGCGGGAGGTGGTATTACCTTTGGCTATCCCATCGATGATTTCCAGCGTTTGAGCTTCAGCGGTGATCTCGAATTCATCCAGCTCAACACTTACCCCCAGACCGCAACTGAGGTTAAGGACTTCATTGACGATGAGGGTGACTCCTTCTTTAACTGGAAGCTGACCGCTGGCTGGAGTGATAACCGTCTTAACCGTGGCTTTTTCCCAAGCCGCGGCTATTCTCAGGGTGCCAGCTTCGAGGTGGCCGTGCCGGGCAGCGATTTGACCTATTTTCGTGCCAACTACAACAACCGTTTTTACAAACCGCTGGATGAGGATGAGACCTGGATCTTCGCTCTGCGCGGGCGTGCTGGCTATGGCGACAGTTGGGGAGATAACCAGTATCCGTTCTTCAAAAATTTCTATGCCGGCGGTCTTAAAAGCGTGCGAGGCTATTCCAACAACTCGCTGGGTCCACAGGATTCCAATGAAGATCCCTTTGGCGGCAACCTGATGCTCGCCGGCAGTGCCGAGTTTATTTTCCCGATGCCATTCCTGGACGATAAGAGTGCCTGGCGCAGTCTGGTATTCATGGATGCCGGTAACGTCTACTCTACCGGCAGTGGTGCGGATGTGGACTTGGGTGACCTGCGTTATTCTGTCGGTGTGGGCGTCAGCTGGCTGACGCCAATTGGTCCTCTGTCCGTGTCACTGGGCATGCCACTGAATGACAAGGAAAATGACGATACCGAAGTGTTCCAGTTTGCACTCGGTCAGACTTTCTAAGGAGATATCATGAAGTTTGCTGCACAACTGTTTACTGCTGTCTTATTGGCGTTCAGTAGCCATGCCATGGCCGAGAAAGTGGCTGTACTGGGTGTGGAAGAAGCCTTGCTTAGCTCCAATGCCGCAAAAAACTTCCGCGAAGAGCTGAAAAAGGAATTCGCGGATGACGAGAAGCAGCTTGTCGCACTCGAGAAACAGGCCCGCGAACTAAGAGAAAAACTGCAGAAAAACGCAGGCCTTGCCTCTGAAGACGATATCAAGCAGATGCGGATGCAGTTCCAAAAGGCATTTGCCGAGTACCAGCGTCGTGGCCAGGAATTGCAGCAGAAGCGTGGAGAGCGCGAGCAGGCATTTATTGCCGAGATGCGCCCGCGCCTGGATAAAGCGATTCGAGAACTGATAGAAGGCGAGAATTTTGAAGTGGTGATCTCCAAGCAGGCGACTGTTTACAGTGCCAATAGTGTAGATCTCACGCCAAGAGTTATCGAATTGCTGAACAAGTAATACGCACCTATGGTATCGACTGCCCGCTATACTCTGGGAGATCTTGCGCAGCGATTGGGCGCAACGCTGCAGGGTGGGGACCCCAAAGCGGGCATTGTGACTCTGGCAACCCTGAATTCGGCTGGCCCAGGTGAGCTGTCGTTCTTTGCCAATCCCCGCTACCTGAGGCAATTACAGCACACTTCCGCCGAGGCTGTGCTGGTGCGGCCCGAGCAGGTCGGCCACTGCCCGGTAGCCGCGCTGATCGTTGATGATCCCTATTTTACCTTTGCCAAGGCCAGTCAGTTGTTTGACTGGCGCTCTCCAGTATCCCCGGGTGTTGACAGTACTGCCGTTATTGCTGACTCGGCCCGACTGGCCTCCGGTGTGGAAATTGGTCCCTACGTGGTGATTGGCGAGAATGTGGAGATTGCATCCGGTGTCAGTGTGGGTGCTGGTACAGTGATCGGACGCGACTGTCAGATTGGGACGGGTTGTCGGCTTGAGGCGCATGTCACGCTTTATCCCAACGTGACCCTGGGTGAGCAGGTTCTGATTCACAGTGGAGCCGTTCTGGGCAGTGATGGTTTCGGTTTTGCGCGCAACCAGCAGGGCTGGGAGAAAATTTGCCAGCTTGGCGGAGTGGTGATTGGTGATAGAGTCGAAATCGGTGCAGGTGTCACGATTGATCGTGGTGCGCTGGATGACACCCGGATTGAAGCGGGTGTGAAGCTCGATAATCAGATCCAGATAGCCCACAACGTGATTGTTGGTCGGGATAGCGCCATTGCAGGCTGTACCGCCGTAGCCGGAAGCACTAAAATTGGCGAGCGCTGTACCATCGCCGGAATGACCGGTATCACCGGTCATCTTGAAATTGCTGATGACACCCATGTGACTGCCATGTCATTGGTCAGCAAGTCCATTACCCGGCCGGGGGCCTACTCCTCTGGTACAGGGCTTGAACCGCATCAGCAGTGGAAGCGCAATGTGGTCCGTTTCCGTCAGCTGGATGATCTGGCACGACGTGTGCGCAGAATCGAACAGGCTGTCGAACAAATTTCTACTGAAGGTCAAAATAATGATGGACGTTAAAGAGATCCGGAAATACCTGCCCCACCGTTACCCCTTTCTGCTGGTGGACCGGGTCTTGGCTCTTGAGCCAGGTGAGTCAATCACCGCTATCAAGAATGTAACAGTAAACGAGCCCTTCTTTAACGGCCACTTTCCCGATCATCCGGTGATGCCGGGTGTACTGATTGTGGAAGCGATGGCGCAGGCCGCCGGTATTCTGGGTTTCAAGACCATGAACAAGGGGCCGGAAGACGGGTCGATCTATTACTTCGTCGGTGCCGATAACCTGCGCTTTAAGCGCCCGGTGGTGCCAGGGGACCAGCTGCAGCTGGAAGCGAAGGTGGTTTCCGAGCGTCGCGGTATCTGGAAGTTCGATGTGCGCGCCAGCGTCGATGGCGAAACCGTCAGCAGCGCCACCATTCTTTGTGCAGACAGAAAGGTGTGACATTGATTCACCCGCAAGCCATTGTCGACCCATCGGCCCGTCTGGCCAGTGATGTTGAAGTCGGCCCCTGGACATTGATTGGTCCGGATGTGGAGATTGGTGCCGGCACGCGCATCGCCTCACATGTGGTGATCAAGGGGCCAACCCGTATTGGTGAAGGCAACCGGATTTTCCAGTTCTCGACTGTGGGTGAGGACTGCCAGGACAAAAAATACCGGGGTGAGCCAACTCGGCTGGAGATTGGTGATCACAACGTGATACGTGAAGGTGTCACGATCCACCGAGGTACAATTCAGGATGCGGGTATTACCCGCATCGGCAGCCACAACCTGTTGATGGCCTATGCCCATGTAGCCCATGACTGCATCGTGGGTGATCACGTGATTCTGGCCAATAATGCGGCATTGGCCGGGCATGTGCACGTGGGTGACCATGCCATTTTGGGCGGCTTCACGGCTGTGCATCAGTTTTGTCATATAGGTCCGCATGTAATGTGCGGTGCCGGGACGGTAGTGCTTAAGGATATACCGGCCTATGTAATGGCCAGTGGCAACAGTGCGCGTCCCCACGGAATCAACCTTGAAGGACTGCGCAGGCGTGGTTTCTCAACCGAGGCGCTGGCCATTTTGCGGCGCGCCTACAAGGCAATCTATCGTCAGGGGCTGACTGTTGATCAGGCGCTTGAGACGCTTGAAGCCATGGCATCTGAAGAACCTTCAGTACGTGCTCTGATCGATTCGCTGCAGACGTCCAGTCGCGGCATTATCCGCTGAGGTTATCGATGCACCCCTTGCGGATCGGCATCGTTGCAGGTGAAGCATCCGGGGATATTCTGGGTGCTGCCTTGATCTCGGCCCTGCATCAGCGTAATCCCGACATCCAGTTTGAAGGTATCCCCGGCGAATTGATGCAGCAGCAGGGCTGCGCCGAGCTGTTTCCGCTTGAACGCCTTTCGGTGATGGGTCTGGTTGAGGTATTAGGTCGGCTGCCGGAGCTTTTGCGTGCGCGCAAGCGTCTGATTCGTCATTTTATCGATAACCCGCCCGATCTGTTCATTGGTATCGATGCACCCGATTTCACCTTTGGTATGGAAAAGGCATTGAAGCAGGCGGGGATTCCAACGGTGCATTATGTCAGCCCGTCAGTCTGGGCCTGGAAGCGCAAGCGGATCTTCAAGATCAAGCAGAGCACGGACCTGTTGCTGACCCTGTTCCCGTTTGAGGCAGAGGTGTACGCACCCACCGGACAGAATCTGCGCTTTGTCGGCCATCCGTTGGCTGATCAAATACCGGCTGACCTGGATCTTGAACGTGCCCGTCAGCGCTATGGCCGTGACCGTGCCGATCAGGGGCCATTGATCGCTCTGCTGCCCGGCAGTCGCGGCTCGGAGTTGAAATATCTGGCCGAACCCTTCCTTGAAACGGCGCGTTGGCTGGCACGGCAGCGTCCGGAGGTGGAGTTTATTCTGCCGGCGGCCAATCAGCGCCGCTATGAACAATTGGCGCAGCAGGTACAGCAATATCCCGAGCTGAATCTGAAACTGGTACTGCAAGGCTCTCGTGAAGTGATGGCGCTGGCCGATGCGATTCTGATCGCTTCCGGTACGGCCACACTTGAGGCCTGTCTGCTGCAGAAGCCAATGGTGGTGGCGTACAAAATGGCCGGCCTGACCTACTCAATCTATTCGCGCATGATCAAGAGCCGCTGGATCTCGCTGCCCAATGTGCTGGCACAGGAGGAGATGGTACCGGAGGTGTTGCAGGGCAGGGTGACGCCTGAGGTGCTTGGACCGCTGCTGCTGCGTGCGCTGGAAGATCAGGCCTATCGAAACCGCGTTGAGCAAACTTTTGCCGCTATCGGCACTGAGCTGCGCTGCAATGCCAGTGAGCGTGCCGCTGATGCCGTGCTGGAACTGTTGGAGACCCGCCATGCACAACACTGAGATTATATTTCGCCCCAGCGGTTTGATCGCGGGTGTGGATGAGGTCGGTCGCGGCCCGCTGGTGGGGGATGTGGTGGCAGCGGCCGTAATTCTGGATCCGGAACGTCCCATTGACGGGCTGGCCGACTCCAAGAAACTCAGCGAAAAACGTCGGGAGCATCTGTACGAATTGATCCGCGAGCGTGCCCTGGCCTGGTGTGTTGCCAAAGCCAGCCCAGCTGAAATCGATGAATTGAATATTCTGCATGCCACCCTGTTGGCGATGCAACGCGCCGTGGCCGGACTCCAGGTCGCTCCCGATTATGCATTGATTGACGGTAACCGCTGCCCTGTGCTGTCTTGCCCGGCGGAGCCTGTTGTAAAGGGTGATGCCCGTGTGGCCGAAATCAGCGCAGCCTCGATTCTGGCGAAGGTTGAACGGGATCGTCAGATGCAACAGCTGCATCTGCAATTCCCTGAATACGGCTTTGCACGACACAAGGGGTACCCGACGCCCGAACACCTTGAAGCGCTGTCCCGGCTGGGTGCGCTGCCTGAGCATCGACGCAGTTTTCGCCCGGTGCGAGAACAATTGAACCGAGAGCCCCATGTCTGATCCACGCTTTGTCCATCTTCGGGTACATACCGAATATTCACTGTTCGACGGTCTGGTCAGAATCAAACCGTTAGTGGCCGCCGCAGCGGCGCAGAAAATGCCGGCCGTTGCTGTCACTGATCAGACCAACCTGTTTGCCTTAATCAAATTCTACAAGGCGGCATTGGGCGCTGGCGTCAAACCGATCTGCGGTGTTGATCTATGGGTACAAAACCCGATTGAGCCCGAGGGTGAGCCCTTTCGGCTGACCCTGCTGGTACGTACAGGCAAGGGTTATCGCAACTTGATGGAGCTGGTATCCCGCGCCTATGCCGAAGGGCAGAATATTGACCCTGAGCGTGCGCTGGTCAAGGTGGAGTGGATACGGGAAAAGGCTGAAGGCCTGATTGCCCTGTCCGGTGCGCGTCAGGGCGAGATAGGCCGGGCGCTGCTATCCGAAAGCGGCAATGCCGAAGCAATCCTCGACAGCTGGCGTAAGGTCTTTCCGGACAGTTTTTACCTTGAAGTTCAGCGTACCGGACGCTCAGGTGATGAGGCGCTGGTGCATGCCAGTGTTGAACTGGCGGCAAGAACGGGCTGCCCGCTGGTGGCCACCAATGAAGTGATGTTCCTTAAGCAGGATGACTTTGAGGCCCATGAGGCTCGGGTGTGTATCAACCTGGGTCGCACTTTGGATGATCCGCAACGACCGCACAATTACTCCGATCAGCAATACTTCCGTTCCGCTGATGAGATGGCCGAGTTGTTCAGTGACATTCCCAGTGCACTGGAAAACACGGTCGAGATCGCTCGGCGCTGCAACATCGAGCTGGAACTGGGAACGTACTACCTGCCGCGCTACCCCGTGCCGGAAGGGATGTTGATGGATGACTACTTCCGTCAGGTGTCTTGGGAAGGTTTGGAGGAACGACTGGCATTTCTGCTCGACAAGGATGCGCCGGACTATCAGGAGCGGCGCAGGCCCTACGAAGAGCGGTTGGAGTTTGAGCTGGATATCATCATTCAGATGGGTTTTCCCGGCTACTTCCTCATAGTGATGGACTTCATCAAGTGGGCCAAGGAAAACGGCATTCCGGTAGGGCCGGGGCGCGGCTCTGGTGCCGGTTCTCTGGTGGCCTATGTGCAGAAGATTACCGATCTGGACCCGCTGGAATATGACCTGCTGTTCGAACGCTTCCTGAACCCGGAACGTGTGTCCATGCCTGACTTCGATATCGATTTCTGCATGGATAACCGTGACAAGGTGATTGACTACGTGGCGCGCACCTATGGTCGCGACGCGGTATCGCAGATCATCACCTATGGCACCATGGCCGCCAAGGCGGTGGTACGTGACGTCGCACGAGTACAGGGCAAACCCTTCGGTCTGGCTGACCGCCTCTCCAAGCTGATCCCGTTTGAAGTGGGGATGACTCTGAACAAGGCCTGGGAGCAGGAGGAAACTCTGCGCGACTTCGTGAATGGCAGCGAAGAAGCGCAGGAAATCATGGAGATGGCCTACAAGCTGGAAGGCGTCACCCGCAACGTCGGCAAACATGCCGGCGGTGTCGTGATTGCGCCCACCAAACTGACCGACTTCTCCGCCACCTACTGTGACGAATACGGTCAGGGTTTGGTGACCCAGTTTGACAAGAACGATGTGGAAGAAGCGGGTCTGGTGAAGTTCGACTTTCTGGGCCTGCGTACACTGACCATCATCGACTGGGCGTTAGACACCATCAATCGCAAGCGCAGGAAAACCGGTGAAGCCGCGCTTGAGATCGAAACCATCGATCTGGAAGATCCTGATACGTTTAAGCTGCTGCAGAGTGCCCAGACTACTGCGGTGTTCCAGCTGGAATCCAGCGGCATGAAGGATCTGATTCGCCGTCTTTTGCCAAACCGGTTTGAGGATATCATCGCGTTGGTGGCCCTGTTCCGTCCGGGGCCGCTGCAATCAGGGATGGTGGACGACTTCATCAACCGAAAGCACGGCCGTGCTCCACTGGCCTGGCCGCACCCTGATTACCAACTCGACAGCTTGCAGCCTGTACTGGAGCCTACCTACGGCATCATCCTGTATCAGGAACAGGTGATGCAGATCGCCCAGGTGATGGCGGGTTACACCCTTGGCGGCGCCGACATGCTGCGACGTGCCATGGGCAAGAAAAAGCCCGAAGAGATGGCCAAGCAGCGCAGCATCTTCCTGGAAGGGTGTGCCAATCAGGGAATCGACAAGGACCTGGCGGGCAATATCTTCGATCTGGTGGAAAAATTCGCCGGTTACGGCTTCAACAAGTCCCACTCGGCGGCCTATGCGCTGGTGTCCTACCAGACTGCCTGGCTGAAGCAGCACTACCCTGCTGCCTTCATGGCCGCCGTGCTCTCGTCCGATATGCAGAACACCGACAAGGTGGTGATCTTCATCGAAGAGTGTCGTCAGATGAAACTGACGGTACGTCTGCCGGACGTGAATGACAGTGAATACATGTTCACCGTCAACGACGCCGATGAAGTGGTGTATGGCCTCGGGGCCGTTAAGGGGGTGGGTGAAGGCCCGGTGGAAGCCATCGTGCGTGCCCGTCAGGAAGGGGGTGCCTTCCGTGACCTGTTTGACTTCTGTGAGCGGGTGGGGGCAGGCAAACTCAACAAGCGAGTGCTGGAGGCGCTGGTGAGGTGCGGCGCACTGGACAGTGTGGGCCCTTCGCGTGCAGTTCTTTGGGATGCGATTCCGGCCGCATTGAAGGCGGCCGATCAGAGTGCGCGCAACGAAGATGCCGGCATGATGGACCTGTTCGGCGCGGTGGAGGCTGAAGCGCCCTCGGACCCCTATGCCGAGTTTCACAAGGCGCGTGACTGGACCGACAAGGAGCGCCTGCAGGGCGAAAAGGATACGCTGGGGCTCTACGTTACTGGTCATCCGATCGATGAGTATGAAGCGGAGCTGAAACATCTGGTCAGTCGTAAGCTGGTGGAGATTCAGCCAGATCGTGGTCGCAGCCAGAAGATGGCCGGTCTTGTTGTCGACATGCGGCTGAAGAAGACCAAAAAGGGCGATAACCTCTGTTTCCTGACCCTGGACGATCGCAGTGCGCGGCTTGAAGTCACTCTGTTTGGTGATACCTATGAAGAAGCCCGCACCGTCATCAACAAGGACGCGGTTCTGGTAGTAGAAGGCGAAGTGGTACAGGATGACTACAATGGTGGGCTCAAGGTACGCTGTAATCGAGTGCAAAGCATGGCTCAGATACGTGCGGCACAGGCGCGCTGTGTTGAAGTGCAGTGCGATACCCGCCAGCTTGGGCCGCGCCAGTTACGACAGCTGGCTGATACTCTGGCGAAGGGGCGTAGCCCGCTGATCAGCCTGTCCGTGGCGCTGAGGTACCGTCGTGAAGACGCCGAGGCACGGGTCTGGCTGGGCAGTGAGTGGTCCGTCTCGCCGACTGATGAGCTGCTGTTGCAGTTGAAGGAACAGTTCGGTAACAAGGCTGTGCGCCTGTGTTATGACTGATGGGGTGGTGATCCACCCGCGCAACCGTTAAAATCGTGCAATTATTCAGTGCCCCCGGGCCCCATGTTACAGAACAGAAGCAGACCCGCATGAACCCCAATTATCTGGATTTCGAACAGCCGATCGCAGAACTTGAAGCCAAGATCAGTGAATTGCGTCACGTCAACGAAGGTACTGACGGTCTGAATCTGGGTGATGAGCTGGAAAAACTGCAGGACAAGAGCCGCAGTCTGACCGAATCGATCTTCAAGGATCTCTCGGCCTGGCAGATCTCCCAGCTGGCGCGCCACCCGCAGCGCCCCTATACGCTGGACTACGTCCAACATGTCTTCGACGACTTTGACGAAATCCATGGCGATCGTCACTTTGCCGATGATCAGGCGATTGTCGGTGGTTTGGCCCGTCTTGATGGTCGCCCGGTGATGGTGATTGGTCATCAGAAAGGCCGCGAAGTGAAGGAAAAGGTACGCCGCAACTTCGGCATGCCGCGCCCCGAAGGTTACCGCAAGGCGCTGCGCATGATGGAGATGGCAGAGCGCTTCAAACTGCCGGTACTGACCTTCATCGACACCCCGGGCGCCTATCCGGGGATCGACGCCGAAGAACGTGGTCAGTCGGAAGCGATCGCATTCAACCTGGCGAAGATGTCACAGTTGAACACCCCGATCATCTCCACCGTAATCGGTGAGGGGGGGTCTGGCGGTGCACTGGCAATCGGTGTCTGTGACGAACTGCTGATGCTGCAATATGGTACCTACTCCGTGATTTCACCGGAGGGCTGCGCGTCCATCCTTTGGAAAAGTGCAGAGCGTGCCTCTGATGCCGCCAAGGCGATGGGCATCACCTCCGGGCGCCTGCACGAGCTGGGTCTGGTGGATCAAGTCATCAGCGAGCCACTGGGAGGTGCGCATCGCAACCCCGAGTTGATGGCGGCAAATTTGAAAAAACACCTGCTGGAAACTCTGGATCGTCTGGCGGACCTGCCCGCTGAAGAACTGCTGGAGCGCCGCTATCAGCGTCTGATGTCCTACGGTGTGTTCGAAGATTGATAGCACCGGGTCGGGCGTTGTGTCTGACCTGCTTGTTGGGCTCAGGCAGCAGCTTGATACCTGCCCAAAAGTCCGCCGCTGGGTGGTTGCACTCAGCGGTGGGCTGGACTCCTCCCTGTTACTTTTCCTGCTGCAACGGCTTGCACCGTCGCAATCGGTTATAGCTCTGTATATCGATCATCAGCTGCAGGCCGGTTCGGCGCTTTGGGCCGAACACTGTCGTGAGCAGTGTGGCCGGCTGAATATCCCTTTCAATCTGATCCGGGTGACACCTGACTCCGATTCGGAAGCATCCGCCCGCGCAGCGCGTTACCATGCCTTTGAGTCCTTTCTGCAGCCCGGTGACTGCCTGCTGTTGGCGCAGCATGCGGATGATCAGGCCGAAACCCTGCTGTTGCGGCTGTTGCGAGGTTCTGGGGTGATGGGTCTTGCGGCCATGCCACGCTCACGCCCTTTAGGGCAGGGGATGCTGCTGCGTCCCCTGCTGCAGCAGTCACGTGAGTGTCTGGAGCGGGCCGCGTTTGAGCTCGGGCTTGAGCCGGTTGAAGACCCCAGCAATGCCAACCCGCGCTATGATCGCAACCTCCTGCGGCTCAATGTGTTGCCAGTTCTCAAGCAACGCTGGCCGGGCTTTTTGTCCCGTTGCAGTGAAACTGCTGCAGTGATGCGTGAGGCCAGTGAGTTGCTGACCGAGCGCGCGCAGGAAGATATTTCCCGGTGTGCAGAGCGGGGCGGCCTCAGCCTTGCACGGTTGAATCTCCTGAGTCAGGCGCGGCAGCGCAATCTGCTGCATGTCTGGGTCAGTGAGCAGAGCGGGCATCGGCTGGGGCGGGCTCAGTTGCTGCAGCTGGAGAAGGATCTTTTGCATGCCCGAGCGGATGCCCAGCCGGTTTTTCGCCTGCCCGATCATCAGTTGAGGCGCCATCAGGGTGTACTTTATCTGTTGCCCGATCCCCTGCCGCTTGTCGAAGAGGGCGAACGGAATCTGGTCGTGGGTGAGTCGATCCAATTGCCACTGGGGTGTTTGCAGTGGCAACCGGCCAGACGAGGCCTGCCGGTCGGTCAGCGCCTGACACTGCAGCTCCGTCGGGGCGGGGAGCGTCTGCGCCCGCTCGGGCGTGGCGGTTCGGTCAGTCTGAAACAGTTGCTGCAGGAGGCGGGACTACCGCCCTGGCTGCGCGCCTGTCAGCCATTACTGTTGAAAGATGGCGAGATTGTTGCGGTTCCGGGCATCACTCTGTGTGAGGCGGCGGGCAGCGAGGAGGGACTCTTGCCGATCTGGAGTGGTTTTGGTTTGTCCTGAGGCGTACCTTTTGCTATCCTGCAGTCCCATCTTGAGTACGTTTTCTCCCCTCAATATCTTGATCTGACAGGTTCCGCATGACGCGTTATATTTTCGTCACAGGCGGTGTTGTGTCCTCATTGGGCAAAGGCATCGCATCAGCTTCTCTGGCGGCTATTCTCGAGGCTCGTGGCCTCAAAGTTACAATGCTCAAGCTGGACCCGTATATCAACGTGGACCCGGGCACCATGAGCCCCTTCCAGCATGGTGAAGTATTCGTAACCGAGGATGGGGCCGAGACCGACCTTGACCTCGGTCACTACGAGCGCTTCATTCGTACCACCATGAGCAAGCGCAACAACTTCACCACCGGCCGTGTGTATCAGCATGTGCTGCGCAAGGAGCGTCGTGGCGATTACCTGGGCGGAACCGTACAGGTGATTCCGCACATCACCGACGAGATCAAGCGCCGGGTGATCGAGGGGGCCGGCGATGCGGATGTGGCACTGGTCGAGATCGGTGGCACCGTGGGTGATATCGAGTCCCTGCCATTCCTGGAAGCGGTACGTCAGCTCAAGGCCGAAGTGGGCGCTTCTCGCGCGCTGTTCATGCACCTCACTCTGGTGCCGTACATCGCAACGGCCGGTGAGACCAAGACCAAGCCGACCCAGCACTCCGTGAAAGAGCTGCGCTCCATCGGTATTCAGCCGGATATTCTGGTCTGCCGCTCCGAGAAGCCGCTGGACGAGTCCTCCCGTCGCAAGGTGGCCATGTTCACCAACGTGGAAGAGCGCGCAGTCATATCCCTGCCAGATGCCAACACCATCTACAACATTCCGGCCATGCTGTGGGAACAGCATCTGGACGAGATTGTCACCGAACGTTTCCGCATCAACTGCAAGGCTGCGGATCTGACCGAGTGGAACCGGGTAGCGGATGCGTTCCTGCGCCCGGATGGCGAAGTGACCATCGCCATGGTCGGCAAGTACATGGAGCTGCTGGATGCCTACAAGTCACTGATCGAGGCGATCTCGCATGCGGGCATTGCACTGCGTCAGAAGGTGCGCATCGAGTATATCGACTCCGAACGGGTCGAGCGCGAGGGCAGTGCCATTCTGGAAGGTTTCAGCGCCATCCTGGTACCGGGCGGCTTTGGTGAGCGTGGTGTAGAAGGCAAAATTGAAGCGGTGCGCTTCGCACGCGAGAACAAGGTGCCCTACCTGGGCATCTGCCTTGGCATGCAGGTGGCCGTGATCGAATACGCCCGCCATGTGGCAGGACTGGACGGTGCCAACTCCACCGAGTTTGATCGTCAGTCACCGCATCCGGTGATTGCGCTGATCACCGAGTGGACTGACCATACCGGTGAAATCGAAGTGCGTGGCGAGAACTCCGACCTGGGCGGCACCATGCGCCTGGGGGCTCAAACCTGTCATTTGGCCGCAGGCTCCAACGTAGCCGAGGCCTACGGTAGCACCGAGATCCGTGAGCGTCACCGCCACCGTTATGAAGTGAACAACAATTACGTACCGCTGCTGGAAGAGGCCGGTTTGAAGATCACCGGTCGATCAGTGGATGGCGAGCTGGTTGAAGTGGTTGAAGCACCTGACCATCCCTGGTTCGTGGCCTGTCAGTTCCACCCGGAGTTTACTTCGACGCCGCGTGATGGACATGGCCTGTTCACCGGATTTATCAAGGCCGCGCTGGCACGTCAGGCGCAGCAGTAATCTTTCAAGCGTTAACTGGAGACACAAGCACAATGGCTCAGATTGCGAATATCAAGGCACGTGAAGTACTGGATTCCCGTGGTAACCCGACCGTAGAAGCCGATGTCATCCTGACCTCCGGCGTGATGGGAACAGCCTGTGCACCTTCAGGTGCTTCCACCGGTTCGCGTGAAGCACTGGAACTGCGTGACGGCGATAAATCCCGCTATCTGGGCAAGGGTGTACAGAAGGCGGTGGCTGCGGTCAACGGTGCTATCCGTGAGGCACTGCTTGGCATGGATGTGACCGACCAGCGTGCGCTGGATGACAAAATGCTGGCGCTGGACGGTACTGAAAACAAGGCCAATCTGGGTGCCAATGCCATTTTGGCTGTGTCTCTGGCAGCCGCCAAGGCAGCAGCCACCGAGAAGGGCATTCCGCTGTACGCTCACATTGCCGAGATCAACGGCACCGCCGGTCAATTCTCCATGCCGGTCCCGATGATGAATATCCTCAACGGCGGTGAGCATGCCGACAATAACGTCGATATTCAGGAGTTCATGGTTCAGCCGGTGAACTTTGACAATTTCCCGGATGCTCTGCGTTGTGGTACTGAGATTTTCCATGCACTCAAGGCCGTTCTCAAGGCCCGTGGCCTGAATACGGCGGTGGGTGACGAAGGCGGTTTCGCACCCAACCTGGGTTCCAACGAAGAAGCGCTGGTGGTGATCAAGGAAGCGATCGACAAGGCCGGCTACAAGCTGGGCACCGACGTGACTCTGGCACTGGACTGCGCCTCTTCCGAGTTCTACAAGGACGGCAAGTACGATCTGGCCGGGGAAGGCAAGGTATTCGACGCCGAAGGCTTCGGTGACTACCTGGCGCAGCTGTGCGAAAACTATCCGATCGTCTCCATCGAAGACGGCATGGACGAATCCGACTGGGACGGCTGGGCCAGCCTGACCCGCAAGATCGGCGACAAGGTGCAGCTGGTGGGTGACGACCTGTTCGTGACCAACACCAAGATCCTCAAGCGCGGCATCGACAACGCCATCGCCAACTCCATCCTGATCAAGTTCAACCAGATCGGCTCCCTGTCCGAAACTCTGGATGCGATTAAAATGGCCAAGGACGCCGGTTACACCGCGGTAATCTCGCACCGCTCCGGTGAAACCGAAGATACCACTATTGCCGATCTGGCCGTGGGTACCGCTGCCGGTCAGATCAAGACCGGTTCCCTGTGCCGTTCCGACCGTGTGGCCAAGTACAACCGTCTGCTGCGCATCGCCGAAGAGCTGGGCGACAAGGCAGTTTACAACGGACTGAAAGAGATCAAGGGTCAGGCCTGATAGGCTGACGTGTGATCCGAGGGGGCTCCGGCCCCCTTTTTTGACCCCGGGGAAGAACAGTGTATCGCTGGCTACTGTTGATATTACTGCTGTTACTGGCAGGGCTTCAGTACCGACTCTGGTTCGGCGAGGCCAACCTGCGTCAGGTGTGGCAACTGGAAGAACAGATACTGCAACAGCAGGTCGAAAACCAGCAACTGGCCGAACGCAACCAACGCCTTGAGGCTGAAGTACAGGACCTCAAGCGTGGCTTGGGCGCCTTGGAAGAGCGTGCTCGCAGTGAAATGGGCATGGTGCGCAAGGGCGAAACTTTCTTTCAATTGATAGAACCCGAGCCGGAGCAACCAAGGCCGTGATGTTTGATTCCGCCTGCGAATGGCTGTTGGGCGAGCCACCTTCCACTGCAACCATCCGCAGTTGTCCTGAAGACTTTCAAGTGTTTGAGCAGTTGCCTTTTGAGCCTGATGGCGAAGGGGAACACCTGTTTCTCCATATTCGCAAACGGGGCGAGAATACCGACTGGGTAGCACGTCAGCTGGCCAACTTCTGTCAGGTCAGTCCGCGTGACGTGGGGTATGCCGGTAAAAAGGATCGCCATGCCGTTACCGAGCAATGGTTCAGTGTACGCCTGCCCATCGGCCGTACCCTGAACTGGTCCCTGTTTGGCGGCGACAGTATCGACGTGCTGCACAGCTGTCGCCACAGTCGCAAGCTGCGACTGGGGGCTCTGTCGGGCAACCGGTTCGTAATCCGTCTGCGTGACCTGACTGAGCCGGAAGCCTTTGTCGAGCGGGTGGAGAAGATCCGCCAGGGTGTCCCCAACTTCTTTGGTGAGCAGCGTTTCGGTAATGCCGGTGGCAACCTCGACAAGGGGTTGGCTCTGCTCGAAGGCAGGTTGCGTGAACGCCAGCGCCACAAGAAGGGGCTGTATATCTCTGCCCTGCGTTCCTGGCTGTTCAATCAGGTGATCAATACCCGCCTGCGACAGGAGATCTGGGATCGTATTCTGCCTGGTGACGTACTGATGCTTGATGGCAGTCAAAGTTGCTTTATGGCCGATGATGCGCCTGACCTGATGGCGCGGTTGCAGCGCGGCGACGTGCATCTGACCGGCCCCATGTGGGGGCGTGGGCAGTTGATGACACGGGATGAGGCAGCTGTTTTTGAGCAGGCTGCACTTGCTCCGGCACAGGCGATCTGCCAAGGGCTGGAGTCACTCGGCCTCAACCAGGAGCGGCGTGCACTGCGCTTGATACCAAAGGCGCTTGCGGCACGGGAGGCGTCTGAAGGACAATGGATACTTGAATTTGAACTGCCGTCCGGCGCCTTTGCCACCAGTGTGCTGCGCGAACTCTGCCAGTGGCAGAATGCAGCGGCCTCAGCGGAAGTGAACTGAGATACATACCGATAATGTTGATTCTGATTTCAAATGATGACGGGGTCTACGCCCCGGGACTGGCGACGCTGGCCGAGCGACTGAAGCAGGATGCTGAAACCTGTGTCGTTGCCCCTGATCGCAACCGCAGCGGTGCCAGTAACTCTCTTACCCTTGACCGTCCGCTGGAGGCCCATCAACACCATAGTGGCTATATCGGTATCAATGGCACGCCGACTGACTGCGTTCATCTGGGGGGCTCTGGGCTGTTCACTGAGCAGCGTCGTCCGGACATTGTAGTGTCGGGTATTAATGCCGGTGCCAACCTGGGCGATGATGTGCTGTACTCAGGTACTGTGGCTGCGGCAACAGAGGGGCGTCACTGCCGTTTGCCGCCGATTGCTGTTTCCATGCACAGCTTTCACCCCAAACACTATGAAACTGCGGCAGAAATCGTTGCTTCTCTGGTGCAGCGGCTGGATAGTCTGGTGGTTGCGCCACGTACGGTTCTGAATGTGAATGTACCAGACCTGCCGCTGGACCAGATTCGCGGTATTCATGTAACCAGGCTGGGGCATCGCCACGGTGCCGAGCCACCGGTGCAGGTAGAAGACCCGCGTGGTCGCATCCGCTATTGGATTGCCGGTGCCGGTGCGGCAGCGGATGCTGAGCCCGGAACCGATTTTTTTGCCGTTGAAAACGGCTTTGTCTCCGTCACACCGCTGCAGATCGACATGACCCACTATACGGGCATGGACAATCTGGGGGACTGGCTGGAGGGGCTGCTGTGATCGACATGGATCTGCAGGGTATAGGCATGACCTCGCGCCGTACCCGAGACCGACTTGCTCAGCGCTTGCGTGATCAGGGTGTGATCAGTGAAGAAGTGCTGAATGTGGTTCGAGATACGCCACGCCATATCTTCATAGATGAGGCGCTTTCACATCGGGCCTATGAAGATACGGCCCTTCCCATCGGTTATAACCAGACGATTTCGCAGCCTTATATCGTAGCCCGCATGACAGAGCTTTTGCTGGAGGGTGAGTCGCTCAATAAGGTACTTGAGGTGGGTACCGGGTCTGGCTACCAGACAGCCGTACTGGCACAGTTGGTGGATCAGGTGTTCAGCGTTGAGCGCATTCGTCCGTTGCAGGAAAAGGCGCGCAAACGTTTGCAGCGGCTGAAGTTGCACAATGTGATGCTGCGCCATACCGACGGTGGCATGGGCTGGCCTGAAAAGGCACCCTTTGACGGAATTCTGGTGACTGCCGCGCCACGCGAAATACCTCACGAGTTGCTGGAGCAGCTCGCAGTTGGAGGGCGGTTGGTGATCCCCGTCGGTCATGACGAACAGATACTGAAGCGGATTACACGTGTGACCGAAGACAAGTACGAAACCGAAACGCTGGAAGCCGTGCGCTTTGTGCCACTGCTCAGCGGCACTGTGCGCTGACGGGTTGCAAGGAGGCTCGATGCGAAGCAAGAAGGATTATCTGGTCCTCTCCGGCAAGGGGATGATGATGGGAGCTGCTGATGTCGTCCCTGGTGTTTCCGGCGGCACCATTGCATTCATCACCGGTATATACGAAGAGCTGATCGACAGTATTAAACAGTTTAACCCTGAAGCGGTGCGTATTCTGTTCAACGAAGGACTGATGTCCTGCTGGCGCTACATCAACGGCAGTTTTCTGTTGGCGCTGGTGTCAGGTATTTTGCTGAGCCTGTTAACCATCTCGCGGGTTGTGCTCTATCTGTTGGACGAGTACCCGATCCTGCTCTGGTCATTCTTTTTCGGCTTAATACTGGCGTCTACCTGGAGTGTCGCCCGGCATGTTCGAGGCTGGAATATGAACCTCATGGCTACATTCGCCACAGGGGTGCTGCTGGCCTACATCATTACCGAACAGGCACCGGGCAGTGTAGAACCCTCAAGCCTGATTATATTCCTTGCGGGTATGATTGCTATCTGTGCCATGATTTTGCCGGGCATCTCAGGCAGTTTCATTCTGTTGCTGATGGGGATGTATGCGCCCATTCTGGGTGCAATCAAGGCTCTGGAGTGGGCTATTCTGCTGGTGTTTATGGCAGGTTGTGTGGTCGGGCTTCTGAGCTTCTCCCGTGTATTGAGCTGGGCGTTCCACCACCATCGAATGATGACACTGGCCCTGCTGGGTGGTTTTATGCTTGGCTCCCTCAACAAGGTATGGCCCTGGAAATACACGCTGTCCTACACCATCAACAGCAAGGGAGAAGAGGTGCCGGTGCTGCAGCAGAATCTTCTGCCGGGCAGTTTCGAAGCTCTGACCGGGCTCAATGACTGGTTCTGGCCCGCGCTGCTGCTGATGCTGGTTGGTGCTGCACTGGGTATACTGTTGGATCGACAGAAAACCTGAAGATGGGAGACCCTGTTGCCGAATCCTCTGCTGCTCTGGCTGATATCGCTATTGCTCCTGCTGCAGGGATGTTCGAGCGGCTATGCTCCCGTGTCCGAGCGCTCTCTGGGTGCACGCAGCGAGGCCAGAGGCCCTGCGCCTGCCAGCTATCGGGTCCAGCGCGGTGATACCCTGTATTCCATTTCGTTTCGTTATGGGCTTGATTACCGCGAAGTTGCCCGCTGGAACGGCATCGACAGTCGCTACTTCATATACCCGGGGCAGTCGCTCACGCTGAGGTCGCCCGGCGGCTCAAAGGCCGCAACTGGCTCGACAGCTGCACCCAAGCCCTCAAGTCCAGCTCCTGCTGCCTCAACAACAACGGCGCGAACCGCAACTAACACCAACCGCTCAGAAGCGACTGCCCGCACACCTTCTTCCAGTCCAGCACCATCCAAGCCTTCTTCCGCCAGCTCCGGAGGTAACGGTGCCGTCAGTTGGCAATGGCCGCACAAGGGCAGAATCATCAGTCGTTTCGGTGGTGGAGAACCTGCAAACAAGGGCCTGGATATTGCCGGTAACGCCGGTGAACCCGTCAAGGCCGCGGCCGGTGGCGAAGTGGTCTATGCCGGAAATGGCTTGTTGGGTTACGGCAATCTTGTGATTCTTAACCATAACCAGCGCTATCTGAGTGCATATGCGCATAACAGTCGCATTTTTGTGCGTGAGGGTGATAAGGTTAAAGCGGGTGAGAAAATTGCCGAGATAGGCAATACGGGGGCAACGCGTACGATGCTTCACTTCGAGATTCGCCGTGACGGGAATCCGGTGGATCCATTACGATATTTGCCCAAACAATGATAAAAACAATAATGATGGCCATGTAGAGATGATCTGATCATCTTGACTACCTGGGGGTGAAAAATGGAAACCGTAGGTAAAGGTACAGAATACCGCGTGTCAGCCCAGAGCAACGATGCTGAGTTTGATGACACTGAAGACCGCTACGATGAAGAAGAAACGCTCAATGTTGCCGATGAAGACAGTGATGACGCTGACAGCAGCGAGTCTGAACCGCCAGAGTTTCTGAACAGCGGGCGCGGCAGAGGTTCCATGGCGCATCAGGACCTGGTTAACGCCAAGTCGCTGGATGCAACTCAGCTTTATCTCAACGAGATCGGCTTTTCCCCGTTGTTGACGGCGGAAGAGGAGGTCTATTTCTCCAGGCGAGCTCTCAAGGGAGAGGAGGCCTCCCGGAAACGGATGATCGAGAGCAACCTGCGTCTGGTGGTCAAGATCGCACGGCGTTATATCAACCGTGGGCTGACACTGCTTGATCTGATCGAAGAGGGTAACCTCGGCCTGATTCGCGCGGTGGAAAAATTCGATCCCGAGCGGGGCTTCCGTTTTTCGACCTATGCGACCTGGTGGATTCGACAGACTATCGAACGCGCCATCATGAACCAGACACGCACGATTCGCCTGCCGATACATGTAGTGAAAGAGCTGAACGTGTACTTGCGGGCATCCCGTGAGTTGGCACAAAAGCTGGATCATGAGCCTACAGCTGAAGAGATCGCAGCACTCGTTGACAAGCCCGTCGCGAATGTAGAGCGGATGTTGGGATTGAACGAGCGTGTCAGCTCGGTAGATATCCCGGCTGGGCAGGGAGCTGACAAGCCTCTGCTGGATACGATTCCCGATCTGGATGCGCTTGATCCCGAAACGCTGTTGCAGAACAATAACATCAGCGGCAATCTCAATCGCTGGATGGAGATGTTGCCTGAAAAGCATGCCGATGTACTGTCGCGTCGCTTCGGTCTGCGCGGCTATGAAATGAGCACGTTGGAGCAGGTCGGGCAGGAAATTGGCCTGACGCGTGAACGAGTACGTCAGATTCAAGTTGAAGCTCTGCGCAAGCTGCGTGAAATTGTGGAGAAGAACGGTCTGAGCGGAGAAGATCTGCTGCAGTAAAAACGTGCCGGTATGCGACCGGCACATTTTTCAAATATGAACGCTTCAAGCCTCGCTAGCGCTCCAGATACTGGAGCTTGTCCGGCTCACCATTCCATTTGTCCGCATCAGTCAGTGGCGCCTTGCGCTGATTGATATTGGGCCATATTTCGGACAGCTCCGTGTTCAGCTGAAAGTAAATCTCCTGCGCATCGCTCAGGTCATCCTCGTGCAGAATGGCGTCTGCTGGGCACTCCGGCTCACACAGTCCGCAGTCGATGCACTCGTCCGGGTGAATCACCAGAAAGTTTGGTCCTTCGTAGAAACAATCCACGGGACATACCTCGACACAGTCCGTGTACTTACAGCGGATGCAGTTCTCGGTCACGATATAGGTCATGGATCAGCTCCGGTTGATCATTCTGTTTGCAGTATAGTGCCCCAGCGTTGTTTGTCTCATTGCAGCAGCTGCTTGAGGTTGTAAAGTGCCTCAAGTGCCTGACGAGGTGTCAGCTCATCCGGTTGCAGCTCGCGCAGCTGCAGCTCGGCAGCAGAGGGGGCTGCGGTCACAAACAGGTCGTTCTGAACCGGGCCGTTCTGGCTTGTTGCAGGTGGCTCGGGATTTCGGGCCGGTTGGCAGGCGCTGCTGCGGCTGTCCTGCTCCAGCAGTACCAGCTTGTCACGAGCCTGACGGATGACCTGTGCCGGAATGCCGGCCAGCTGAGCAACCTGCAGGCCATAGCTCTGGCTGGCCGGGCCCTGCTGTACTTCGTGCATGAATACAATGTGATCATTGTGCTCGACGGCGGTCAGATGCACGTTATCGACGCCCGTCGCCTGCTCGGGCAGGGCGGTAAGCTCAAAGTAGTGGGTGGCAAACAGGGTGAAGGCATTAACTTCACGGGCGAGATACTCGGCACAGGACCAGGCCAGTGACAGGCCATCAAAAGTGCTGGTGCCCCGACCCACCTCGTCCATCAGCACCAGGCTGCGCTCGGTGGCATTGTGCAAAATGTTGGCAGTTTCGGTCATTTCGACCATGAAGGTAGAGCGTCCGCCAGCCAGATCGTCCGAAGAGCCCATGCGGGTGAAAATACGGTCGACGATGCCGATGCGGGCGGCCTGTGCCGGTACATAGCTGCCGATATGTGCCAGTAGCGTGATCAGTGCCGCCTGACGCATGTAGGTGGACTTGCCGCCCATGTTGGGGCCGGTGATGACCAGCATTCGCCGTTCCGGATGCAGCTCAAGGTCATTAGCTACAAACGGAGTGTCCAGCACCGCCTCGACCACCGGATGACGGCCGCCCTTGATACGAATGCAGGGCTCCTCAACCAGTTGTGGGCGCTGGTATTCAAGGGCAGCGGCACGGTCGGCCAGAGTGTTCAGTACATCCAGTTGAGCTAGTGCCGAGGCGGATTCCTGCAAAGGCCCGAGTTCGGCTGCCAGCGTTTCGATCAATTCATCGTAGAGTGCTTTCTCCCGTGCCAGCGCCTTGCTTTTGGCACTCAGTGCCTTGTCCTCAAATTCTTTCAGTTCCGGCGTGATGAAGCGCTCGGCATTTTTCAGGGTCTGGCGGCGGATATAGTCTGCCGGCATGTCGATCGCCTGTGCCTTGGTGACTTCGATATAGTAACCATGCACCCGGTTATACCCCACCTTGAGTGTGGCGATATCGGTGCGTGCACGCTCGCGCTGTTCCAGCTGCAGCAGATAATCGCCGGCGTTTTCACTGAGGCCGCGCAGCTCGTCCAGCTCGGCATCGTAACCGGTGGCAATCACACCGCCGTCGCGGATTACGACCGGCGGACCATCAATGACTGCGCGTTGCAGCAATTCGGTCATCTGAGGGAAGGTGGCAATTGAGCTGGCGAGCTGCTTGATCAAGGGTGCATCAGCGGGCTGGACCAATAGCTGAAGACCCGGAAGTGAAGCCAGTGCGTTGCGCAGGCGTTCCAGATCTCGTGGGCGGGCAGAGCGCAGGGCGACACGGGACAGAATACGCTCCATGTCACCGATCAAGCGCAGCTGCTCACTGATATCCTCACTGCGGCCTGACTCAATCAGCCAACGAATCGCATCCTGACGTCCCTCCAGTGTGACGCGGTCACGCAGCGGACGGTGCAACCACCGGCGTAACAGGCGGCTGCCCATCGGCGTACGGCACTTGTCCAATACCGAGGCCAGCGTATTGCTGCGACCGCCTGACAGGTTCAGATCCAGCTCAAGGTTGCGCCGTGTTGCTGCATCCAGAATCACGGCTTCGTCATGCTGCTCTATCTGAATACGACGGATATGGGGCAGTGTGCTGCGCTGGGTATCACGAGCATACTGCAGCAGGCATCCGGCTGCGCTGATCGCCAGGGGCAGATGGTCACAGCCGAAGCCGCTCAGATCACGGGTATTGAACTGATCACACAGCAGACGTCGAGCGGTGTCAGACTCAAACTCCCAGGGCGGGCGACCATGACTGCCGGGACGCTTGCCAAGCAGCTGCGGCAGACCGGAGTCGTCCGGGTAGAGCAGTTCGGCAGGGCGTAGCCGTTCCAATTCCGCCTGCAGAGCATTATGTCCCTCTATTTCAAACAGGCTGAAGCGCCCCGAGCTGATATCCACCATTGCCAGCCCAAATTGTTCACCCTGTGTGCTGATCGCCATCAGAATATTGTCCTGATGCTCATCCAGCAGCGCTTCGTCACTCAATGTGCCGGGGGTCACAATGCGAACCACTTCGCGTTTGACTGGCCCTTTGCTGGTGGCAGGGTCGCCGACCTGCTCACAGATCACCACCGACTCACCCGCCTTGACGATACGGGCAATATAACCCTCGGCTGAATGATAGGGGATGCCTGCCATCGGAATCGGCTCACCGGCTGATTTGCCCCGTGCCGTCAGTGAAATATCGAGTAGCTGGGCAGCCTTTTTGGCATCGTCATAGAACAGTTCATAGAAGTCACCCATGCGGTAAAACATCAGCTGGTCCGGGTGCTGAGCCTTAATGCGTAAATATTGCTGCATCATGGGAGTATGTTGGGTGTTCGGCGCTGCCACTGACATGCTGTTTGGGTCGTCCTGTTGTCCGGGGATTGAATCGATCACCGTGCGGGGTTTTAATGTCAGGATTGTACGTGAATCGTGGCGGCCTGCGTAGTCGCCCGCTTGGAGTTGGATTGATGAAAAACCTTGCACAAAAGGTAGGTGAAACACTGTTGCAGAAAGGTATCAAACTGGCGACGGCCGAGTCCTGTACCGGAGGGTGGGTGGCACAGGCGGTGACAGCTGTGCCCGGCAGTTCAGGCTGGTTTGACTGCGGTTTCGTGTCCTACTCCAATACGGCGAAGCAAAAAATGCTGGGTGTGGATCTCGACGTGCTTGAACGCAACGGTGCCGTGAGTGAGTCGGTGGTAGCGCAGATGGCCGAAGGTGCTTTGCACAACAGTGAAGCCGATATTGCTGTCGCCATCAGCGGCATCGCTGGCCCTGAAGGTGGCACCGAAGATCGTCCGGTGGGCACTGTCTGGCTGGCGTGGGCCATTACGGGTCACCCCACAGTAACCTGTCTGAGTTTTTTTAATGGCGATCGCGATGCAATTCGTCAGCAGGCAGTGGAGCAGGCCCTGGAAGGGATTTTGGCTTACCTGCCACAGTGAGGCATTGAGTGGTTGCATTCTGCTCAGGTTGTGAAATAATACTGTTCAGACATACAGTATTTTAACCACCCGGCTAAAAAGGTTTACCGATGGACGCTAACAGAAAGAAAGCGCTGGATGCGGCACTGTCGCAGATTGAACGTCAATTCGGCAAGGGCGCAGTTATGCGCATGGGCGATCAGCCGCGTGAAGCGATTCCTGCGGTCTCAACCGGTTCACTGGGGTTGGATATCGCTCTTGGTATAGGCGGTCTGCCCTTTGGCCGCGTGGTTGAGATTTATGGTCCGGAATCTTCAGGTAAAACCACACTGACGCTGCAGGTTATAGCCGAAGCCCAGAAGCAGGGTAAGGTGTGTGCATTTGTGGATGCCGAACATGCATTGGATCCGAACTATGCCGAAAAACTGGGTGTCGACGTGGATGCCCTGCTGGTCTCCCAGCCGGATACCGGTGAGCAGGCGCTGGAAATTACCGACATGTTGACACGTTCTGGGGCGGTCGATGTGATCATTGTGGACTCGGTTGCGGCACTGGTGCCCAAGGCCGAAATTGAAGGTGAAATGGGCGATTCCCATGTCGGTCTACAGGCGCGCCTGATGTCTCAGGCACTGCGTAAGCTGACCGGCAGTGTAAAACAGTCCAACTGCCTGCTGGTATTTATCAACCAGATTCGTATGAAAATCGGTGTAATGTTTGGTAACCCCGAGACCACAACCGGGGGGAATGCACTCAAGTTCTATGCCTCCGTACGCCTGGATATTCGTCGCATCGGTGCGGTGAAGCAGGGCGATGAAATTACCGGTAACGAAACCCGCGTCAAGGTTGTAAAAAACAAAGTGTCACCACCCTTCCGCCAGGCCGAATTTCAGATCCTGTACGGTCAGGGCATCTACCATATGGGTGAAGTGATTGACTTGGGTGTACAGCAGGGACTGGTGGACAAGTCTGGTGCCTGGTATGCCTACAAGGGTGATAAAATCGGTCAGGGTAAAGCCAATGCCGCCAAATACCTGGAAGAGCATCCGGACATCGCGCAGGAAATCGAAGCGGAAATCCGTGCTCAGCTTCTGAGTGTGCCTCAGCCAAAGGCTGCACAGGAACAGTCGGAAGAAGCCGGTCAGCTGGATCTCTGATTCAGGCATACGGCAGATGATTTAACAACAGGGGCCTTTGTGGCCCCTGTTGTCGTTATGGAGTCTTATCATGGCCAGGTTACTGGAAACTGAAGCTGAGCTGCGCAATGCAGCGTTTGCGCTGCTGGGGCGGCGAGAGTATAGCCGTGCCGAAATGGAGCAAAAGCTGGGGCGTCGCTGTGAAGATGCTGAACTGTTACGGAAGGTACTGGATCAGTTTGTGGCAGATGGATATCAGAGTGATGAGCGCTTTGCGCATGTTTTTACCCGCAGCCGTTTTGGCTCGGGCTACGGTGCCATGCGGATCAGGCAGGAACTGCGTCAAAAAGGGCTGGGGCCCGAACTTATCGAGCAGGCACTGGAAGATGAGTCTCCAGACAGTTATCAACAGGCGCTGGAGTGCTGTCAGAGACGTTTTGGTGATCAGCCACCCGCTGATCCAAAAGAGTATGCACGCCGCATGCGTTTTCTGGTCAATCGTGGATTCTCGTTCGATGATGCCAAGCGCGCGATAAAGTGTGAAGGAAGTGAGTAAATTCAGGCGTTGCAGGGCAGAAAAGCTATCGTACATTTTTTGTTCGCGTTATATACTTGTCCGCTATTTTTGCGTACATATGACCGCCGTTCCTGCAACTGGGCGGGCGGTCCTGTCGTGCCAACCAGTACAGACGCAACGGACCTTATATGAACTACATGACAAGTGCGGAAATCCGCCAGGCATTTCTTGACTACTTTAACCAGCAGGGGCATGAAATCATTGCCTCGAGTCCGCTGATTCCGGGTAATGACCCTACACTGCTGTTCACCAATGCGGGTATGGTTCAGTTCAAGGATGTGTTCCTCGGCTCTGACAAGCGTCCCTACTCCCGTGCCACGACTTCACAGCGCTGTGTGCGTGCAGGTGGCAAGCATAACGACCTTGAAAATGTTGGTTATACAGCGCGTCACCACACCTTTTTTGAAATGTTGGGCAACTTCAGCTTCGGTGATTATTTCAAGCGCGAAGCGATTCGTTTTGCCTGGGAATTTCTGACCAAGCGCCTGGGGCTGCCGGAAGAGCGCCTGTGGGTAACGGTTCATTATACCGACGATGAAGCCGAGAAAATCTGGAAAGAGGAGATGGGGGTTAACCCCGAGCGCTTCTCAAAACTGGATGAAGACAACTTCTGGGCCATGGGTGATACCGGCCCCTGTGGTCCCTGCACGGAAATCTTCTTCGACCATGGCCCTGATGTGGCTGGTGGTCCTCCGGGCAGCCCGGATGAAGACGGTGACCGTTATATAGAGATCTGGAATCTGGTGTTCATGCAGTACAACCGCTCTGCGGATGGCAGCATGGAGCCGCTGGCGCGTCCGAGCATCGATACTGGCATGGGGCTTGAGCGTGTTGCTGCGGTAATGCAGAACGTGCACAGCAACTACGAGATTGATCTGTTCCGCAACCTGCTCGCTGCTACCGCCAAAGTGCTTCGTCTGGATGATACCGACAGCAAATCCCTGCGCGTGATCGCAGACCATATCCGTTCATGCGCTTTTTTGATTACCGATGGTGTGTTGCCGTCCAACGAAGGTCGCGGCTATGTGCTGCGCCGCATTATGCGTCGTGCCATCCGCCACGGTAATAAACTGGGTGCAAAAGAGCCGTTTTTCCATAAGCTTGTAGCGCCTCTGGTCAAGGAGATGGGCGAGGCCTATCCCGAGCTGGCCAAGCTGCAGGACCAGGTTGAACGTATCCTTCTGAAGGAAGAGCAGCAGTTTGCCAAGACCCTTGAGCATGGCATGCAACTGCTTGAGCAGGCGATCAGCGGCCTCGAAGGCAATGTGATCCCGGGTGAAACCGTTTTCCGTCTGTACGATACCTACGGCTTCCCGGTTGACCTGACAGCTGATGTGGCGCGTGAGCATGATCTGAGTATCGATATGGAAAGTTTCGAGCGTGAAATGGATGCTCAGCGCGAGCGTGCTCGTGCCTCAGGCCAGTTTTCGGTCGACTACAACGAACAGATCAAGCTGGAGGGCAGCACGGCGTTCAACGGCTATGACAGCCTTGAAGACCGCTCTGAGGTAATCGCGCTGTTCCGCGAGGGCGAGGAAGTGAATCAGCTTTCCGCGGGCGAGAGCGGCGTAGTGGTTCTGAAAAATACCAGCTTTTATGCCGAATCCGGTGGTCAGGCGGGTGATCAGGGTGTGTTGCGCTGGGATCGTGGCCAGTTCACTGTCCGCGACTGTACCAAAGAAAGCGGTCACCACCTGCACCATGGTCAGCTTGGCGAAGGTGTGCTGCAGGTTGGGGATCAGGTTGTAACAGAAGTTGACATGGCCAAGCGTCAGGCAACGGCGCTGAACCATTCAGCGACACACCTGTTGCACGCAGCCCTGCGCAAGGTGTTGGGTGATCATGTGCAGCAGAAGGGCTCTTTGGTGAATGCAGAGCGCCTGCGCTTCGACTTTGCCCATTTTGAGGCGATGACAGCCGAGCAGATCCAGACGGTTGAAACCCTGGTCAACGACCAGATTCGTGCCAATTCGGCGGTTGAAACCGAGCTGATGCAGCTGGAAGCCGCCAAGGCCCGGGGGGCCATGGCTCTGTTTGGTGAAAAGTATGACGACGATGTCCGTGTTCTGACCATGGGCGAAGGCTTCTCGGTAGAACTGTGTGGCGGCACTCATGCCCGTCGCACCGGTGATATCGGTTTGCTTAAAATCGTCGCTGAGAGCGGTATTGCCTCGGGTGTGCGCCGTATTGAGGCCGTCACCGGGGTTCAGGCGCTGAATTGGGTTAACAGCAACGAACAGGCACTTGGCGAAATCGCGGCCCTGCTGAAGGGTTCGCGTGAGAACGCGCTGGAAAAAGTGCGCGGTCTGAACGAACGCGCACGTCAACTGGAGAAAGAGCTTGAGCGTCTGGCAGCCAAGCTTGCCAGTGCTCAAAGTGGTGATCTGCTTAGCCAGGTACAGGACGTAAACGGTATCAAGGTGCTGGCTGCGAAGCTGGAAGGTGTTGAGCCCAAGGCGTTGCGCGACACACTTGATCAGCTTAAGAACAAACTGGGCAGCGGTGTCGTGGTTCTGCTGACTGCACAGGATGACAAGGTCAGCCTGATAGCCGGGGTGACCAAGGATCTGACCGGTCAGATCAAGGCAGGTGACCTGGTGCGTGAGCTGGCCTCACGGCTGGGTGGTAAGGGGGGCGGGCGCCCAGACATGGCGCAGGGTGGAGGCACCGATGTAAGTGCTGTTCCCGCTGCGCTGCAGGCGGTGCCCGAACTGGTTGCGGCAAGCCTGTAACTGAAAATACAGGCGCCTGCCGGTGTTCAATGCACCGGCAGCCGGATGGAAACACTGAAATGGCGTTATACGTACAGAAATACGGCGGCACTTCGGTCGGCTCTGTGGAGCGCATCGAAGCGGTGGCCGAAAAGGTCAAGGGCTTTCGTCAGCAGGGGCATGACGTGGTTGTTGTTGTATCCGCAATGAGCGGTGAAACCAACCGACTGATTGCGCTGGCCAACGAGATCCAGGAGCGTCCTGATCCGCGTGAAATGGATACGCTTGTGTCTACCGGTGAACAGGTGACCATTGCACTGCTGTGCATGGCGCTGAAAGCCCGTGGCGTGGACGCCCGTTCCTACACGGGAGGTCAGGTACGCATTCTGACTGACCAATATCACACCAAGGCCCGCATCCAGGATATCGAGACAGACCGTATACGGTCTGATCTGGACCAGGGGCGAGTTGTGGTTGTGGCAGGGTTTCAGGGTGTTGATCCTGAGGGCAATATTACGACTCTGGGGCGTGGTGGTTCCGACACGACGGGCGTTGCACTGGCAGCAGCGTTGAAAGCGGATGAGTGCCAAATCTATACGGATGTGGACGGTGTCTATACCACCGACCCGCGTGTGGTCGAAGGTGCGCGTCGACTGGAGAAAATCACCTTTGAAGAGATGCTGGAAATGGCCAGCCTTGGTTCCAAGGTGTTGCAGATTCGTTCCGTTGAGTTTGCCGGCAAGTACAAGGTGCCGCTGCGGGTGTTATCCAGCTTTCAGGATGGTCCCGGTACACTGATTACGATAGAGGATGATGAAACTGTGGAAAAGCCGGTTATCTCGGGTATAGCGTTCAATCGTGACGAAGCCAAGCTGACTGTCGTTGGTGTGCCTGATATTCCGGGCGTTGCGTCCCGGATACTGGGGCCAATCAGCCGTGCCAATATCGAAGTGGATATGATCGTGCAGAACATTGGTGCCGATCAGACCACCGATTTTACCTTTACAGTGCACAGAAACGACTATGATAAAGCACAGCAGGTGCTTGAGCAGGTTGTGCAGGAACTTGGCGCCCGCGAATGTGTCGGAGACAATAAGATCGCGAAGGTATCGATCGTAGGTGTTGGAATGCGCTCCCATGCGGGGGTTGCCAGCAAGATGTTTGATGCACTTGCAGGTGAAAATATCAACATCCAGATGATCTCAACGTCTGAGATCAAGGTATCAGTAGTGATCGCCGAAAAATATCTGGAGCTGGCAGTACGGGCGTTGCACTCGGCGTTCGATCTGGACTCATCTGATACAGTCCGCGAGTAACGACAGTATCAGATGACGGCGGCCTGCATCTGTTCTATAGTAACGGCTGCAGGCCCCCAAGGCCTGAAACGGCCAGCGTCGCCATGATACCTGGATGGTCTAAGGACATATAAGGTGGAAGGTGCTGTGCTCGTTTCAGAAAAACCGGAACTCAGCACCCCAGGACTAAACTAAGGAGAGCCACAATGCTGATTCTAACCCGCCGCGTAGGCGAAACCCTCATGGTCGGTGACGATGTCACTGTCACTGTGCTTGGTGTAAAAGGCAATCAGGTACGTATTGGTGTTAATGCACCCAAGGATGTCTCCGTTCATCGCGAAGAGATCTATCAGCGTATTCAGCGTGAAAAGTCACAAGAGCCTGATCAGGAATAAGTTTTTCAAAATATTCCTTTTCTTTTTAAAATCAGTCTTGTAACATATGCGCCGTTGTTGACGAGGTGAGTTGGCCGAGTGGCTGAAGGCGCGCCCCTGCTAAGGGCGTATACCGCAAGGTATCGAGGGTTCGAATCCCTCACTCACCGCCATTGTGCGCCCGTAGCTCAGCTGGATAGAGTACCTGGCTACGAACCAGGCGGTCAGAGGTTCGAATCCTCTCGGGCGCGCCATTACTCAACAATGCTTTAGAAAAACATGTGTGCGCCCGTAGCTCAGCTGGATAGAGTACCTGGCTACGAACCAGGCGGTCAGAGGTTCGAATCCTCTCGGGCGCGCCATCTTTTCTTCCCCATCGGTATGCGCCCGTAGCTCAGCTGGATAGAGTACCTGGCTACGAACCAGGCGGTCAGAGGTTCGAATCCTCTCGGGCGCGCCATCCGTTTTTTACCCCTTCCCGATCAACCTGGTTACCCGACCCGAATCACAGATTCCGGAACACTCATGAAATTCATTGCCAAGCTTTTTCCCGAGATTACGATCAAGAGTCGTCCTGTTCGCCGTCGCTTGATTCAGCGCCTGCAAACCAATCTTCAAATCCTGCTGCAGCGTGTCGATGAGCGCGTCAAGGTCAGTGGTCACTGGGACAAAGTGGAGATCAGTTTTCCGGGTCAGGATATCGAGTTGAGTGCGCGTCTGGTTGATGAGATGCAGCGAGTGCCGGGCATTCAGTCGATCGTGGAGGTGCAGGAGTACCCCCTGGAGGACTTCGATCAGGTCTTTCAGTTGACACGTGATGCCTATGCAGAGCGCCTGCGCGGCAAAACCTTCAAGGTGCGAGTGCGGCGCAGTGGTGATCATGACTTTACCTCGGTTGAACTGGAGCGCTATGTCGGCGGCGGGTTGCGCCAGCATACCGATGCGGCTGGGGTTGATGTTCGCAACCCAGAGGTTTGGGTCGATCTGGAAGTGCGCAACGAGACCCTGTTTGTCGTTACGGCCATTCATCAGGGGCTGGGAGGCTATCCACTGGGGACTCAGGAAGATGTACTGTCGCTGATTTCGGGTGGTTTTGACTCGGTTGTGGCGTCATACATGACCATGCGCCGCGGCAGTAAAACACACTTCCTGTTCTTTAATCTGGGTGGCCATGCCCATGAAATCGGTGTCAAGCAGGTCGCGCTGTATCTGTGGAAGCGCTATGGGGCCTCTGCGCGCGTCAAGTTCATTACGGTTCCCTTCGAGGAAGTGGTTGGCGAAATCCTGCAGTCCGTGCACCACTCGCATATGGGCGTCGTGCTTAAGCGCATGATGATGCGCGCCGCTGACCGGGTCGCTGACCGAATGGAGCTGAACGCCATCGTGACCGGTGAGAGTGTGGCTCAGGTGTCCAGCCAGACATTGCCGAACCTGCGCCTGATCGATGAGAGCTGCGAGCATCTGGTGCTGCGTCCTCTTGTGACCATGGACAAGCCGGACATTATTGAGATATCTCGCCAGATCGGTGCGTTTGATTTTGCCAGTGCCATGCCTGAGTACTGTGGTGTGATTTCTGACAAGCCTACAACCCATGCCAAGCGCGATCGGATTGAACGCGAAGAGGCGGAATTCGATTTTGATACTCTTGATCGGGCGTTGGAACAGGCCGAGATGATCAGTATTGACGAAATCGTAGAAAATCGTGACATCAATGCCGAGATTGAGGCGATGACGCGAGTCGAACCGAATCAGACGCTGGTTGATATCCGTCCCCCGCGCGAGCAGGAGCGCAAGCCGCTCAACATGCCTGGCTGTGATATTCGTATTATCCCTTTCTACAAGCTGGAAAGTGAATTCCCGAATTTGGAAACGGAGCGTGAGTACCTGTTGTATTGCGACAAGGGTGTAATGTCACAGATGCATGCGCAGCATTTGCGCGAACAGGGCCACAACAACGTCAAAGTCTACCGTCCAGCCACTCCTTGAGTGGCTTTTTTCTGCATCCTGTCTGTAAATTAGCCAAAAGGCTAATAGGTATTGTTCCCCTAAACGTGACATAAAAAGACTTATGTCGACATTATTGTCGCGCCAAGTGCTCTAAAGGCCTGTTTCTGTAAAAAAATTACAGATTGTCGACAATCTTGCAATGGCCCCCGGGGTCTGAGTTAGAATAGCTCAGGTTGATTGTGCATGTGTACCTGATAGTCTGAACGTTCAGGTGCATGCCGTCTGAGCATCTGTCTGTCGTTCTGGCTCTGCTAACCCAGTGAGCCGGGCGCGGCCAAAAGCCGCCGGCAGGCCAAAGGGTTTCGAATTACAACAGGAGCACCCACAGATGGATAATCTGTTCTCGGAAGGCCTCACACTGATGGTCTTCGGCATGGGTTTCGTCTTCGTCTTTCTGACGCTACTGGTGTTTATTACCAGCATCATGTCCCGGCTGATAGGCCGTTATCTGCCTGAGCCTGCGCCCAAGGTCGTCAAAGCACGCCCCCAAGCTGCTGGCGTGCAGACCGGCAACAATGATGAGCTGATCGCTGTCCTTACCGCAGCGGTACATAAGTACCGCTCCAAGTGAGTCGGGTCAAAGAACAAGAACCTCTGATAGATAAAGGCTAACTCATGTCCGACGTAAAAAAACCGCTAGGCATTACCGACGTCGTCCTGCGTGATGCGCATCAGTCTCTGTTTGCCACTCGCATGCGACTCGACGACATGCTTCCGATTGCCGAGAAGCTGGACAAGATTGGTTACTGGTCCCTGGAAAGCTGGGGTGGTGCTACTTTCGACTCCTGTATCCGTTATTTGGGTGAAGACCCTTGGACACGCATCCGCGAGCTCAAGGCCGCCATGCCCAACACGCGCCAGCAGATGTTGCTGCGCGGTCAGAACCTGCTGGGATACCGCCATTATGCTGATGACGTAGTCGACAAGTTTGTTGAGCGTGCTGCCACTAATGGCGTTGATGTGTTCCGTATCTTTGATGCAATGAATGACCCTCGCAATCTTGATCGTGCCATCAAGGCGGTCAAAAATTGTGGGAAGCATGCTCAGGGTACCATCTCCTACACCACCAGCCCGGTGCACACCATCGAGATGTGGGTTGATTACGCCAAGACACTTGAAGACCTGGGCGCGGACTCCATCGCGATCAAGGACATGTCCGGCATTCTGACACCATACAACGCCTTTGATCTGATCTCTCGTCTCAAGGCCCAGACCGGCCTTGAAGTTCAGTTCCACGCGCATGCGACAGCCGGTCTGTCAGACATGACCATCCTTAAGGCGGTTGAAGCTGGCGTTGATCGGGTTGATACAGCGATCTCTTCCATGTCCATGACTTATGGCCATACGGCCACCGAGTCAGTTGTTGCCGCATTGGCCGGTACGGATCGTGATACCGGTCTGGATCTGCTGGCACTGGAAGAAATTGCAGCCTACTTCCGTGAAGTACGGAAAAAGTATGCCAAGTTTGAAGGTTCGCTGCGGGGTACCGACTCCCGTATTCTGGTGGCTCAGGTGCCGGGCGGCATGCTGACCAACATGGAAAGCCAGCTCAAGGAGCAGGGCGCAGCAGACAAGTTTGACGAAGTACTGGCCGAAATCCCGCGTGTACGTGAAGATCTCGGCTACATTCCGCTGGTGACTCCGACTTCCCAGATCGTGGGTACTCAGGCGGTAATCAACGTACTCATGGGTGAGCGCTACAAGACCATCTCCAAGGAAGTGCAGGGGATTCTGAAAGGCGAGTACGGTGCTGCACCAGCGCCTTACAATGCCGAATTGCAGGCCCGTGTACTTGATGGCAAGGAAGCAATTACCTGCCGTCCGGCCGATATGCTTGAGTCGGAAATGGACAAGCTGACCACCGAACTGAAGCAGATTGCTACCGACAAGGGGATCAAGCTGGAGCAGGGCGAGCACGAAATTGACGACGTACTCACCTATGCACTGTTCCCTCAGATTGGCCTGAAATTCCTTGAAAACCGCGGCAACCCTGACGCCTTTGAACCTGTACCCACGCTTGAGGACGCACAACCCATGGCAGCCAAGAAAAACAACGGTCCCGAAGTTTATACCATCAACGTCAACGGCCAGAATTATGTTGTTCAGGTTACCGAAGGCGGTGACATCTCTTCCGTTTCGGCTGCTCCCGCTGCAGCGGCTCCTGCAGCTGCTCCCGCTGCCGGTTCAGGTGAGCCGGTTCCAGCACCGCTGGCAGGTAACATCTGGAAAGTTCAGGTAGCTGCCGGTCAGGCGGTTCAGGAAGGCGACGTGCTGGTGATCCTGGAAGCGATGAAGATGGAAACCGAAGTACGTGCTGCGCGTGCCGGTACCGTTGTGTCAGTTGATGTCAAAGAGGGTGATGCCGTTCAGGTCGGTGATTCCCTGCTGACTCTGGCCTGAGGTGGTACCGCATGGATAACCTGATTGAACTCTGGCAGGCCTCGGGGATATACAATATCTCTGTTGGTCAGCTGACGATGATAGTCATCGGCCTGGTGCTGCTCTATCTTGCGATCCGCAAGAACTTTGAGCCGCTCCTGCTGGTTCCGATCGGCTTCGGCGGTATTCTGGCGAATATTCCAGAAGCCGGTATGGCATTCTCGGCGGTCGAGAACGCAATTCACTTTGCCAAACCGCATGTGCTAAGTGAGCTTGCTTCCGTGCTGGGTGTGGCCGGTAACGATCCACACGCGATCACTGAGGCGTATCACAGCTCCAATGCAAGCATTCATGCGGCTGCGAGTCTGGTTGCTCAGGATGCCGGTTATAGCAACGGCATGTTGTACAACTTTTACAGCATCGCAATTGCATCGGGTGCGGCACCGCTGCTGATTTTCATGGGTGTCGGTGCCATGACCGACTTCGGTCCGCTGCTGGCAAATCCGCGCACACTCTTTCTGGGTGCTGCCGCGCAGTTTGGCATCTTTGCAACCGTTCTGGGTGCTGTTGCCCTGAGTGCCTTCGGCATTATGGATTTCAGCATTCAGGATGCGGCGGCCATCGGTATCATTGGTGGCGCTGACGGCCCGACTGCGATCTATGTTGCCAGCATGTTGTCGCCCCACTTGCTGGGTGCCATTGCGGTCGCGGCATACTCCTACATGGCATTGGTACCGATGATCCAGCCGCCAATCATGCGTGCGTTGACCACTGAGGCCGAGCGCAAGATCAGCATGAGCCAGCTGCGTCATGTATCCAAGACCGAGAAGATTCTGTTCCCGATTCTGCTGCTGATTCTGGTCGCGTTGTTGCTGCCGGATGCGGCACCACTGTTGGGTATGTTCTGCTTCGGTAACCTGATGCGTGAGTGTGGCGTGGTTGATCGTCTTAGCGATACTGCGCAAAACGCTCTGATAAACATCGTGACCATCTTCCTGGGTCTGTCTGTTGGCTCCAAACTGTCGGCTGACAAGTTCCTGGATATGCAGACGCTGGGTATTCTGGTGTTGGGTATCGTGGCCTTCGGTATCGGTACGGCAGCGGGTGTGTTGATGGCCAAGCTGATGAACAAACTGCAGGGCGGCAATGCCATCAATCCGTTGATCGGTTCTGCCGGCGTCTCGGCGGTGCCGATGGCTGCGCGTGTTTCCAACAAGCTTGGCCTCGAAGCCAACCCACAGAACTTCCTTCTGATGCACGCCATGGGGCCGAACGTGGCCGGTGTTATCGGCTCGGCGGTTGCGGCAGGTGTGATGATCAAGTTTGTCGGCTGACAATTGTCTGTGACATATCAAAAAAGGCTGCCCATCGGCCACTGCTGTCCCATAGTTTTTGATCATAAAGGGATCCTCATTTGAGGGTCCCTTTTTTCTGGCTTTAGTGAAGGAGGATTAAGTAGCGCCCAAAGGGGTATGCGTTCGAACAAGCTCACCTGAAGTGTTCGCATTATGCGTTGTACGCTCCAGCCTTGCCGGGCGCTGTGGCGAGCAAACGAGAGCAGTAGATAGCAGATCATGGCGATCCAGATCTGCGTCAGCACAGCATTCTTACTGTTACCTAAAAACGCCTTTATCTTCAGGTTTTGCTTGAGCGCTTTGAAGAAGAGTTCCACCTGCCAACGATCCTTATAGATCGCCGCAATCGTCGTCGCGGCCAGCTTGAAGTTGTTGGTGATAAAGCGGAAGTGTTTACCGCTTTCCGGGCAGTTATACCCCACCAATCGAAGCGTGGGTGCGCGCTGTTTTTGCGCGTGCTGACTGCTCAGCTCAATCACTTGATCGTACTCAACCGACGTCTTGGCAGGTACTGGATTCGATTTCTGCACCTGATAAACAGCTTTGGGTCTCAGTCGCGTGACAAAGCTAACCTTTTGTTTTGTCAGCTCTCCATACCAGCGGTAATCAACATAGCCCTTATCAAAAGCCACGATACTACCTGCCGGGAAGGTGAACCGGCGCCCCTGAATCAAATCGCCTTCCCGGCCATCACTGAGCGCAACGAACTCGGGAATTAAGCTGGCGTTGTTCAGGCCGGTATGCAGCTTTACACCGGCTTTTGACTGATGGATTTTTGCCCAGGGGAAAATATTCAATGACAGATCGATGGTGCTGGCATCGAGTGAATAAAGTGGATTCTTGAAGCGAAATTTATGCGCATTTGAACGCACAGAACAGCGCTGCAAAAGCTTATAAAAGATGGCCTCATAGAGCTCGGCAGGCTGCTGCTCATTGAGGCGGGCGAGGGTTGAGCGAGCAATCGGCTTGGCTCCGAGGTGGTAGAGTTTATGCCGCTGACTGGCGAGGCTAGACTCGATGTCGCGAAGACTTTGTCGGCCAGAAATCTGGGACATCGCAATGCCAATGAACTGATCCCAGCGTGAAGCTGAACGGAGCTTTTGCCCCACATGATGCTCACGAGCCGTTCGCTCAAAATCGTGTCTGGACAAAGGCTGGAGCAACTGATGAAACGCGGTGTTATGATGAGACAAAGCCTGAATCCTTTGTGAGTAGAGTGTTTGGTCGCACTCTCATTTTACTCACTTGGATTCAGGCTTTCTCATTTGCTGCCATTTATGGGACAGCAGTGGCCCATCGGCAGCCTTTTTCGTTTGTGCGAGTGTCGCGTCAGGCTTCTGAAAATCCGGCCAGTACTTCCAGGTGTGCCTGTACACTGAAGGCCAGTGGAACCGGGTTATATCCGCCCTCAAGGACAGACACGATCCGACCCTGACAGTGTCGGTCTGCAAATGCCTTGATTTTCTGTGTGACCCAGCGGTAATCCTCTTCATCCAGATTCAGGTCGGCCATCGGATCTTCCTTGTGGGCATCAAAGCCTGCCGAGATAAAGATCATGTCAGGCTTGTGCGCCTCAAGTGCCGGCAGCCAGCACTTTTCAATGGCATCATGAAACAGACTTGGGTCGCTGTGAGCCGGTATTGGGCAGTTGATGATGTTGGCTCGATCGATTTCGTGATAGCGCTCCGGGTAGTAGGGGTGCTGGAACGTCGAACAGACCAGCACTTCCGGGCGGTCTTTGAAAATATCGACAGTACCGTTGCAGTGATGTACGTCGAAATCGAGAATGGCCACTCGTTCTATGCCTGCTTGCTGCAGTGCGTGGGCAGCGCCGATGGCAATGTTGTTATAGAAGCAGAAGCCCATCGCCAGGTTGTATTCGGCATGATGGCCCGGCGGGCGGACCGCACAAAATGCGTTTTCCGCCTTGCCGCTCAGGACGCGATTGGTCGCAAGAATGACGCCACCGGCAGCCAGACTTGCCGCCTTCAGAGAATCTGGACACAGGGCCGTATCGTCATCGGTATAGACCACGCCCGAGTCCGGCACTTTCATTTCCAGCCGCTTCTGGTGCAGGTGATGGTGTGCGAGTAATACCTGCTCTTCAGTTACCTCAACAGCGGTCAGCTGATCCAGCTGATCCAGCAACCCGGTGCGTTGCAGTACCTTGTTAATGGCAACCAGCCGCACGGGGCTCTCCGGGTGTTCCGGCCCCATATTGTGCAGCATGCAGTCCTTGTGGGTGATAAATGCTGTTGTCATGGCTTTAGCATACTCCTCTACTGTCAACATTCTAGAGGAAAAGGCGTCCCGAGAGGCTTAGGCCTTGGTCTTAAGACGGTCTTTATCATGCGGTTAACCCAACTATTGATCGATGTCATGCCGTACCGTCATCAGGTTCTTTATAGTGTCCACACAGCATAGAACTGTCTTCTGCACCGAGTGTTCTCACCCAACGCTCGGTGTTTTTTTATCCCCCTCCTCATTGCGTGAATACTTCTTGCGTGTGTCCATGCCCTGTATACTCACTGCTGATTACCGGCCCTTGTGTGTCGGTACACAGTGTTTGGCATAGGGTGGATAGGCCACGGTGGCTTCACGCAAGGTAGATTACTCTGACAAGAATGTTTTGCTGATCGACAGCAGCGGTAACCTGCGCTCTACGATCTATTACATGCTGCGTGAGCTTGGTGTCAGAAACCTGAAAGCAACCACCGTGAACGAAAAAGTGTTGCAGCTGATCGAGGAGGAACAATTCGATATTATCCTGCTTGGTCATAACAGCAGTGACGCCGTGACGGGTATGCAGCTGCTTGAGGAAGCTCGCTTTCTCGGTTATATCCGTCCTACAGCTGGCTGGATCTTCATGACCAGTGATGCCTCACAGGAGGTGGTGCTTCACGCCATCGACAGTCGGCCTGATGACCTGCTGACACGCCCTTTTTCCATTGATGAGCTCAAGAGTCGGCTCGACCAGCTGGTGCTGCGCAAACAGGTGCTGAAGCCGGTAGAGCAGTCGATTGAGGTGGGCGACCTTGAGGGTGCTGTCCTGGCCTGCGATGACATCCCTCGGCATGATCCCAACATTGACTATGCACGTCGTATCAAAGCCAACCTCTTGACTCAGCTGGGTCGAGCGGACGAAGCCTATGAGGTGCTTGAACCGATTTTCTGGCAAGACCCCGACAAAGATACGGGGCTGTGCATGGCGCAGGCATTAATCGGAATGCAGAGGCTGAGTGAAGCAGGAGATCTACTCGACAGTTTGATCGAGAGTTATCCGCTGCTGATCGCGGCATATGATTTGCGCGCTCAAGTGCATGAAAAGAACGGTGATCTGGAGCAGGCGCGAGAGACACTTAAAGTTGCGACCGCCAAGGCTCCGCTGGGTATTCCTCGGCAGATGGAGCTGGGGCGGGTTGCGACCCAGACTCGTGTGCTTGAACTGGCCGAAGGTGCTTACCGAAAATCGATCGTGCTGGGTCGGCGTAGCTGCTACCGCTCACCGGAGCCCTACCTGCGGTTGGCGAACATCAGGCGGCTCGAAATGAAAAGTGCAGATTCGCGGCGCCAGATCGAGCTGCGCAATGATATGGACTCCATTCTGAACAATGCCGAATACAACTTTTCCAAGGATCCTGCGCTGAAGGTCAGAACAGCCCTGTTGCGGGCTCAGGCAAGCGAGGATATGGGCGATCAGGAAGAGGCTCGGCGGTTGAGTGAGGAGGCTCAGCGCCGAAATTCTGCTCTCAGTCAGCCTTTGCAGCTTGAACGCGAGCGTCTGACCCTGTCGGGCGATCCGGTACCTGTGCTGGAACCGGAACCAGAGCACGATTCGGCCAGAGAGGCGCCTCGTCAGGTTCGTCGAGACCCGGAGATGAGCGACAAGGTCAATCGGCTTGGGGTCAAACACTACCTGGCCGGCAAGGGATCTCAGGCGATCCGCTATTTTGGTCTTGCCATCGAATATGATCCCGGCAATGTGCCGGCCCTGCTTAATCTGGCACAGCTGTTTCTTGAGATCGCGCGCGATCAGGAAGCCAAACGAGACGAGCGCCTCAAAATGGTGGATCGCTACCTGCGTCTGACAGACCGCCTGCCACTTGAAGCGGTGGAAAAATTGCGTCAAAGCCAATTGAAAACCTTCCGTCGCATGCCGTTGTCCGAACTGCCGGAAGGCTCTCTAGGGGTGCTGCTGCGCTAGTCTGTCTGATCGAGTGATTTCAGAAATATACGGGCACTTTGCTGCAGCACCTGTTGTTGCTCTTCATCCATTTTGTGCAGCTGCCGGTAGGTCAGTCCAAGTCGCGGATTTTGGCTCAGCAATGACTCATGCCTCGCCATAAAGTCCCAATACAGGTAGTTGAATGGGCAGGCATCGGGTCCGGACTTGCGGCGTACGTCATAACGACAGTGTTTGCAGTAATTCGACATGCGGTTGATGTAGGCGCCGCTTGCAGCATAGGGCTTGCTGGCCATCTCGCCACCGTCCGCAAAAAGTACCATGCCCAGTACGTTCGGCAACTCAACCCACTCGTAGGCATCGGCATAGACTTCCAGATACCAGCGGCTGACCTGCTCTGGGTCAAGCCCGGCGAGCAGAGCGAAATTGCCGATCACCATCAAACGCTGAATATGGTGTGCGTAGGCGTAGTCACGTGTTTGTGAAATGCACTGCTGCAAACAGTTCAAATCGGTGTCGGCACTCCAGAAAAACGAGGGCAAAGAGCGGTAGGCATTCAGGTAATTGCGGCTGGCATATTCGGGCATATGTAGCCAGTACAAGCCCCGAACATACTCACGCCAACCCATAATCTGGCGAATGAAACCTTCAACGGCATTCAAGGGAGCCTGCCCCTGCTGCCATTGCTCTTGTGCCGCCTGAATCACTTCCAGTGGATTGAGCAATCCCAGGTTGATGCTGGTGCTGAGCAAAGAGTGGTACAGCCAGGGCTCGTCTTGACGCATGGCATCCTGGTAGTCGCCAAACAGGGGGAGTGAGCTGTCCAGAAAATGTGATAGTTGCAGCAGGGCCTGTTCCCGTGTGACGGCATGGTTGAACGACTCAAGAGACCCGAAGTGCTGCCCGAAGTGACTTTCAACAAGTTTGATGACATCCAGCGTAATCTCATCAGGCATGAACTGAGGTTGTGTCGGCATGACTCTATTGGCCGGCAGCGGCTTGCGGTTTTCCCGGTCGAAATTCCATTGTCCGCCGGCCGGTTGGCCCTGCTCCATCAAAATGCCGTATTCCTGGCGTAACTGTCGATAGAAATACTCCATTCGAAGCTGCTTGCGGTCTTGAGCCCAGCGTCGGAAGCTGTCATGGCTGCAGAGAAAACGATCATCCTCGCGAATATCAATCTGCCATTGCGGGTGCTGCTGCTGCCAATGTCGGAACTGATCCTGCAGGCGATACTCGGCCGGTTCCGTCAGTGCTACATGTCGGCAGCCTGAGCGAGCCAGTACGGATTCAATTTCGCTGAAGAAGCTGCCGCTGTTGTCCTGTGCATCCAGCGTAACGTAATGCACCTTGAAGCCCAGCAGGCGCAACTCACGGGCAAAGTGACGCATGGCAGACAACACCAATACCAGCTTCTGCTTGTGGTGGTGAACATAGGTGGCTTCGGTGGCCAGTTCACACATCAGAATCATATCCTGCTCAGGGGCCATATCCCTGAGACTGGAGATGTTCGGTGTTAACTGGTCGCCCAGAATCAGACGCAGGCAGGGGGGTGACATGCATACCTCATCGACAATTATTCAGTCTGGGGTACGCAGAAACTACCCGGATGGATTCCGGGTAGTTTCAAGCCGATCGTTTTCAGGAGGCTCGGCGCAGTACCGGGCTGAGCAGAAGGAAGCAGTAAATGGCTGCCCCGACAGCAACGGCCAGCAGCGACAGCCAATCGGTTGTTGTCGCAACATAGCTCAGTTTTGACATTGTCAGTGCGGGGGCCACCAGTGCAGCTCCAATGCCTACAACGACACACAGCAAGTATAGGAAGCCGGGTCTTGGTCCATGCTTTTTCCAGCCTGACAGCTGAGTCAGTACCAGCGGTACCAGCAGAAGCACCAATAACCACCAGTAAGGCTTGAGCGAGTAAAGAATAATCGTGATGACGCCTTCAAAAGTCATTGTTGCCTCCTACACCTGTCCGTTGAGCATGGCGTAATACGCCGGCTGCAGCATTTTTTCCTTCATTACCCACACTGCCCAGGACTCTTCGGTCGGGCTGATGAAGGGGAAGGATGGCATTAGTTCGCCGCCATAACCGAACTCGGCCAGCACGGCACGGCCAATTGAAGTGATCAGTGGGCAGGAGGTGTAGCCGTCATACTTCGCCAGCAGGGGCTGGCCCGCCAGATAGGACAGAATATTTGCCTCTGCTACGGGAGCCTGTTTCTTCACACTGGCGGCCGTTTTGCCGAAGGGAGTGCCGATAACATCGCCGACACCGAAAATCTCGGGGTAGCGGCGGTGTTGCAGATTGTACTGGTCAATCTCAAGCCACTGATTGGCCATGGGTCCTTCCTGCCAGGCCAGTTCACTCTGGCGTACTGCATCCGGTGCGCTCATTGGAGGAACGACATGGATAAAGTCATAGGATTCCCGTTTTGTCTGGCCATCTGCTGACGAGAACAATGCAGTTTTGCTGCTCGCATCAATACCGACCAGCGTGCGCTGATCGTGGAGGCCGACCTGTTGCTCCTGCCAGCGGTTCAGCACGAAATCGTTGTATACAGGTACTGAAAACACGCGGTTCTGGAATGGAGTAAAGAAGTCCACCTGGAATTGGTCACGCTTGCCGGTATCCTCCAGTCGTGACAGGGTGGTAAACGTCATTTTCAGTGGGGCGCCAGCACATTTGATGGCGGTATTGCTGAGGGTAAAAATGGCGCGTCCCGACCCTTTGCTGATCAGTGACTCGATCTGGATGTTGGTGGCACTGGCCGCAGCAGGGCTGGCGTAGACGCTACCGATACCCTTTTGGCCGATAAGGTCAGTACTCATGCCCTCAATATCGGTGTAGTTCAACTGGCAGCCAGTGGCGATGACCAGCAGGTCATATTCCAGTACCTGACCATTTGTCAGTTTGACCTTGCGTTGGTCTGGCATGAACTCGCTGACATCAGAAGGAATCCAGCTGACACCGGATGGCAGCCATTCAGCGGTACTGGTTGCGACCTTGTCAGTGGGCCAGAGGCCTGACGCGATCAGGGTGTAACCGGGCTGGTACAGGTGTTGTTGACGTTCACCTGCGATGGTGATTTTGGCGCCTGAAAGCGAGTTGTTGAGGCGATTGGCAATGGCGGTGCCTGCAGCTCCAGCACCAAGAATGACGATGCGTGCATTGCTGCCCTGACGAGCAAAGGCTGAGCCGAAGGGCAGAGCAGACAGAGCGGTTGCGCCTGCCCCCATCTGCAGAATTCGGCGGCGTCCGGGATTTTGAGGTACTGAAGCCTTAAAGGGGTGCATGGTTGCGCCTCCGTTATTACTTTTAATAATAAGTATATTACTTATAAAGTATACACAACGTAGCGCTTTGACAACCTGCGACATACTGTCGCAGGTCAATGCAGTATAGACGGGCAAAAAAAATCCGCTCAGGCAAGCCGGAGCGGATGGAATAACAACAAACAACAGATAAGGAAAAACACCGAAGTGTCAGGATCAGGCAGCCGTTACTGCCTCCATCCGGCGGGCAGCGTCTGCCCCGATACGGCATCCGTATACGCCAACTTCACCCTTCCAGCGCATCCAGGTCAGAAATTCTGCGGTCTGAGACAGCAGCTTCGACAGTGCGCCGGGCTCAGCCTTGTAGGGCTGATCTGCATATCCCATGGCGATCAGCTCCTGCTGGATGCGGCGATCATCATTTGGAATACCGGTGTATTGATTAAATTTCATAACAACACTCCCCAAGCTTTGTGTGTTAGACATTAGTATTATAGTGACGTCTGCTGCGCTGCACAAGAGGGTGTTATGACAAGTGAGTGAATCTTCACTGGACAGCTCTCCGGTGAGCGATATTATACTGTATATAAATACAGCATTATGGGCTAGCAGCTATGTCAGCAGTGATTATCGGTCGGGGTGGGGTGTTTCAGCCGCTGTGGATTCCTCTGCAACTGGAATCGGTCTGTGCCGGGTTTCCCTCTCCTGCGCAGGACTATGTGGAGCAGGTGCTGGATTTGAACCAATTGTGTGTCCAGCGTCCGGCCGCCACTTTTTTTGTTCGTGTTCGTGGTGACTCCATGCTTGAAGCCGGTATCTGTCCGGGGGATATTTTGGTGGTGGATCGTTCGCTGGAGGCTGTCAGTGGGGATACGGTTGTGGCCAGTCTCGACAACGATTTTACGGTCAAGGAGTTGCAACTCAAGCCTGCTCCCAGGCTACTGCCGCGCAACCGTCGCTATCCGGTCATTGAAGTGAAAGCCGAGCAGGAGTTGGAGATATTCGGTGTTGTAGTCGGTGTCGTCAGACAGATGAGGCGCGGATGAGCAAAACCTTCGCACTGGTCGACTGTAACAGCTTCTATGCCTCCTGTGAGAAGCTATTCCGGCCTGACCTTAAACATTCTCCGGTTGTGGTGTTGTCGAACAACGATGGCTGCGTGGTGGCACGTTCGCCTGAGGCCAAAGCGCTGGGAATTGGTATGGCTGTGCCGTTTTTTCAGATTCAGGCACTGGCCCGACGTTATGGGGTGGCGGTTTTCTCCTCGAATTATGCCCTGTATGCCGACATGTCAGCCCGAGTGATGAGTGTGCTTGAAGACATGGCACCGGCAGTCGAGGTTTATTCCATCGATGAGGCCTTTCTTGATCTCACTGGCGTTAATCATATTCATTGCCTTGAAACATTTGGCCAGCAAATGCGCCAACGGGTCCTGCGCTGGACGGGAATTGCCACCGGTGTTGGCATCGCACCGACCAAAACCTTGGCTAAGCTTGCCAATCATGCAGCCAAGCAGTATCCGGCCACAGGCGGAGTGGTCGATCTGAGCTGCCCCGAGCGCCAGCGACGCCTGCTGCAGCGGGTACCGGTCAGTGAGGTGTGGGGTGTTGGGCGGCGCTTGACCCGACAGCTGCAGGAGCAGGGTGTGCAAACGGCAGCTGACCTGGCGGCCATGCCGCCTCGGTTGGCACGCCAGCGCTTTTCGGTGGTGCTGGAGCGTACCATCCGAGAACTTAATGGTGAGTCCTGCCTGTCACTGGAGCAGCAGCCGGAGGTGAAGCAGCAGATTATCTGCAGCCGTTCATTCGGCCAGCGCATCAGTCAGTTTGAAGAGATGAAGCAGGCGGTCTGCACCTATGCTGCCCGTGCCGCCGAAAAGCTGCGGCAGGAAGGCCAGTTCGCCAAAGTGGTCAGTGTCTTCATCCGTACCAGCCCCTTTCGACCGGGAGAGCCCTTTTACAGCAATACAGCCACGGCCGAGCTGCCAATCCCCGATGACGACAGTCGAGTGATTATCAATCGAGCCGTCCTGCTGCTGCGTCAGATTTGGCGCGATGATCACCTCTATATGAAAGCGGGCATTATGCTGGGGGATTTTCATGCACCCGGCTGCTACCAGCCGGAGCTGTTTGATACACCGGCGGTATTCCCTGGCAGTCGAGAGCTGATGCAGGTGCTGGACCACATCAACCAAAGCGGCCGTGGGCAGGTATTTTTTGCAGGGCAGGGCATGCGCACCGGGTGGGCGATGAAGCGGGAGCGGCTGTCTCCCTCTTACACCACGCGCTGGGAGGATATACCCTGTGTACGTTAGCCAGCTGAACTGAAGGTGTTGCGTGCCATGAGTCAGACTACATCCTCTCGCGTGATCCGTGCGACTGTCCTGCACTGTTTGGCCAGTCCAGCCGAACAGGGTGAGCAAGCAATCGAGCACCTGCAGGACGGCCTGCTCTGGATCGAACAGGGAAGGATCAAAGCGCTTGGGGAGTATAAAGCGCTGCAGGCACAGCTGCCTGCGGGGCAGGTTATTGAAGATCGTCGCGGCTGCCTCCTGATACCTGGGCTGATCGATACTCACACCCATTATCCACAATTGAGTATCGCGGCCAGCCCGGCCGGAGCGTTGTTTGAGTGGTTATCCAAACGAGCCTTTCCCGCCGAGGCCGCCATCCATGATGCCGTTACGGCAGAGGCGATGGCAGAGCGCTTTATCCGTGAGCTGCTGCGCAACGGTACGACAACCGCAATGGTATTCGCCGGAGTGCAACCCTGGAGTGCGGATGCCTTTTTTCGAGTGGCGCAGCGATACAAACTGCGCATGATCAGTGGCAAGGTACTGCAGGATCGACTGGTACCGACTGAACTGCGTGAGCCTCTGGAGCAGGCACGTGAACATAGCGATGAGCTGATCGCACGCTGGCATGGGGTTGACCGGCTCAGCTACGCACTGACCCCTCGCTTTGCGCCAGCCTGTTCCGAAGCTTTGCTGGCCTGGTGTGGCGACCGTCTTGATGGTCATTCCGACCTTTACCTGCAAACCCACCTTGCGGAAACGCCCTCTGAATGTGACCGCGCCCAGCAACTCTTTCCCGAGTGCAAGGGATATCTGGATGTTTATGATCACTATGGACTGTTGCGCCCGCGCAGCCTGTTCGCACATGCCATCCATCTGAGTGCCGCCGAACAGCAGCGCCTGGGTGCCAGTGGCGCCAGCGTGGCACATTGCCCCTCGTCCAACCTGCTGCTGGGCTCTGGACTGATGCCGTTGCAGGCCCTGCGGCAGGCGGGCGTTTCCCTGTCGGTCGGGACCGATGTAGGTGCTGGGCCGAGTTGCTCAATACTGAAAACACTGGCAGATGCGGTACGGGTGCAACAACTGCGCGGCGAGCCATTGAACCCGCTTTATGCCTTCTACCTGGCAACCCTGGGTGGTGCCAAAGCGCTGCAGCTGGAGGCATATGCAGGAAACCTGCAGCCGGGTACCGAAGCGGATTTTCTATTGCTGGATATGTCCGCTGTTCCGGAACTGGCTGTGCGCGGTGAGGCGGTGGAAAGCATTGATGAACTGCTGGCGCTGATCATCCTGCTGGGCGATGATCGGCTGGTTACCGAGATCAACATACTGGGCGATCCGGTGAAGTTGAACGACTGAAGCTTGATCCGTACTACTCTATACTGCCTGCAGATTCGCTATTCAGAGATACCCAAAATGATACGACGCAATACAGTGCACATATTGGCATTAACCCTTTTGACCAGTGCCATGGTTGTGCCACAGGCCACGGCTGCCTGGGATGACCTGCTCAAGCAAGGCCAGCAGTTGCTGGAGGGGCAAAACCGCTCAGAGCAGAGCGGAGCGGCAGTGCCGGCGGGCATGGATACAGCGACTCTGGCACGCGGACTCAAAGAAGCGCTTCGAGTGGGTGGCGAGCGCGCCATTGGCCAGCTTGCCGCAACCGATGGCTACTATGGCCGCCCCGACGTGCGGATACCGTTGCCGGGCATGCTCGAAAGCGGGGCCGGGCTGCTGCGTCGTGCCGGGCTTGAGTCTTACGTGGAAACCTTTGAGCGCAGTATGAACCGCGCTGCTGAACAGGCCATCAGTGAAGCCACCCCCGTGTTTCTGGATACGCTTGAACAGATGACGCTGGAAGATGCTCGCCGTATTTACTCCGGTGGCGATAGCGCCGCAACCGAGTATTTCCGTGACAAAACGTCAACCCGGCTACAGCAGCGAATGCAGCCGCTGATCAGCGAGGCCATGTCTGCCAGCGGCGTTAGCCTCGCCTATGAAGCACTGGTGCAACAGGCTGAGTCATATCTGCCAATGCTGCAGGGATTCAGTCCAGACCTGAATGAGCATGTCACTTCGCGGGCGCTTGAAGGGCTGTTTCTTCGATTGGGTGAGGAAGAACGCTTGATACGTCAACAGCCTGCGGCACGGACAACCGAACTGCTGAAGCAGGTGTTTGGGTCTTGAGTCCTAAATGACTTGACCACCGCAGTTGTGCCGGTGCGTTCATTCCCTCCGGCCAATGGGGTACTCTATCCGTCATTAAAGGGATGCATTGACGACGAGTACACATGGCCACAGAACCAGCAAGAAAAGCACCGGCAAAAAAAGCAGCTGTAAAAAACACAAAAGGGTTTGAAGAGACCCTCTGGGACGCCGCCAACAAGCTGCGCGGCAGCGTCGAGTCCTCCGAGTACAAGCACATCGTACTCAGCCTTATCTTCCTCAAGTTTATCAGCGACAAGTTCGAGGCCCGCCGTCAGGAAATGATGGATGAGGGGCAGGGTGACTACGTCGACATGGTGGAGTTCTACACCATGAAGAACGTCTTCTATCTGCCGGAGACCTCCCGCTGGAGCCATATCCTCAAGCATGCCAAACAGGATGATATTGCGGTCAGGATCGATACCGCCCTGCATGACATCGAGAAGAACAACCCGGCGTTGCGTGGTGCTCTGCCGGACAACTACTTCTCCCGTCTGGGGCTGGATGCCGCCAAGCTGGCCGCGTTGGTCGATACCATCAACAACATCGAAACGATGGCCAACGAATGCCACATGACCGAGCAGGATCTGGTTGGGCGCGTTTACGAATATTTCCTGGGCAAGTTTGCCGCCAGTGAAGGCAAGGGCGGGGGCGAGTTCTACACGCCCAAGTCGATTGTTACTCTCATAGCGGAGATGATCGAACCCTACAGGGGCAAGATCTACGACCCCTGCTGCGGGTCGGGTGGCATGTTTGTGCAGTCGATCAAGTTCGTGAACAGTCACAACGGCAACCAGAAAGACATCTCCATCTATGGTCAGGAATACACTGGCACTACCTACAAACTGGCCAAGATGAACCTCGCCATCCGGGGAATCTCGGGCAATCTGGGCGACGTAGCCGCAGATACCTTCTTCAAGGATCAGCACCCGGACCTGAAGGCCGACTACATCATGGCCAACCCGCCGTTCAACCAGAAGGATTGGCGCGCGGCCAACGAACTGACCAAAGACCCCCGTTGGGCCGGTTACACAATCCCGCCGACCGGCAATGCCAACTACGCCTGGATTCTGCACATGATTGCCAAGCTGAGCGAGAACGGCACCGCGGGCTTTGTAATGGCGAACGGCTCCATGTCGTCCAACACCAGCGGCGAAGGCGATATCCGCCGCGAGATCATCGAGAACGATCTGGTGGACTGCATGATCGCTCTGCCGGGTCAGCTGTTCTACACCACCCAGATCCCGGTCTGCCTCTGGTTCCTGACCAAGAACAAGAAGGCCGACAAGGAACGTGGCTTCCGCAGCCGAGTGAATCAGACCCTGTTTATCGATGCCCGCCAGATGGGCACCATGACCAGCCGTATCCACAAGGAACTGACCACCGAGGACATCGCCGAGATCGCCGGCACCTATCACAACTGGCGTACAGGTAAATGGAATGGTGAGTACGCTGCACAGGGAGGTGCGAGCGTCGCGGGAGGCAGGATGCCGGGAGCGACCGAAGACAAGGCAGGATTCTGCAAGTCGGCCACCTTCGATGAGATCGAGGCCAACGACTTTGTGCTGACCCCGGGCCGCTATGTCGGTGCCGCCGAAATCGAAGATGACGGCATCCCGTTCGAGACGAAAATGGCTGAACTGAGCCAGACCCTCTATCAGCAGATGGATGAAGCCGAAAAGCTGGATGCGGTGATTCGGAAGAATCTGGAGGTGCTGGGTTATGGGAATTGAGTTTGAAAGTGTCACCCTAGGGCAGATTACAAAGCGTGGTGGAGGCTTCATTCAAACAGGTCCGTTCGGAAGTCAACTTCATGCCTCTGACTACGTTCCAACGGGTGTTCCATGCATTATGCCAGCTAATATAGTGGATGGGACCGTCGATCTCGCAGATATTGCATATATATCACACGCTGATGCTCAGCGTTTATCCAAGCACATCGTGAAAGCCGGTGATATTGTGTATTCCCGCCGAGGTGATGTAACAAGAAAAGCCTTAATTAGAAAGCATGAAGAAGGGATGTTTTGTGGAACGGGTTGCCTTCTTGTACGACCTGGAAAGTATATCGACCCAAGATATTTGGCCTATCATCTTAGTAGTCCTTGGAATCATGAGTGGATAATACGTCATGCTATCGGCGCGACAATGCCAAATCTGAATACAAGTATTCTCGGAGATATTCCGCTAAAAATACCCGACCTTGAAAATCAAAAAAATATAGCACGTGTTCTTGGCGTTTTTGATGAAAAACTAGAACTTAATCGCCAAATAAATCAGACCCTTGAACAGATGGCGCAAGCCCTGTTCAAGAGCTGGTTCGTGGATTTCGATCCGGTGATCGATAATGCGCTGGACGCAGGCAATCCGATACCTGAAGAGCTGGAAGCCCGTGCTGAACAGCGCAGGCAGTTGCGTGATGCTGCGTCCAGGGGTGAAGTGCCACTGCCCGGACTGCCGGATGATATCCATTCGCTGTTTCCCAATGAGTTTGAACTAACGGACGAGATGGGGTGGATTCCGAAAGGGTGGAATTGTCGGCCTGTTTCAGAAGCGATTAATGTCAACCCAAAAGTTAAGCTTTCAAAAGGTACAGTTGCGAAGTTTGTTGATATGAAGGCTATGCCCACTAGTGGTTATTCCATTAGTGAAATTATTGAAAAATCGTATTCAGGTGGCGCGAAGTTCAAGCAACATGATGTCTTGCTGGCAAGAATAACGCCGTGCTTGGAAAATGGTAAAACCGGGCTGGTTGATTTTTTATCTGATGATGAGGTTGGCTTCGGATCAACAGAGTTTATTGTGTTGCGAGGCAGGAATAATATCGGTTTTGGTTATATTTCTGGTCTCGCAAGAAACGCATCATTTAGGAAGCACTGTATCCAGAATATGGTAGGTTCATCTGGACGGCAGCGTGTACAGAACTCTTGCTTCGACTCCTTTTTTATTGCTTTTCCAAGTGAAGCTTCCGTTCTTGATTTATATGATGAAACATTTTCGGACTTCTTCATTAAAATAACATCAAACAAAAGTAGTTCTATGGTGCTATCTGATTTAAGAGATAGCTTACTACCCAAACTCATCTCCGGCGAACTCCAGATCCCGGATGCCGAGCAGCAAATCGCCGAAGTGATGAGCTAAACCAAACGGACAAGAAATAGCCATCCCGGTGCAATTCCCCGGGACCCACGCACCGGCCAGGGAAGGCCGATAACAACAAGGAGAACCCGATGCGCCAAGCCCCCTTGCCGATGGAGATCTTCACCTCTGAAGACGGCTCTATCCGCCTGCAACTGAAGGTGGTGGATGACACTCTTTGGCTGACCCAGCGGCAGCTCGCCGAGCTGTTCGAAAAGTCGCCACCCACGATCAATGAGCACCTGAAAAACATCTACGAAGAAGGTGAGCTTGAGCCGGATTCAACTATTCGGAAATTCCGAACAGTTGCCCGGGAAGGCGCGCGAGACGTGGAACGGCTGCTTGATCACTACAATCTGGATGCCGTGTTGGCGGTGGGTTATCGGGTCCGGTCCAACCGGGGTATTCAGTTCCGCCAGTGGGCCACGCGGGTGCTGAAAGAGTACCTGATCAAGGGCTTCGCCATGGATGACGAGCGCCTGAAAAATCCCGACTGGGATTTGGGCGCGGACTACTTCGATGAGCTGCTGGCGCGGATTCGGGATATCCGTGCATCGGAACGACGCTTCTACCAGAAGATCACCGATATCTATGCCACAGCGGTTGACTACAACAAGAACGCCCAGCTGAGTCAGCGCTTCTTCGCGACCGTACAGAACAAGCTGCATTGGGCGATCCACGGTCATACCGCGCCGGAACTGATCCGGGAGCGGGCCGACAGCACCCAGCCCAATATGGGCCTCACCAGCTGGTCCGGTGCCCGGGTAAGCAAAAGGGATGTATCCGTTGCCAAGAACTACCTGACTCAGGATGAAATGGCCGCCCTCAACCAAATTGTAACGATGTATTTGGATTACGCAGCTAGCCAAGCTGCCAAGAAAAGGCCGATGACCATGCAGGACTGGGCCAGCAAACTGGACGCCTTCCTTGAATTTAACGAACATGAGATCCTGCAGAACGCAGGGCAGGTATCGGCAACAGTGGCCAAGCAGCTGGCCGAGGCGGAGTACGATAAGTACGAAACCCGGTGCCGTGAAACATTGGCGGGCCAGAAAAGTGACTTTGATGCCTTTATCGAGCATACCCAACAGCTAACGGATAAAGGCAAGCATTGATGTAACGGCGCGGGCAGGGGCGCGGCCGGACAGTACAGGGAAAAGGATATGAAGTTCACCGAAGCCAAGCTGGAAGCGGCGATTATTCAACTGCTGGGCGAGCAGGGCTATGCCCATCAACCCGGTGGCGATCTTGTGCGTCCACTGCACGAAGTGCTGTTCAAGGATGATCTGCGGGATTATCTGGCGGAGCGCTATGCCGCCGATAACATCACGTCGGTTGAAATCGAATCCGTCGTGCGGCAGCTGGAAACCCTGCCGGCCAGTGATCTCTACGACAGCAACCGCCAGTTCATGAAGTGGCTGTCTGATGGTTTCCTGCTCAAGCGTGAAGACCGCAACCAGAAAGACCTGTATATCCAGCTGGTTGACTACCAGGGTACCGAGCGGGCCTTCGCAGCGGCGTTGCCCGAGTTGGCCATGGCCGCGGATGCCTCGGGGCGGTTCAGCCTGGACAGCAATATCTACCGGGTGGTGAATCAGCTTGAAATTGAAGGACCGACCGGCGAGACGCGCATTCCTGACGGTATTCTCTACATCAACGGCTTGCCCGTGGTGCTGTTCGAATTCAAGAGCGCCATCCGCGAAGAAGCGACCATCCACGATGCCTACGTCCAGCTGGCAACGCGCTACCGCCGCGCCATTCCTCAGCTGCTGGTTTACAACGCTTTCGGCGTGATCAGCGACGGGGTGAACAACAAGATGGGCTCGCTGTTTGCGCCTTACGAGTTCTTCTATGCCTGGCGCAAGGTTACCGGCGATGAGTCGGTGGAAAGGGATGGCATCAACGGTCTCTACACCATGATTCGTGGCCTGTTCGACAAGGACCGGCTGCGAGATGTTATCCGTCACTTCATCTACTTTCCCGACAGCTCCAAACAGGAGGTGAAGATTGTCTGTCGCTATCCCCAGTACTACGCGGCCAACAAGCTTTACCGCAATATTCTGGCCCATCGTAAGCCCGAGGGTGATGGCAAGGGGGGTACCTACTTCGGGGCGACCGGTTGCGGCAAGAGCTTCACCATGCAGTTCCTGACCCGCTTGTTGATGAAAAGCGTGGAGCTGGAAAGCCCGACCATCGTACTGATTACTGACCGCACGGATCTGGATGATCAACTGTCGGCGCAGTTCACCAACGCCAAGGCCTATATTGGCGACCAGAATGTGATCAGTGTGGAGAGCCGCCAGCATCTGCGTGAATTGCTCAAAGGGCGCAACAGCGGCGGTGTCTTTCTGACCACCATTCACAAATTCACTGAAGACACTGAGTTGCTGACCGAGCGCAGCAATGTGATCTGTATCTCTGACGAAGCTCACCGCAGCCAGATCAATCTGGATCAGAAGGTAAGGATCACCGAGCGGGGTGTCGAGAGAACCTTCGGCTTTGCCAAATACCTGCATGACTCCCTGCCCAATGCGACCTATGTGGGCTTCACCGGCACGCCCATCGACGCCACGCTGGATGTGTTCGGTGAGGTAGTCGACGCCTACACCATGACCGAATCGGTCCATGATGAAATCACCGTGCGTATCGTCTACGAAGGTCGTGCTGCCAAGGTCACGCTGGATAACGGCAAGCTGACCGAGATTGAGGAATACTACAAGCAGTGCGCCGAGGATGGTTCCAGCGAGTACCAGATCGAAGAGAGCAAGAAGGCGATGCTCAACATGAACTCGATTCTGGGTGACCAGGACCGTATTCGTGCTTTGGCTGCCGATTTTGTACAGCACTACGAGAACCGGGTGGCGGAAGGCTCGACGATCAGGGGCAAGGCCATGTTTGTCAGCAGCTCCCGCGAGATCGCCTGGCAGCTGTATCAGGAGCTGGAGACCCTTCGGCCCGAGTGGTTTGAGGTCAAAGCCTGTGATGACAGTGTTCAGCTGACCGAACAGGAGCGCAAGGAGATCAAGCCATCGGCCCGGGTGCGGATGGTGATGACCCGCAACAAGGATGACAAGAAGGCGCTCTGGGACCTGCTGGGTACCAAGGACGACCGCAAAGAGCTGGATCGCCAGTTCAAGAATCCCAAGTCCAACTTCAAGATCGCCATTGTGGTGGATATGTGGCTGACCGGGTTCGATGTACCTTTCCTCGATACCCTGTATATCGACAAACCGGTGCAGCGGCATAACCTGATTCAGACCATCTCGCGGGTTAACCGCAAGTACGAAGGCAAAGAAAAAGGGTTGGTGGTCGATTACATCGGCATCAAGGCGCAGATGAACAAGGCGCTGGCACAGTATTCCAAAACCGAAGAGACCAACTTCGAGGATGTTCGCCAGTCGGTCATCGCGGTCAAGGATCATCTGGACCTGTTGAACAAGCTGTTCCACCGATTCGATATGCAGCCCTACTTTACCGGTGAGCCGCTGGCGCAGTTGAATTGCCTCAACATGGCCGCCGAGTTCGCCATGCTGACCGATAAGCAGGAAAAGCGGTTCATGGCGCTGGTGAAGCGTCTCAAAGCGGCCTACGACATCTGCTGCGGCAGTGAGGGCTTGTCCCAGTCAGACCGTGACCTGGTGCACTTTTATCTGGCCGTGCGTTCGATCGTTTTCAAACTGACCAAGGGCAACGCGCCGGATACTGCGCAAATGAACGCCAGGGTTCGGGCGATGATCGAAGATGCGCTGAAAAGTGATGGGGTGGAGGAAGTGTTCAAGGTCGGCAGTGATGATGAGTCGGAGATCGATATATTCGATGACGATTACCTGGCCAAGATCGAGAAAATCAAACTGCCCAACACCAAGATCAAGCTATTGCAGCAGCTGCTGGCCAAGGCGATCGGCCAGTTCAAGAAGACCAACCGGGCACAGGCGATTGAGTTTTCCAAGCGTTTCCAGGCACTGGTTGAGAAGTATAACGAGCGCAAGGAAGATGATGTGCTGGTCAGTAATGTGCTGGAAGACTTCTCCGATGAGATCATCGACCTGTATCACCAGCTGCGTCAGGAGATTCAATCCTTTGAAGGGCTTGGCATCGATTTCGAGGAAAAGGCGTTCTACGACATCCTGAAGGCATTGGCGGCCAAGTACGACTTCAGCTACCCGGATGATAAGCTGATCGAACTGGCCAAGGCCGTGAAACTGGTTGTGGATGACAAGGCCAAGTATACCGACTGGAGCCAGCGCGAGAGTATCAAGGCAGAGCTGAAAGTGGAGCTGATTCTGCTGTTGGCCAAGCACGGTTACCCACCGGTTGATCGTGACGAGGTATACAAGGATATCTTCGAGCAGGCCGAGTCATTCAAGAAGTATCGGATGCAGCTGGTCTAGACTGCGTGGTAGTTCAATAAACGATCAGGTTGTGGCTATGAAGCGCGATGTGATTTTGCGGCTTACCCGAACCCGGTACTGCGAATTTGCCGAGACGATTCGGCGCAGCTCTGGACGTTTGTACGTATACAGAGATAGGGAAGGAAGGGCTTCAGTGTAGGCGCAAGGCCCTTGTTGATAGGTCTAACCAAGAAAATATTTTTCAAACTCTTCAACAGGTATGGGTGGGGATACCAGGTAACCCTGTGCCCAGTCACACCCGAGCTCCTGAAGTAGTTTAGCTTGTTCTTCAGTCTCGACCCCCTCGGCAAGGGTGCGAACATCAAGGGCTTTTGCCAAAGTAATAATGGTTTTAACTACTTCCAGATCACTTGCACTTTCTTGCATGTTTTTGACAAATCGCATGTCAATTTTCAGCAGTGTGAACGGCATGCGGGTGAGATATGCCAAGTTGGAATACCCGGTCCCAAAGTCATCAATGGCTAGTGAAACGCCCAGCTCTCGTAACTGCCTCAAGTTATTCTGAATAGTTGAGTCGTTTTCCGCCAGCACGCTTTCGACAAGCTCAATCTCTAATCGTGCAGGGGGTAAGTCCACGCGGGCCAGCAGAGCTTGTAAGTGATCTGCCCAGGTTGATGTGTTGATGTCGTCGGCCGTCTGGTTAATGGCAATATGGAATTCGGTCGGCAAGCACCCTCTCTGCTGCCAGTCTGCCAGTAGCTCAACACTTTCATTTAATATCCAGCTATCCAGCTCTTCCATCACAGGAGTACCTGAAATAGCAGGAAGAAAATCTGCAGGGGAGAGTAAAGAAAGAGAGGAGTGTTGCCAGCGTATTAAAGCTTCCGCACCCATGATGCGCCGAGTATTTAAATCGAACTTGGGTTGCAGATAAATAAGCATCTCCCCTCGTTGAATTGCCAAAGGAAGTTCGGTACGGAGTTTGAATTTAGCGTCGAGCTGTTCACCCATAGTTTGGCCGTAGAGCACAAACCTATTCCGGCCAGACGCTTTAGCCTGATTAACGGCAGTGTCAGCAAATTTTAGCAGAGTGTCGGCATCATGTGCGTGGTCAGGAAAAAGTGCAACTCCAACAGAGAGTGAAGGTGCATACCCCGGGATGCCCGGTAAATTAACAGGTTTGTGTAAGCCAATGACCAATTTTTCTGCTACTTCCAAAGCGGCTGCTTCCCGGGTCTCTGGTAATAACACCACGAAGTCATCACCGCCTATTCGTGCAATGGTATCCCCGCTACGAAGCGTTGCTCGTAGCTGCTTGCTAATATTAACCAGTAAATCATCGCCGACAATATGACCTAAGCTGTCATTGACTTCTTTGAAATGGTCCAAATCAACGAACATAACCGCAAATCCATGGTTGTGTCTCTTGCTGACACGTAGTAATTGTTCCAGTCGGTCATTTAGTAAGTCGCGATTAGGTAGCCCGGTGAGTGAATCGTAATTAGCAAGTTTTATTGCTTGTGCTTGAGTTTCTCGGAGAATTGTAATATCCGACTGAATATCAATATACCCCTGAAGGCATCCGTCACTATCTCCTGATTCCGTGACTTAAAACTCAGCTTCGCATCTCCACACACCTGTAACCACGCGGCCTGCGGCGGTAATATGGACGCCATTCTCGATTCACCC
>NZ_JBEPQA010000004.1:0-214423 GCF_040547585.1 Marinobacterium sp. MBR-111
CGCCGATGGTAGTGTGGGGCTTCCCCATGTGAGAGTAGGTCATCGCCAGGCACTTAATACCAGAAACCCCGGTCTCGTTGAGGCCGGGGTTTTTGCATTGGGGCGAAGCACAAGCAGACGGCTGGCAAAAGAAAGGGCCCGGCGCCCCTGCGGCGGGCCCTGTCACTGACTTCCCTGTCAGTCGCTGTTACCTTGCATTTATTGTGACAATAACAGGCCATCGCCCACTATTTTATTTATGCATGCCTTCAGGTCGGCTGCTGTTTCTGAGTGCTTGAGCCCAAATGCCAGGTTGGCCTGCAGCAGGCCCGATTTGTTTCCGCAGTCATACAGATCACCGGACATGGTAAAAGCGTGAAGAAGGTCTCCCGATTCCACCAGTGATTTGATTGCATCAGTGAGTTGTATTTCTCCACCTGCGCCGGCTGTGGTTTTACGCAGCAGGTGCATGATCTTGCCTGGCAGGATATAACGACCGACTATGGCAAGGTTGGACGGTGCTTCGGACCGTGTAGGTTTTTCAACCAAATTATGCAGCTTTGAACTTGTACCGATGGCAGGCGGCATACCACCACAGTCAACAATTCCGTATCGCTCCACCTGATGTTCCGGTACCGCCTCAACCATGATCTGGCCGCACTGGTGCTCATAGTAGTGTGCAACCATTTGCTTTAGATCGCTGGACTCACCATTAGTGTCGATCAGCATGTCTGGTAGCATAACCGCAAAGTCTTCCTCGTCATGAATCAGTTGAGCCGCACAGAGAACCGCATGCCCCAGGCCTAGGGCCTGATCCTGACGTACTGATATGAGCTGTGAACCTGTCGGGAGCGTATTGCGCACTGCCTGAAGCAGTTCCTCCTTGCCTTTCGCAGTCAGAGCCTCTTCCAGCTCCGCATTGCGATCAAAGTGATCCTCGATCGATTCCTTGCCACTACGTGTGACCAGAATGATCTGAGTAAATCCTGCAGAAACCGCTTCTTCGACTACATATTGAATGACCGGTTTATCGACAACAGGCAACATCTCTTTTGGAATCGCTTTGCTGGCAGGCAAAACTCGAGTCCCAAGCCCGGCGACTGGAATAATGACTTTATTCAGCATTTTCGGATTCCTTCTGTTGTCGTGACTGTTCTTCCTGCCACAGTCTCAACTCTTCGTAATAGGTGTCCCACACGCATGGCTCGCAGCCATTTTCGCAGCACTCGCCATCTGCAGGTGGTGTCGGTTTGTCGCTCATTATCGACTCCATCAAAATGGCCTTCATTCTAACTGGTCATGCTGTTTTGCTCCACGAACAGCTTCCTTAATCATGGCAGCGAGTTTTTGCACCCCGGGTCTAGCCAGCTCACCATCGGTTAGGATCAGGTAAAGGTCAGCATAGCGTTCGGCACCGACTTCAAGCTGAAGAGGCTTGAGCTGTCCAGATTCAATCGCACTGGCTGCATGTGTCATTGGGTACCATGCATATCCGATACCTTTTGTTGCCGCCATTATCGACGTGGAAACATTACTGAGAGTCCAGCGCTGGTCAGCCCCAAGCCAACCTGCGTCATCATTGCGACTGCCAGAATCACGTACGACCAGTTGGCGGTGTTGACGCAAATCCTCCAGGCTCAGTGGACGGTCAAGTTGATGAAGGGGATGTTCAGGATGTGCACATGCTAGAAAGCGAATCTGCAGTAAACGCTCACCCAGAAAGCCTGGCGGGAGTCGACCGCTGATGGCCATGTCTACGTCTCGCTTGAGCACGGCTTCGTCACTGCCGCTGAGGACCGTTTCAAGCAAGGTGATGCGCGTCTGTGGATGGGTGGCAGCATAATTGGCGAGGGTATCGAGCATTAACTCCTTCGGGAAAATGGTATCCATTGCGATATGAATTTGTGCTTCATAGCCCATCCCAAACTGTTCAGCCAGTTGTTCAGCCTGCTCCGCCTGTTCGAGCAGGCGCCTTGCATGATGACACAAGGCTTCTCCTGCTTCAGTGAGGACTGCCCGGCGCCCTTCCAGCCGAAACACGCGAACATTAAGGCCAGACTCCAGTTTTTGAACCGAATAACTGATGGCCGACTGGCTTTTGCCAAGACGTTCGGCTGCCTTGGCGTACCCTCCGGCATCCACAACTGCCAGCATGGCCTGCCACTGTTCCAGTGATATCTGCATACGCCCTCGAACGATCTATTTTGTTGTTCAAACCAAACATGATTTTACTGTTTTATATAGACCGTGTTGATATGAAAATATTGCCTGAATTAACGATTGAGGCTGAACTTAAACAATGGCGACTCTTCTTCATATACGCAGCAGTATCTTTGGTGACAGCGGGCAGTCGTCCGTATTGGCCAATGATTTCATTACACAGTGGCATCTGAACCACGACAAGGCTGAGGTTATTACGCGTGATCTGATTTCAGACCCTTTGCCTCTGCTTGATGCCGAGTTGGTGTCGGCGTTGGTGAGTTCAGCTGAAAGTCGCACAGCGAAACAGCAATCCATCGTGAATTTGGCAAATCGCTTGCTGGCAGAAGTCCGCTCGGCCGATCAGATCCTGATCGGAGTTCCAATGTACAACTTTGGAATCCCAGTGCAGATGAAGGCCTGGTTCGACCTGCTTGCTCGTAGTGGTGTGACATTTAAGTATACGGATCAGGGGCCTGTCGGGTTACTTGAAGACAAGCCGGTGGTACTGATTGCAACGAGAGGCGGTCAGTATAAGGATGGGGGATATGACTTCCAGATTCCATTTGTAAAACAGTTCCTGGGCTTTCTCGGCCTCAAGGATGTACGAACCGTTTACGCAGAAGGCCTGAATATGGGGGAGCCTACTCAGGCTGAGTCTCTGAGCGCCGCACGTGCAGAACTTCAGTCGTGAGACGTTTTTATACAAAACATAACTTTGCTGTTGAGGAGCCTTGTGGCAAGCTCATGAAAAATAAATACAAAAAGCAGGAAACAACCTGTGTTTTTTTCACGCTTGCACCACAAACTGCTGTTGCTCTGGCTTCTGTCACTAGCCGGAGCATTGATGTTTGTTGGCCTGATATTCACACTGATGCTTGGGCATACAAGGGAGCAGCAGTCACTCCATGAGTTGGAACAGGCGCGTCATTTTCTGGCCGGGCGCTGGGATACCGCCCGGCAGGCTGTAGAGGAGCAGCTGGATCAGCTGGCAGGACAGTCAGAGCTTGCTTTACCTGATTCACCCGGTAATAACGAGAGACTCGAAACCGAACTGGAGTTACTTGCATTGAGGCTGCTCCGTCGGCTTGAGACACGAGGTCTGGACTATCTCGCCATCCATGATGAGCGAGGTCAGTTACAGGCCATGGCCTGTCGGTGTCAGGGTGGTGACAGGCTTTATGCCTACAATACAAAGCCCCTTGGCCGCACCGGTTTCCGTATACGACCCTCAAATGATGAGCCCTCCTACCAGAGCCACTTCCTTCCGTATGATTTGTTGCGACTGTCCCTGTCCAGTCATTCAGAGCCTGTGATTGCTCGCACGCGAGACCAGCTCTACCTGTTGGGGTGGCATGACGTGCCGGGTGGTTCAAGGCTTCAAGGTGGAGTAAAACTCAGCGATGATACGGTAGGCCACCTTGCGCACCGGCTTGAATACCCGGTGCTGTTACAGGCCGAAGAACTCAGTGTAGGGCAAGGATTCGAGTCACGACTCTCGTTACAACGCTTACAGCAACTTGAACGGAGTCAGCAAGGCTGGGTCGGGGCGGATGATGAATACTACGGTGCTATTACGTTTGCTGAGCCAGGAATTGAAGCGCGATTGATTTTCGCGGTACCGGTTAAAGGCTTGGGCCATGAGCTGGAGACGCTTGGGCAGTCGATGCTGGTACTTTTACTGCTTGCTCTGGTTGGGTTTACCCCGTTGGGTGGCTGGTTCATAAGTCGGGTGATTACACGCCCGCTGGGCAAGCTGTCGCTTGCAGTACAGAACCTGAAAGAAGGCAACTATCAACGTATTGAGGGATTTGATCAAAAAAGCGACCTGGGTCGCCTGGCATCGTCATTCAACACCATGGTGACGGCGCTCAATGAGCGTGAAGAAGCGCTAAGGGACAGTAGTCGTGAATTGCGGCAGTTGTCTGCTGCACTGGAACAAAGTCCAGCCTGTATTATCATCACGGATCTCCAAGGCATTATTCAGTATGTTAATCCGGGTTTTTGCCGTGTGACAGGCTATAGCGCTGCTGATGTGAAAGGGCGGCCGGTTAGTCTGCTTAAATCCTCTTCAACCCATGCTGACACCTTTGGTCAGCTCTGGAGTTCACTAAGCAGTAAGGGCGAGTGGCATGGCGAGCTGCTCAACCAGCGCAAGAATGGTGAGCAGTTCTGGGTGGCGGCTACCATTTCAGTGTTGCGTGACGAGCAGGGTCAGCCAGATCGCTATCTGGCCATTGAGGAAGATATTTCACTGCGTAAAAGTTACGAAGAGCAACTGTTTCACCGCAGCAATTATGATGCACTCACGGATCTTCCAAATCGAGAATTGATCCAGGATCGTTTGCAGCAGGCAATTGAAATGGCTGAGGCGCAGCAGCATCAGGTTGCTGTTCTGTTCATCAATCTATTGCAATTCCGTCGCGTGAATGAAGTCCAGGGTCATCAGGCAGGAGACACACTACTCTGTCAGGCCGCTCAACGCTTGCAGCAGGTACTTTCGCCCCTGGAAAGCCTCGGTCGGATTGGCAGTGACGAGTTTGTGGTCGTTGTTCCAGAAGTGACTCGCATGCAGGCGGTTGAAAATCTCACGCGCTGTCTGTTACAGCAGTTTGATGTCCCTTTTCAGCTTAGTGATACCGAGGTCCGTGTGGCGGCCTGTATCGGTATTGCCCTGTACCCTGACGATGGATTGCGCGCTGATATGCTGCTGCGTCATGCTGATGCGGCAATGCAACAAGTGCGCATACGCAAGGAAGCGGGTTACTGTTTTTTCATGGAAGAGATGAATGAACATGCACGGCACTCACTTGAGATGGAGCAGGCGCTGCATGATGCGCTTGAGCGAAACGAATTTGTACTTTGGTATCAGCCACTGCTTGATCTGAAAACCCGCCGCATTACAGGTGTTGAGGCACTTGTGCGCTGGCACCGTCCGGGTTTCGGGCTGGTTCCACCGGACGAATTTATTCCAAGGGCTGAAGAAAGCGGTCAGATTTTGCCACTCGGACACTGGGTACTGGCCGAGGCCATTCGTCAGGCAGCCAGTTGGCAACGACAGATGGGGCTGAAGCTGAATCTCGCAGTGAATATTTCTCCCCGACAGATTCTGCAGCCCGATTTTGTGCAGCAGGTTAAACAGCTGTTGATTATTCATGAGCTGATGCCAGGCAGTCTGGAGCTTGAAATTACCGAGTCTATTTTTCTCGATGTTGAAGCAGAAGGCCGCACTATTGAAACATTGAAGCAATTGAGAAGCCTTGGCGTACGCCTGTCGATTGATGACTTTGGTACAGGGTTCTCGGCACTGGGTTACTTGAAGCGTTTTCCGGTAGATATTCTCAAGATCGATCGCCAATTCGTGCGGGATATTCATACGGATCAGGACGCTGCAACGCTGTGTCAGGCGATTATCTGGATGGCCAGGGGACTACACATGGAAGTGATTGCCGAGGGTGTTGAACTGGAAGAGCAACTCGACATTCTGGCTGAATCGGGAGCCGATGTAGTGCAGGGGTATTACATCGCGAAACCGCAGCCGGCTGAATGTCTGCCTCAGATCTTTGAACGATATGAAGACAGAAAGGCAATTTGACGTAATTTGAACTAGAAATTGGAGCGGGAAACGAGACTCGAACTCGCGACCCCGACCTTGGCAAGGTCGTGCTCTACCAACTGAGCTATTCCCGCATTTGGATGGCATCCCGTAGGGGGTTCGAACCCCTGTTACCGCCGTGAAAGGGCGGTGTCCTGGACCACTAGACGAACGGGACGCGGTACAATCAGACTGTGCCTGACAGCGGTGCGAATATTAATAACAGAGATTTTTCCGGTCAAGCGTTTTCTTTCGTTTTTTGTTATAGAATCAAAGTCTTCTGTTTAACTCGGATGGACATGTGCCGATGAGCCCGACTGAAACCGGCCTAATCATCGTGGCTGTAGTGGTGGTGATGGCGATGATAGCCTTCAGTATTCAGACGGTCGAAAATCAACGTCGCGAACGTCGCATGCGTCTGCTTATGCTGAAAGACCAGATTCGCCGGGCTGATCATCTGCTGCACACTTTGCCTGAGCATTACATCACCCGTGAGATTCGCGATGTGCTGGTCAGATATCTGCAGAATCGCTGGAAGCAGGTGATGGAGCTGGAAAACACATCTGAAAATCGACAGAAACTGTCTGAGATGGAAGCCTTCGCCGCTCAACCTTTACCTGTGGTTGAACATCCACCCGGTTCCATGACGTTGCACACTGATCGTAATCATGCTCAACGCACTGCAGCTCTGTTGCGGGAGCTGTTCCAGTTTTTGACAGAGCTGCAGAACGGTGGGCTTCTGCCTCCGGCCACAACACGGGATGTCATCTATCAGGTGAAGGAAGCCTATACTCGTACACGCATTGATGTTGAGATCATGGAAGCGCTTGAAGTCGAGCAGCAAAGAGGACCGGCCCCAGCCTTGCCGCGCTATCGTACGGCAGCAGGCAAGTTGCAACGGCTCAATCAGACCCAGCAATTGGATCGCCAGATCTATGAGCTAAGTGCGCATATGGATAAACTCCAGGCGCTTGTTGAGCGTGAACGTCTGCTGCGCGAAGCGGAAGAGGAGCGCAAGCGGGCCGAAGAGGCAGCAAAAGAAGACAAGTTCAAGCCTAAATCGATTACAGACTATCGGCGTTAAGTATTCACGAAGCTGTCATAAATCTCTACAATCGCGTGCTTAAGAAATTGCTTATATAAAAGGCGCTTGCCAGCAAGGATGTGCCGTTTACAATGCCGAGGGAATCTGTGCCCCCACAAACGACCAGCCTTAACACCTCCGTTGATGAGCTGTTGCGCATCATGCAGGCGAGTCTTGAACATCTTTCTGATCTTGTGGTGGTGACGGATGCGGACCTGACGCCCCCAGGTCCGCGTATTGTCTATGTCAATCAGGCCGTTATTGAGCGTACGGGCTATGACCGTGAACGGTTGATAGGCGCCAGCCCGCGTCTGTTTCAGGGAAAAGATACCTGTAGAGAAGCGCTGAATCGAATCGGCAATGCCTTGCGCCGCGGTGAAAGGGTGCGCGAAGAGTTGCTGAATTATACCAGCAGTGGTGATGCGTATTGGATCGGCATCAGCATAGTGCCTCTTTTTGATGACAGCGGGCAGCTCACTCACTTTGTCAGTACCCAAAGTGATATTACCTCACGCAAGCGCATTGAATCCGATCTGCTGCTGTTTCGCCAGGCGATCGACCAAAGTCCTTCCAGCGTCATTATTACTGACAACAGTGGGCATATTACCTACGTTAATAATGGCTTTGAAATCAACTCCGGCTACAGTCGTGACGATGTTTTGGGGCGAACCCCCGGCTTTCGGGCCTGGGAACCTAAAAGTGAGGTTGAAAAGAGGGCTTTCTGGGACCGTCTGGATAGTGGTTTGCCTTGGCGAGGTGAGTTCGTTAATCGGCATAAACAGGGACATCGCGTGGTCAAGCGCGCCGTAGTTTCACCGGTGCGTAATATGGAAGGAAACATCAGCCATTTCCTGTCGGTCGAGCAGGATATTACGGCGGAAAAGGAGGCCCTGTCTCAACTGGAGTATTTGGCCTACCACGACCCCGTGACTCAGATGCCCAACCGTCGCCTGCTGCAGCAGAGGGTCGAAGCATTGCTCCATGCTCCACTCATTGCCCCGTCAGCTGCACTGTTGCTGATAGATCTGGATGATTTCAAACGGATCAACGATGCGCATGGTCATGGATTTGGCGATCGAGTGCTGCAGAAAATCGGCTCTCGTCTGCAAAAACAGCTGTTAAGTGAGAGCGAATTGGTCGCTCGCCTTGGGGGTGATGAGTTTGGCGTGCTTTTGTGCGGCCGAACAACAGATGCCGAGTCTGACCTGATCTGGAGATTGGAGGCCTTGAGCCAACAGTTGGCCAGACCACTCAATATTGATGGTGAAACACTACTGCTTGCCGGCAGCATTGGTGTTGCCAGAATTCCGCAACATGGTCGCAGCTTTGTAACCCTGCAGCGCAATGCCGATCTTGCTCTGTACAAGGCCAAGGCTGATGGTAAGGGAGGCTACGCCACGTTCACGGCGGAGCTGAACGTGGCGGCTCAACGCAGGGTAAGGCTTGAAGAATCACTTCGCCTCACGATTCTGCGGGATGAGCTCAGCCTTGCTGTACAGTCACAGTTCGGGCCCGCTGGCGATATTCGGGGGGCCGAGGTCCTGGTGCGCTGGTTGCGTGGTCCGGAAGGCGTTCCGGTGTCGCCCGCTGAGTTTATACCGGTGGCGGAAGCTTCCGGTCTCATCAAGCCTCTGACATTGACGGTGTTCAGGCAGGCGCTTGAGATTGCGGCGCAACTCAAGGCTGCCGGCTTGCGAATTCCGCTGTCAATCAATCTCAGTTCGGATCTGTTTCGTGATAGTGCGCTGATCGATGCACTGGTCGATCTGGTGGCTGATAGCGTTGTAACACCTGACGCGTTGATGCTTGAAATTACCGAAAGCCTGTTTATCGATACTCATCCGGACTTGTTGCGGAACATGGCGCGGCTGGCGGAGCTGGGGTTTGCCTTTTCATTGGACGACTTCGGTACAGGGTACTCCAATCTGGCCTATCTGAAACGTTTGCACTTGAGTGAGCTCAAGATCGATAAGAGTTTTGTGGATGGTTTACCGCAGGATGAAGATAACCGGGCCATTGTACTTTCGATTATCTCGATCGCTCGCCAGTTAAGACTTAGAGTTGTAGCAGAAGGTGTTGAAACGTCTGCGCAGGCTGACTTTCTTGTCGCCCATGGCTGTGAGCTGTTGCAGGGCTATTTGCTTCACAAACCATCGCCTGCCGAGGAGTGGCTGGGGCAGCTAATGGACGGTATAGAAAAAAACTGTCGAAAGGGGGTTGACCACTAAAAGGCCCATACGTAATATATGCGCCTCCTCGATGAGGAAAGCGAAAGCGCTCAAGACTGTGTCCCGTTCGTCTAGTGGTCCAGGACACCGCCCTTTCACGGCGGTAACAGGGGTTCGAACCCCCTACGGGATGCCACTCACTCGTGAGTGATGGTTTTGAGAGTAAAGCGGGAATAGCTCAGTTGGTAGAGCACGACCTTGCCAAGGTCGGGGTCGCGAGTTCGAGTCTCGTTTCCCGCTCCAAACGTTTTTGCAGGCTGCGTCCCATTCGTCTAGTGGCCTAGGACACCGCCCTTTCACGGCGGTAACAGGGGTTCGAACCCCCTATGGGACGCCACTCTCTGACAGAGATGCTATCGTAAGATCTCTGAAAGAAACATGCGGGAATAGCTCAGTTGGTAGAGCACGACCTTGCCAAGGTCGGGGTCGCGAGTTCGAGTCTCGTTTCCCGCTCCAAATTCAGTACAGACTGTCAGCACACAGTGTTTAATACGATAACCATCCGGCGAAAGCTGCATGGTTTTTTTCGTTTCATGGTCTGCACATTGGTTCCGTAAAGCAAAACCTCAGGCCGGGCATGCCTCGCACAGAGGGGATGGCCCGGCATAGGTACAAGAGTGTCTTCAGTGTCGGGTGTCCGATGCATCCCCAAGAATACTCTGTCGCAGTGACAGGTAATCTACAGGGGTGTTGCTGGCCTCAAGCTCAGCCTGTGTTTCATCAAGCTGCTGGAACTGCTCGATCTCCTCGTCACTCATAAAGTGCAGACACTCGCCGCCAAACAGCCAGAAGAGGTCACGTGCCAATAATGGTACGAATTGTGGGTAGCCACGTACCAGTCGGACCAGCAGGGTTTGGCCATCTTCGTATGCTTCTGGGCGATGATGTTCGAAATCATCCACCAGTGCGGCAAACTGGTCCAGAAACTCAAGCTCCTCGCTGGCTTCGGTGTCCTTGAAGGTTGGCTGTTGAATCAGGTTGTTATAGGCGATCTTGAGCAGGTTCAGATGAAAGCTGTGGCGATCGGTCACGGGGTACTCCGGTTGTTGCAGTCACGGGAGCGGGCATCGGATGTCCGCGCAAACGGGTACAATGGGGGGCGGCGGTTGAAATTTCAATCCCCGGCCGCATCTACCCACATCTACACTCCATTCAAAGGCAAGGCATGACAACGGCGCTTTCGATACAGGATTTAAGAAAGGTATACGGTAACGGCTTCGAGGCTCTCAAGGGGATCTCTCTGGACGTGCAGCAGGGAGACTTCTTTGCCCTGTTGGGCCCAAATGGTGCCGGCAAATCAACAACGCTGGGGATCGTTTCCTCGCTGGTCAACAAAACGGCCGGCAAGGTCAGTGTGTTTGGTTACGATATTGATACCCAGCTGGCGCAGGCCAAGCAGTGCCTTGGGGTTGTACCGCAGGAGTTCAACTTCAACCCGTTTGAAAAAGTAGTGGATATCGTTGTCACTCAGGCTGGGTATTACGGTATTCCGCGCAGGCAGGCGTTGCAGCGTGCTGAAATTTACCTGGGCAAACTTGGGCTTTGGGAAAAGCGCGATGAGCGTGCTCGCATGCTGTCCGGTGGCATGAAGCGCCGCCTGATGATTGCCCGTGCGTTGGTGCATGAACCCAAGTTGCTGATTCTGGACGAGCCCACTGCAGGGGTCGATATCGAGCTGCGCCGTTCCATGTGGGACTTCCTGAGTGAAATAAATGCCGCAGGGACAACTATTATCCTCACGACGCACTATCTGGAAGAAGCTGAAAGCCTGTGTCGCAATATCGCCATCATCGATCATGGCAGCATTATCCAGAATACCAGTATGAAAGCACTGCTGCAGAAGCTGGATACGGAAACCTTCATTCTGGATCTGCGCCAGGATTTTACCGAGCTGCCCAAACTTGATGGGTACGTGATCCGGCCGCGTGATGCACATACCCTTGAGGTCGATGTGCCAAAGGCGGCAGGGCTCAATGCGCTGTTCAGCCACTTGGCCGAGCAGGGGCTGGAAGTGAGCAGTATGCGCAACAAAGCCAACCGGCTGGAAGAACTGTTTGTGTCGCTGGTCGACAAGAATTTGAAACAGGAGTCAAAATGAATTCCCGGCTGCTATGGACCGCGTTCGTCACTATCGTCGTCAAGGAAATCCGTCGCTTTACCCGTATCTGGGTTCAGACCCTGCTGCCGCCAGCGATCACCATGACGCTCTATTTCATTATTTTCGGTAACCTGATCGGCTCTCGCATTGGTGACATGGGTGGCTTCGATTACATGGAATATATCGTTCCGGGCCTGATCATGATGTCAGTTATCACCAACTCCTACGGTAACGTGGTGTCCTCTTTCTTCGGCACCAAGTTTCAGCGCAATATCGAGGAACTGCTGGTCTCGCCGGTGCCTAATTGGATTATCCTGGCCGGCTATGTGATTGGCGGCGCCACACGAGGGTTGATGGTAGGCTTTATCGTGACCCTGCTGTCACTGTTTTTCACAAAGTTACAGATCAACCACCTCTTCATCACTATTACTGTGGTATTGCTGACCGCGATTCTGTTTTCGCTGGGTGGTTTCATCAATGCCGTGTACGCCAAAACCTTTGATGATATCGCGATCGTGCCTACCTTCATCCTGACCCCGCTGACCTATCTGGGTGGCGTGTTCTACAGCATCCAGCTGTTGCCGGGATTCTGGCAGGGGGTGTCACAGCTGAATCCGATTCTGTATATGGTAAACAGTTTCCGTTATGGCATTTTGGGCGTCAGTGACATCGATATCGGTTTTGCCTTCGCCATGATTATTGGGTTTATTGTCGTGTTGGGAGGCGTTGCCATTCATTTGCTGAATACTGGCAAGGGGATTCGAGAATGAGCGAACATGATCAGGTAAAGGCATCCCCGCTGGGGCAGGACACGGTCTACGTCAATGAGTACGACGCCTCGTTGCTGTACCCGATTCGGCGTGACCTGAACTGGGAGGCCAAGGGCGTCAAACGCAGCAGCCTGCCGTTTCGCGGACTGGATATATGGAATGCCTATGAGGTGTCTTGGCTGGACGCCGGCGGCAAGCCGGTGGTACGGCTGGCTGAATTTCGTATACCGGCCAGCTCACCCTGCATCATTGAATCCAAGTCGTTCAAACTGTACCTGAACTCTTTCAACTTGAGTCGCTTTGCACAGGAAAGTGAGGTGCGCGAGCGGATGCAGGCGGATCTGTCGGCGGCTGCAGGTGCGCCGGTGCAGGTCAAATTGATCCCGCTGACTCAGGCTGTTGAAGTGAGCCAGCTCAAGGGGCGATGCCTGGATGATCTGCCACTTCAGGTCGAGCACTACTCGCCGGCCCCTGAGTTGCTGAACGCCTCAGGTCCTGTTACCGAGGAAACTCTGGTCAGTCACTTGCTCAAGTCCAACTGCCCCGTCACCGGGCAGCCTGATTGGGCCAGTGTGCAGATCCGCTACAAGGGGGCTCAGATCGATCACAAAGGGCTGCTGGCCTATCTGATCTCCTATCGTGAACACGGCGACTTTCACGAGCAGTGTGTCGAAAATATCTTCATGGATATCTGGCAGCGCTGCCGACCGCAGAAACTCAGTGTCTATGCGCGCTATGTCCGTCGCGGTGGTCTGGATATCAATCCCTACCGCTCCAGTATCAACGATGAGCCGCAGAACCTGCGCCTGTCACGCCAGTAAAAGGATAGTACCGTGGATGCACTCGACGCCCTGATCAACCGTACCTCATGCCCCCGCTTGGAAGGTCCGGCTCCAACGCCGCAACAGCTTGACCTGATGTTGCGTGCAGCTCTGAGAGCGCCGGATCATGGATCGCTGCGCCCTTGGCGCTTTATTATTACGGAAGGCGAAGGTCTGGTACGCATGGGTGAGCTGTTTGCCCGTGCCGCTTTGAAGGCTGATCCGGCGTTGCCGCAGGCAAGGTATGACAAATGCCTGCAAATGCCGCTGCGGGCGCCAATGATCATCACGGTAGTTGCTGTCACTCGAGAGCATCCCAAAGTCCCGCTGGACGAACAGTTAATCTCGGCAGGATGTGCGGCTCATGCCATCACCCAAGCGGCTTTCGCGCAGGGCCTTGGGGCGATGTGGCGCACCGGTGAAATGACCCATAACTCGCATGTGCGGTCAGGGCTGGAGCTGGCCGAACATGAGCAGGTAGTTGGCTTTATCTATCTGGGCCAGCGCTGTCGCGAGCGCGAGGCTCCGATGCTGGATCTTGGCGAGTTCGTGACTCGCTGGGAGGGCTGATGAAGACCGATACGGTTGAATTCCTTGGTTGGCTCAAGACCCAGATTCCACTGCTGGAACACCTGGGTATTTCACAGCTGACATGGGATGGTCAAACGCTGAAGATCCCCACGCCGCTGGCACCCAATGTAAACGACAAGGGAACCGGTTTTGGCGGTTCTCAGGCGGCGATCGCCACTGTAGCGGGGTGGTGCCTGACGACCCTGTGTCTCAAGGAGCGCGGGCTGGAGTGTGACGTGGTGATCGCTGACAGCCATCTCCAATACCTCAAGCCGGTTACGGCGGATTTTGTGACACAAGTTGAGCTGATCGACACCGCCGCTTCTGATGCCTTGGTCGAGCGTGTAGTGGAGCGGGGCAAGGGTAAGCTGGCGTTGGTGGTAGAGGTCATCTGCAATGGTCAGGTCTGCATGCGTCTGGAAGGACTCTATGTCGCGATAAGGCGCTAAGGCCTGTTCCTGTTTTAGACGGTGGCCTACTTGCCCTGCCGGGTCGCCGTGATAGTGCGACTGAGCAGAATGACCGGCACAATTCCAACCAGCACAATCAGCATCGCAGACAGTGCACTGGTTTCCAGCATTTCATCTGACGCATACTGGTACACATAGGTTGCCAGCGTATCGTAATTGAACGGTCGCAGAATCAGAGTGGCCGGCAATTCCTTCATGGAGTCGACAAAAACTACCAGAACGGCCGTTAACAATCCGCCTCGGATCAGTGGCAGGTGGACGCGCCGGAGGGTTTGCAGTGGGTTAAGGCCTAGAGAGCGTGATGCCATGTCCATGCTGGGTGTAACTTTGGCCAGTGATGACTCCACGCTGCCGGTTGATACCGCCAGAAAGCGCACGGAATAGGCAAATACGATGGCGAAGGGTGTACCGCTCAGTAGCAGGCCCGTACCAAAGCCGAAGTGACGTTGCATGAACGCGTCGACGCTGTTGTCGAAAGCCGCCAGAGGAATAATGACACCGATCGCAAGAACTGCACCTGGCAAGGCATAGCCCAGGCTGCTGAAGCGAGCGGCCACTGTAAGCGAGCGTTGCTGCGGATAAAGTCGCTTACTGTAGGCCAGTACAACTGCTATCACGACTGTCAGTGCAGCAGCCAGAGCGGAAAGGGTAAAGCTGTGCACTGCATTGGCAATAAAGCCGGGCTCGGCGAACTGGTCCAGCCGCCGCAGTGCATAGCTTCCGAGCACGATAAAAGGAATTGCAAAACCGAGCACGACCGGCAGGGCGCAAGCCAGTGTCGCCATCAGTTGTCGTGCGGGGCTGAGGCGGAAGCGTTCAATTGAACGGAACCGGTCGGAGCCGCTGAACTGACGCTGACGGGCGCGTGCAATGCGCTCAAGTGAAATCAGCAGTACTACAAACAGCATCATCAGGCTGGCAATCTGGGCGGCGGCTCCGAGGTTGCCCATGTTCAGCCAGGCATCATAGATACCGGCAGACAGACTTTTGACCGCGAAATAATCAACCGTGCCAAAGTCGTTCAGGGTTTCCATGGATACCAGTGCAAGGCCCACAGCGATGGAGGGCCGAGCAATGGGCAGCGAGATGCGCAGAAAGCTCTGCAGCGGAGTGCAGCCAAAGATGCGGCTGGCATCCCGAATGCTCATCGACTGTTCAAGGAAGCTGGCGCGAGCCAGCAGATACACATAGGGGTAGAGGACCAGCGTCAGCATGGCGATGGCGCCGCCAAGGCTTCGAATATCGGGAAACCAGTAGTCGCGCGCAGTTTGCCAACCGAACAGCTCACGCAATGTGCTTTGTACCGGGCCTGCATATTCCAGCAGATCGGTGTAGAGGTATGCGATCACATACGCGGGCATGGCGAACGGAAGCAACAGGGCCCACTCAAACAGGCGCCGACCAGGGAAATGACACATGGTCACAAGCCAGGCGGTACTGACACCGATTACGACTGACAGGCTGCCGACACCGGCCAGCAACAGCAGGGTAGAGCGGATGTAAACCGGCAGTATGGTATCGACCAGATGGGGCCAGATGTTTTCGGTGGGAAAAAGCGCCAGCCACAGAACGGCCAGAACCGGCAGCATCACCAGCAGAGCGCTGCCCCAGGCAATGGAATACCAGCCGGGCATGTAGCGGCGCGGCTTGCGGGTATCAACCAGCGGGGCAGTTGCGGTAGCGGTTTCAGACATAGGACGGTGAACGCACAGAAACGGTAGCCGGGAAGACTACCGCTTCAGGTCGCAGCTGTCGATTGTCAGGCGCGAATCAGTTGTCAAAGCCGACCTTGTCAACCAGTCGTGATGCTGTTGCGCGGTGTTTGACTACATCACCCAGGTTGATGTCATCAGCCTTGAATTCACCCATGTGCTCCTTGAGCAGGGCAGACCACTCGATGCCGGGACGCACCGGGAACTCGTAGTTTACTTCCGCGTACATTTTCTGGGCCTGCTCGCTGGTCAGGAACTCGATCAGCTTGATGGCAGCTTCAGGGTTGGGCGCATGCTTGGCCAGTGCCGCACCAGAGATGCTCATGTGCGCACCGCGACCATCCTGGTTCGGGAACAGCAGATTGACCGATTTGGCCCACTCGATCTGCTCCGGCTCTTCCTGGTTGGTCAGCATCTTGCCATAGTAGTAGGTATTGCCCAGCGCAACATCGCACTGTCCTTCCATAACCGCCTTGACCTGGCCGCGGTCATTACCCTGTGGGCGGCGTGCCAGATTATCCTTCACGGCGCTGAGCCACTGCTCGGCCTGCTCTTCGCCCTTATGTTCAATGATTGATCCGATCAGGGACAGGTTGTAGGAGTGTTTGCCACTGCGGGTGCAGACACGGCCTTTCCATTTCGGATCGGCCAGGTCTTCATAGGTCTGGATCTCACCCGGCTCCACACGATCCTTTGATGTGTAGATGATACGAGAGCGTGCCGTCAGACCAACCCAAAGGTCATCCTTCGAGCGGTACTGAGCCGGTACGTTTTCTTCTACGGTGCTGCTATTGATCGGCGCAACCAGTTGACGCTCGACCGCATCGTGCAGTGGGCCGACATCCGAGGTCAGAATGACATCGGCTGGAGAGTTGGCACCCTCGTGCTCCAGTCGTTCCAGCAGGCCGCTTTTGGAGAAGATGACATTGGCCTTGATGCCGGTTTCGGCGGTGAACGCCTCCAGCAGAGGCTTGATCAGGAACTCTTGCCGATAGGAGTAGATGTTGACCTCATCGGCTGCCTGCGCAACGGCGCCAAAGGTAGAAAAGGCCAGACCAGCAAGAAGGGCGTGTTTCGCGTTCATGTACATCTCCATCGGTTGTGGCGTGAGCCATGTAGTCCGAATATCAAAAACTTAATGCGAATTATTATCACTGTTTGCGTTCAAGTCAATGCTAGTGCATCTGATTCTTGTTTCCGCTAGAGATTAAAATAGTATATAGATGTAAAGGGAGAGCATATATTGAGGCAGATCATACCGGCAGCGGAAACAGACGCGACAGTAGAACGGGGACAGCGGTTTCAACCCGTAAAATGCGTGGCCCCAGATGAATGGCTTGCAGGCCAGCCTGCTCCAGCTTTTCCACCTCATAAGCGATAAATCCGCCTTCAGGACCAATAGCCAGAGTGGTTGGTGTATCCATCGGAGCCGGGCAAGGTGCCGCGTTGTAGGGGTGAGCCACCAGTGCGCGGGTATTGTGGGCCAGTGTGGGCAATTCATCTTCCACAAAGGGTTTGAACCGCTTGCGAACCTCCACCCGGGGCAGGCGGGTGTCACCGGACTGCTCCAGCCCCAGCAGCAGGTGTTCATGCAGGCGTTCGGGGTGCAGCAGGGGGGTGGACCAGTAGCTTTTATCGACACGGTAGGAGTTGATCAGCCACAGCTCCTTGACCCCCAAAGTAGCGATCGTCTCGATGCAGCGCTTGAGCATTTTCGGTCTTGGCAGGGCCATTACAAGTCGCAGAGGCAGTACAGGAGGCGGAGCCTGATTCAGTCTCACCTCAAGTTCCGCACTGTGCTGATCCAGGTGAATCAGTGTTCCCTGCCCGATCAAGCCATTGAGAACTCCCACCCGGAAATGTTCACCAACCTGTCCACGGTGAACCTCCTGCAAGTGGCGCAAGCGGCGGCCGTCGAGGCGGACTCGGTGCGGGCCGATAAAGTCTGAGGTATACAGCAGAATCAGGTTCACGGTAGTTTCATCATGCAGGCTGAAAACCGGCGATCATAGCATCCCTGCCGGACCGGGGTCAGTGTTCAATCACTGTCCAGTTTTTTCAATCGATAGGCCAGCTGCGGCCGAGTCATCCCCAGCAGACGAGCCGCCTTTGAAACGTTGCCCTCAACGCGGTCCATCGCGGTTCGGATCAGTTGCTCTTCCATTGCTTCAAGGCTGAACTCTTCGCTCAATAATTGATCACACAGCAGGTCCTGCGGCAGCATGCCGCTGTCTGATTGCAGTGGCTGGCGGTCCAGCGGCAGGCGCTCGGCCCCCAGGGTTCCATTGCGCTTGATACTGTTAAGCGGATGAGTCGGCTCCGATAATGAGGGGAAAAACGCATCCAGATCGATAGTGTGATTGTTATCGGTCAGAATTACACCGCGTTCGATCATGTTTTCCAGCTCGCGGATATTACCGGGCCACTTGTAGTTCATCAGGGCCTGCATTGCCAGATCGGATACACCCAGCGTGCGCTTGTTGTACAGGGTGTGATACTTCTCGAGAAAATGCTCAATCAACAGCGGAATATCCTCTGTGCGGTCTCGCAATGGTGGAATATGCACCGGATACACATTGAGTCGATAGAACAGGTCAGGGCGGAATTTGCCGTTGCGAACCGCCTCTTCAAGATCTTCGTTGGCAGCAGCCACCACACGCACATCGATGCGGCGGGTACGGGTATCGCCCACCCGCTCCATTTCGCTTTCCTGCAGCACGCGTAACAGACTGGCCTGGGCGCGCGGTGATAGCTCGATCACTTCATCCAGGAAGATTGTGCCGCCGTGAGCGCGCTCGAATTTGCCTTCGCGGGACTGAACCGCACCGGTAAAGGCTCCCTTCTCAACCCCGAACAGCTCGGCTTCAATCAGGTCCGGAGGAATACAGGCACAGTTGACCGCCACGAACGCCTTGTCGGCGCGGTCTGAGCTGAGGTGCAGGCCGCGGGCGACGATCTCCTTGCCGACGCCGGTTTCGCCCTGCAGCAATACCGTGACACGACTGGATGACGCGCGACGGATCAGCTGACAGACATGCTTGAAGGCACCCGACCGCCCCACCGAGTTGAACAGCAGGTCTTCACTCTGGTCAGAGTTTCGGAAGTTGTCGCGCAGATCGCTCAGCTGGCTCTGCAGCGAGAACAGCTCTTCCGCAATGGGATCCGGCAACAGATAGCGTTCCAGTTCGGCCTGGTCATCCCACTCCTCGGCCGGTTTGCCGACGATATGGCAATGCTCATGTCCCATACCGACACATTGCGTTTCCTTGAAGATGACCGGCTGTCCCATGAAATAGGTGGTGTAGCCGCTGGCGTAACCAATGAGGGTCCAGCAAATGGGGTCTTCCGAAGGGCCAAAGTCGTGCAGGTGCACATCGGCCTCATATGAATCGAACCAGTCGAATTCTCCCTGAAAAACGTCATTATCAAGGTCGATATTCAGTGAAACGGGTTTTACGTTGACCATGCCTTTGATGCAGTGCAGCTGAGGTCCGACAAAGAAAGCATCTTCCTTTGACATATCCGGTCTGACCTTGGCGACCAACTCGGCGTCTTTCCACCCGGAGTGGTATCCAAACCGCATCAGGAATCCCTTGGCACGGTTGATACCCAGGGTTTCAATCAGCTCCTTGCGCAACAGGCCCATAACGCTGGAATGAATCATCAGCATGCGCTGTTCGTTGAGCCAGATTTTGCCCTTGTCACTTTCAAAACGAATTTGTGAGAGCAAGTCTCCGCTGCCCGGAAACTCCAGTTCTTGTGTGGTGGCCATAATTGTTTTTATACCGGCTTTGTGTGAGCGATGTTCAGTGAGCAGGCCCGTAGCCCTTATTTCATTGTTGAGATATTTGATGATGATTTGGAAGCGAAACCATAGAAACTAATACTAAAGTAGTATGAGGGTGGTTGGTCTCAATACAACTGAAAGTGACCATTTCATCAAAAAAAAGCCTGATTTTTCATGAAATGATTATTTCATCAGTGCCTGGGTGCTATGTGCGCAACGCTTTGTTGCGTGAATAGCAACATGATCTGGCTTTTAATTATTTCTTTTAAATCAATTGCTTGGCTTTTGTCTTGTGTCTGTTTTGATGCTGTTTCGCCAATCTGGCACAGCAGTTGCTCTCATGCATTGATGAATGCATCCGCCGAAGAGCAGAGGATAACAATGACAAAACTCACACTGCACTCACGCAACGATGACCTGCCCAAACGCTCGGCTTTTGATCGTTTGACCAAATACATCCGGGTACGCAGTGAGCCTGGATCGCGTTTTGTCGAGTTCGATTTTGCCATTGGTGATCCTTCACTGTTTGTGGAGCTGGTGATGCCAAAAGGCGCCTTTGATGAATTCTGTGCCGCCAACGATGTGGTGCACATGACCGAAGATCAGATCCGTGAAGTCGATTCCGAAATGGAAAAATGGCGCTACGGCGAAGATACGCTCATGTCTCACAACCATGATCGTGATTCCGAATAACAACAACTGCAGCTGGGAAGAGTCCATGACCATCGAAATTAAAACAGCCACGCTGGAACCGGTGCGCAATACCTATGCGAATGTCGCGCGTCGTTTCGGCGACAAGCCGGCTACCCGCTATCAGGAAGCCACTTACGACCTTCAGTCCGAAACGAATTTTCACTACCGCCCCTTGTGGCAGCCGGATCTGGAACTGAACGATACGCGCCGTACTGCCATCGAGATGGCGGACTGGTACGCGCTGAAAGACCCGCGCCAGTTCTATTACGGCACCTACGTCCAACAGCGTGCCAAAATGCAGGAGAACGCCGAGAGCAACTATGCGTTTTTTGAAAAGCGTGATCTGGCTCGGCACCTGAGTGACGCTCAGCAGGCTGAAGTGATTCGCTTCCTCGTGCCGCTGCGTCATATGGAGCATACCGCGAATCTGAACAACATGTACGGAGCCGCCTACGGCTATGGTACGGCCGTGACCCAGGCGCTGCTGTTTGATGGTATGGATCGCCTGGGTATCGCGCAGTACCTGTCGCGCATTGGCCTGATTCTGGATGGCAACACGGGGGAGGCGCTGGAAGAGGCCAAGCGGCAGTGGATGGAAGCCGATATTTGGCAGGGACTCCGTGCACTCTGTGAAGAGATGCTGGTGACTGAGGACTGGTTCGAAGTATTCGTAGCGCAGGACCTGGTGGTCGATACCCTGGTATATGACCTGGTATATGGCCAGTTTGACCAGTACCTGGCTGACAGTGGTGCCCAGGATGTAGCCATGCTGACCGAGTTTATGCAGCTCTGGTACAAGGACTCTTCACGCTGGGTAGATGCAGTCATCAAGGAAACCGCAAACGAATCTGAAGAGAACAAGGCACTTTTGAAACAGTGGATCGAAAAATGGCGTGGCAAGGCAGCAGAAGCCCTGGCTCCGCTGGCACCGGCAATGCTGAATGACGAAGCGCTGGCGCAGTCGCTGGCAGAACTGGATAAGCGGGTCGCTAAGGCCGGCATCAAATAACAACAAGGAAAAGCCTCATGTCCAAAGTATATATCGCACTGCAGGATAACGATGAGTCGCGCTACATCGTCGAAGCAATTGAACAGGATAACCCTGAAGCAACCGTTATCCACATGCCGGCCATGATCCGCATCGAAGCCGAGAACTTTCTCGCGGTGAAGAAAGAGACTGTAGAAGAAAAAATGGGACGTGACTGGGATGTGCAGGAGTTGCACCTCAGCCTGATCACGATCGGTGGCAACGTCGATGAAGATGACGATCAGATCACCCTGACCTGGAACTCATAACAAGAAGGTAACCCCAATGGCAGCCAAAAAGCTCAACATTAAAGACAAATACCGCCTGCTGACCCGTGACCTGGATTGGGAGTTTTCCTATCAGGATCGCAAGAAGGCATTCCCGTTCGAAGAGTTTGAAGGGATCAAGATTACCGACTGGTCAAAATGGGAAGACCCCTTCCGTCTGACCATGGACGCCTACTGGAAGTATCAGGCCGAAAAAGAGAAGAAGCTGTACGCCATATTCGATGCCTTTTCTCAGAACAATGGTCAGCTGAACATTTCTGATCCACGCTACGTCAACGCACTGAAGATCTTCCTCACCGGGGTATCGCCGCTGGAGTATCAGGCATTCCAGGGCTTCGCCCACACGGGTCGTCAATTCGGCGGTGTTGGCGCTCGAGTGGCCTGCCAGATGCAGTCCATTGATGAACTGCGCCACGTGCAGACGCAGGTTCATGCCATGAGCCATTACAACAAGTTCTTCGACGGCCTGCAGGACTGGTCGCACATGCACGACCGCGTGTGGTACCTGTCTGTACCCAAATCGTTCTTCAGCGATGCGCGTGCAGCGGGTCCGTTCGAGTTCATGGTGGCAATCGGCTTCAGCTTCGAATACGTGCTGACCAACCTGCTGTTTGTACCCTTCATGTCCGGCGCAGCCTACAACGGCGATATGGCCACCGTAACCTTCGGCTTCTCGGCCCAGTCCGACGAAGCGCGCCACATGACCCTTGGGCTGGAGGTGATCAAGTTCCTGCTGGAGCAGCATGAAGACAACGTGCCGATCGTACAGAAATGGATCGACAAGTGGTTCTGGCGTGGCACCCGTCTGCTCACCATCGTGGCGATGATGATGGACTACATGCTGCCCAATAAGGTGATGAGCTGGAAGGAAGCCTGGGAAGTGTACTTTGAGGAAGCTGGCGGCGCCCTGTTCAAGGATCTGGCCCGCTACGGCATTCGCATGCCGAAGTACGCCGACATCATCGAGAAGGAAAAAGAGCACATTTCTCATCAGGCTTGGTGGACCTTCTATACCCATGGTCATGCGGCCGGCTTCCACACCTGGATCCCGACCGATGAAGAGCTGGACTGGTTGAGCGAGAAGTACCCCGATACGTTCGACAAATACTACCGTCCGCGCTGGGAGCTGGCGAAAGAGATGGAAGCCCGCGGTGAGCGTTTCTATACCAAGGCGCTGCCTCAGCTATGTACTACCTGTCAGGTCCCGATGCTGTTTACTGAAATGGATAACCCGACTCAGATCTCCTACCGGGATTCTGTCTACAACGGCGACCGCTATCACTTCTGTTCCGATGGCTGTAAGGACATTTTCGATGATGAACCGGAGAAGTTTGTGCAGTCGTGGCTGCCGGTGCACCAGATCTTCCAGGGCAACTGTGGTGGTCCGGGTGTTGAAGACGTCCTGCGTGACTACTACCAGATGAACGTCGGCGTCGACAACATGGACATCAAGGGCTCTCCGGACGAAGAGCGCTGGAAGAAGTGGAAGGGCGTTGCCTGAGGTCACTAAGAGGCGCGCTGCACACGCAGCCGCTTCTCAAGTCGGTGTATCTACACGAGTTTGAGGATAACAATAATGCCAGTACATGCCATCACACCCGATTATAAGGGTGATGTTAAAGACCGTGTTGAAAACTTCCACGGCAATCAGATCGTCTATGTAGGCTGGGACCATCATCTGATGTTCTGTGCCGCCTTTGCGTACCCGCTGCCGCCAGAAACGCCGTTCCGTGCGCTGCGTGATGAGGTAATGCCTGAGGGTTTTTCACTGCACCCCGAGTGGTCCAAAATCGACTGGTCCAAAGCAACCTGGCTTCTGGACGGCCAGCCGTTTGAGCCGCAGCTGGATGTGTCCCTCAAGGATCAGGGTATTGGCCACAAGTCCCTGTTGCGCTTCCAAACCCCTGATCTCAAGGGTTACAAGGGCGCGGGCGTTTGAGGAGAGCGTTATGAGTTATGAAGTCAGGGTCGAACCGACCGGTGATGTGATCGAAGTCGACGAGGGGCAGACCATTCTGGATGCCGCCCTGCGTCAGGGGGTCTGGCTGCCGTTTGCCTGTGGTCATGGAACCTGTGCCACCTGCAAGGTGCAGGTACTTGAAGGTGATGCCGATCTGGGCAACGCCTCACCCTTCGCGCTGATGGATATGGAGCGTGAAGAGGGCAAGATTCTGGTTTGCTGTGCCACACCAGAGAGTGATCTGGTGATCGAAGCCGACATCGACGTCGACCCCGATTTTCTGGGCTACCCGGTACAGGACTACGTCGGCACCGTCACCGACATCGTCGATCTGTCGCCCACCATCAAGGGCATCACCTTTGAACTGGACAGTGCGATGGAATTTCAGGCGGGGCAGTACATTAACCTGAAAATTCCGGGCGTTGAAGGTACGCGAGCCTTTTCGATTGCCAACAAGCCCAGTGATGACCGCCATGTCGAACTGCATATTCGTCGGGTTCAGGGTGGCGCCGGCACCACCTGGCTGCATGAGCAACTGCAGGTGGGTGATACGCTGGATATTTCCGGTCCCTACGGTCAGTTCTTTGTCCGCAAGTCGGATGATCAAGACGTGATCTTTATCGCGGGTGGTTCCGGTCTTTCCAGTCCGCAATCGATGATTCTGGATCTGCTGGAAGCGGGCGACAATCGCCAGATCTATCTGTTCCAGGGCGCGCGTAACGTCAGTGAGTTGTACAACCGTGAGATGTTCGAAGCGCTCGACCGTGAGCACGACAACTTCCACTACATTCCGGCTTTGAATGAACCTCTTGACGAGGATCAATGGCAAGGCTTCAAGGGTTTTGTGCATGAAGCGGCCATCGACCGGTTTGATAACCGCTTCAGCGGTCACAAGGCTTACCTTTGCGGGCCGCCGCCAATGATCGATGCTGCCATCACTGCGCTGATGCAGGGGCGCCTGTTCGAGCGGGACATCCACATGGAGCGCTTTGTAACGGCTGCAGACGGTGCTGATGAGCAGACCCGTTCAGCGCTGTTTAAACGAATCTGATCCCGAATCAGGGATGGTTTCACCCGCTTTCGGGATTTCATGTTTCCATCTGAGGCGGTGGAAACCCCGGCCTCGAGGCGGGATTATCAGACATCACGTGAGGTCTGAATATGAATAACAACTATAACGCATCGACTCCGGAAACACCGCAGCGCCACCGTATCGAGCTGACGGATGAGGAGACCAGCTTTAACGCCAGTTCGGAGTTGAGCCTGCTGGTCGCCATGGAACGGGCAGGGCAGGCGCTGATACCGGTTGGTTGTCGTGGCGGCGGGTGTGGCAAATGCCGCATCCGGATTTTAAAGGGTGAGTATTTCAGTAAACGCATGAGCAGAGCCTGGGTTTCCCCCGAACAGGAAGCCGAGGGCACTGTGCTGGCCTGCAGGGTCTATGCCCGCAGTAATCTGACAATCGAACCTGATCCGCCCGAAGTCGCCACCAGCTGTGGTAAGGCAGATCGAGCAAGCTAACAACTATAAGGAAACGGCTATGAAAAAAGGTGTAATACGTCCCGGTCATATCCAGTTGCGCGTTCTGGATATGGATGAAGCTCTGAAGCACTACGTTGACCTGATGGGCATGATCGAAGTTGATCGTGATACTCAGGGTCGTGTCTACCTCAAGGGTTGGACCGAAGTGGATAAATTCTCTCTGGTACTGCGTGAGGCGGATCAACCAGGGATGGATTTTGTCGGTTTCAAATGTCTTGATGAAGCCACCATTGATCGTCTCAGTGCCGAGCTGCAGACGGCGGGTGTTGCCACCGAAGAGATCGCAGCCGGTGACCTGAAGGACTGCGGCCGTCGCATCGCCTTCACAGTGCCGACTGGGCATCGCTTCGAGCTGTTTGCCACCAAGGAGCAAACCGGCAAGTGGGGCGTGGGCAACCGCAACCCAGAAGCCTGGCCGCGCGATCTGAAAGGCATGAAAGCGACTCGCTTTGACCACTGTCTGTTGTACGGGCCGGACGTGCCTGCTACCGTCAAGCTGCTCACTGATGTACTGGGTATGGACCTGGCCGAACAGGTTGTCGATCCTGAAGGCAAACAGCTGGCCGGCTTCATGACCGCAAGCATGAAAGCGCACGACGTAGCGTTCATTGAGCATCCCGAACCTGCCAAGCTGCACCATGCATCCTTCTTCCTGGAAACCTGGAACGATGTGTTGAAAGCAGCGGATCTGATCTCCATGACCGATACTTCCATTGATATTGGTCCGACCCGTCACGGCCTGACCCATGGCCAGACCATCTACTTCTTTGACCCGTCAGGCAACCGCAACGAAGTATTTGCCGGTGGAGACTACCATTACCCGGACCACGAACCGGTGACCTGGGATGCCGAACAACTGGGCAAGGCGATCTTCTACCATGACCGTCAGCTCAACGAGCGTTTCCTGACCGTTTTGACCTGATCCTCTGCTCTAGCTGTATCAAGCCCGCTCCGGTTCGTTCCGCAGCGGGCTTTTACGTACAGGGCGTACGGTATGCTGCGGGTGCATGGATGCACAGGAGCATCGATGACGTGAAGGTACACCGTGACGCTGGCAGATTTCCACATATTCGCTATGCTGATTTGACCGAGACATCTTTCATCTTTGCTCAATGGAGACAGCAATGACACAGGACAGCATGAAAGCAGTGGTTTATCACGGGCCGGGTAACAAGTCCCTGGATACGGTGCCGATGCCCAAAGTACAGAAACCCACTGATGCAGTGGTTAAAATCGTCAAAACCACGATTTGTGGTACTGACCTGCATATTCTCAAAGGCGATGTTCCCGCTGTGACTGAAGGCCGCATCCTGGGCCATGAGGGCGTGGGCATTATCGAATCCGTGGGCGATGCGGTCAGCAACTTCAAGCCCGGTGATCGGGTGCTGATCTCCTGCATCACCTCCTGCGGCAAGTGCGAATACTGCAAGCAACAGATGTATTCCCACTGCGAGGATGGCGGCTGGATTCTGGGTCACCTGATTGACGGCACTCAGGCCGAGTATGTGCGTATTCCGCATGCGGACAACAGCCTCTACCCGATTCCGGCAGGGTCGGATGAAGAAGCGTTGGTGATGCTCAGTGACATTCTGCCCACCGGTCACGAGATCGGCGTGCTTTACGGCGCAGTCAAACCCGGCGACACGGTTGCGATTGTGGGTGCCGGCCCTGTGGGCATGGGCGCATTGCTGACGGCACAGTTCTATTCCCCCGCCAAGATCATCATGGTGGACCTGGACGATGGCCGGCTGGAGATGGCCAAAACCTTTGGCGCCACTGACCTTATTAACAGCGGCAGTGGCGATACGGTTGCACAGATCATGGCGCATACCAAGGACGGGGTGGACGTGGCGATCGAAGCGGTGGGCATTCCGCACACCTTTGATATCTGCCAGAAAGTGGTACGCCCGGGCGGGCACATTGCCAACGTGGGCGTACACGGTACCAAGGTGGATCTGCAGATTCAGGACCTGTGGATAAAAAACATCACCCTGACCACAGGGTTGGTGAATACCAACACCACTCCCATGCTGTTGAAAACCGTCACCTCGGGCAAACTGCAGCCGGAGCGATTAATCAGCCACCGCTTCAGCTTCGACGACTTCATGGGCGCCTATGAAGTGTTCGGCAACGCCTCGCGTGAAAATGCGATGAAGGTGATCATTAATAACGACTAACTATCCTTTTCGATGATTTGAGATACGGATGCATTTGTCGGCTTAAGAAGGCATGCCACTCTGCAGCAGACCGCGATTAAGCCGCCTGCATCCGCCGTCCCAGCATGTTGCCGATCACTCCACCGGCCACCATGAACACCAGGAAGATCCAGCCCGACAGGGAGAAGTTGGCGATCGGGGTAAACAGGGCGCCCACGTTACAGCCATTGGCAAATCGGGTACCCAGGCCCATTGCCAAACCGGCGATGACCAACATGCCCGCTTCACGCGCCGTCAGGCGCATTCGTGACAGACCGCTGAAGAAGCGCCCAGCCAGCAGCAGAGACACTACCGAACCCAGCATGATGCCCATGTTCTGCACATTCACCGGATGGCTCAGGAATGGCATGGTAAAGGCCTGTATCGGACGGTCGGCGAAGGCTGCCACGGCTGCCGGGTCGATACCGATCAGAATCAGCAGGCGACCAAACCAGAGACCGAAGGGGGTGGATGCTCCCCAGCCTGAACCGGTAACACCCATCAGCAGAGTAAACAGCACCACAATCATGGCGATGCCGGTGGTCATCGACCAGCGTGACACAAACAGCGCTTCATAGGTGTGGCGGCTGAAGAACGGATGCTCACCCAGGTTGGAGGGCTTGCTGTTCAACACCTGATGTTCTGAATCTACCCCGATATAGGTGTTGTCGCGACGACGGTGGTGTTCGTAGCGATGGGCTAGCCAGCTCACCAACCCTGCTAGGGCTGCCGTAATCACAATGGCCCCAAAATAACCACCCAGTGGGTCGCTCGGGAACAGGTCAGGCAGGTAAACGCCCTTGTCGGCATAGGTCGGGGTCGAGATCAGTGTGTCTGTGATCCAGCTTTCCTGTGACTGTAACGGGAAGCCAAGAAATACCCCCATACCGAAGCAGAACAGAATCAGCGCCGGGCGTGCCAGGTTACTGGAGAAGTAGGTCAGTACACCCGAAGCACAGCAGCCCGCGAACGACATGCCGAAACCGAACATCAGCGCGCCGACCACCAAACCGAGGTTGATCGGGTTGACCCAAAGGTTCAGATCATGTGGGTTCTGGTTGTACAGAAAGGCGGTTGAGGCCACGGCGGTGGCGGTAAACATCAACATCAAACCGCGCATCAGGCGGGTTGAGCCGGCACGATAGGCGCGGTTGACGCTGCCGGCAAAACCGAGCGCAGCGCGGGTCAGGGCGTAGCCCAGACCCAGGCCGACCAGCAGACGGAAAAAGATGGCTGAATCCAGCAGGGCATTGCCCAACAGCAGGACAGCGGCCAGCAGAGCAAAGCCGCTGAGGTTTTCTTTAGGGTTCATCAGTTGTATCCAATCATTCAGTAACACTGAATGCGGATTCTAATGCCCTTAAAGAATAAGGCAATCAGTAGACAATACTAATATGCTATAAGCTAATGCCTTTGAGTAAGCGCCCTCGGGGATCAGCCCGGCATGAACGGATAGTCGGTATAACCCTCAGGACCGGAAGCATAAAAGGTGCTTGCATCCTGCTCGTTCCAGTCAGCCCCGGCCGCGATGCGCTGTGCCAGGTCAGGGTTGGCAATATAGGGTTTGCCAAAGGCCACTGCATCCGCCTTGCCCTCGGCCACATAGGCTTCGGCCGATTCGGCGGTAAACGCCTCGTTGGCGATATAAACACCACCAAAGTGCTGCTTCAGCATCGGACTTATGCTGTCATCGGCAACATGCTCACGGGTGCAGATGAATGCCAGCTTGCGCTGTCCCAGTTGCTCGGCCACGTAACCGTAAGTGCCTTCTCGATCAGTCACGCTGACATCGTGTGAATCGGCACGTGGGGACAGATGCATGCCCACGCGGTCGGCACCCCAGACCCCGATCACCGCATCGGTGACTTCCAGCATCAAACGCGCCCGGTTCTCAATGCTACCGCCGTACTGATCGCTGCGCTGGTTGCTGCCATCGAGCAGGAACTGTTCCAGCAGATAGCCGTTGGCGCCGTGAATTTCGACCCCGTCAAAACCGGCGGCCTTGGCATTTTCGGCGCCCTTGCGGTATGCCTCGACAATGGCCGGAATCTCGTCGGTCTCAAGCGCACGCGGAGTGGGGTATTCGGTTTTGGGGCGAATCAGGCTGACATGCCCAGCCGGCTTGATGGCGCTGGGGGCGACCGGCAGTTCGCCGTTGAGGTAGCTGGGGTGCGAAATGCGGCCCACATGCCACAGCTGCAGTACGATCAGACCGCCCTCGGCATGTACCGCATCGGTAATCTTCTTCCAGCCCTCGACCTGAGCATCGGACCAGATTCCCGGCGTATCCGGGTAACCCACGGCCATCGGCATGATGGAGGTGGCTTCGGAGATAATCAGGCCTGCAGCGGCACGCTGGCGGTAGTACTCCACCATCAACTCACCGGGGACGCGATCGGCCTCGGCACGGCAGCGGGTCAGCGGAGCCATTACGATACGGTTGCGCAACTGCAGCGCGCCGGCCTGCAGGGGCTGGAAAAGTGCACTCATCTTAAACTCCCGGTGTGTCTGTCGGATTGGTTTGCAAGTTTTGTAACGTCAATTACACCTATATGCGGCTGCACGCCGATGATTTCAAGCCCTTAAAACTGTCGCAAAAAAGTTTTTTTATTACAATGTCATTTGATGTTAATCAGATGATCACAGGGCAGGAAAACACAGTGCGAGATCGCCTCATTCGGTTGTTACAGTCTCCATTGGCGCTGCTGTTTCCAGTACCCTTCTGGGCCCTTGTGGTGGGTCTTTTGTATTATCACAACGACCAGACATTGCAGCACGCCGGGTTTGACCTGGCGATGCAGCGCGGAGAAGTCGCGTTCCAGCTGGTGCAGGTGATGCGTCACTGGAACTCGGAACATGGCGGTGTGTATGCGCCCCTGACCGAGCGCACACCGGAAAACCCCTGGCTGGATGTGCCTGAAAAAACCATCACCTCGCCCGAGGGGGTTGTACTGACCAAACTCAACCCCGCCTATATGACCCGCCAGATTGCGGAGACACTCAGGGGTGGCGAGCTGGAAATTCACCTGACCAGCCTGAAGCTGATGAATCCCGGCAACAAACCGGATGACTGGGAAACCCGTGCGCTGACACGCCTGGAGCAGAGCGGCGGCAAATCCTTTGTTGAAATAGTGGGTGATCGCTTCCGCTACATGGCGCCGCTGCATATCGAACCGGCCTGTATGTACTGCCATGCGAAAATGGGCTATCAGGTGGGCGACATGCGCGGGGGCCTGAGCGTCTCTTTCCCGATCAGTCACGCACAGCGGCTGACAACCAACCTGCGCCGAGACAGCGTTCTGATTCACGGCATCGCGTTTTTGCTGCTATCGGTAACCGGTATCGCCGCGCTGATCGGGCTGCGCAGGTTGCTGGGCAGTCTGCAGCATGAGCGTGACGAACGGGAATCGATCATTGTCGATCGCACCTCCAATCTGCAACAGGAGATCAAACGCCATCGCCGCTCGCAGGAGGCGCTGAGTTATCTCGCGCATCATGACGAACTCACGGGGGCGCACAACCGGCGCTGGATTTTGGCTCGGCTTGGCTACCTGAAGCAGGAAGCTGAACAATGCTCAGGGACACTTGCAGTATTGATGCTTGATATCGACTACTTTAAGCATATCAACGACCGTTATGGTCATCAGAAGGGGGATGAGGTACTGGTCACGTTCGTATCCCGTCTTCAGAGCGAATTGCGCCAGTCGGATCAGCTGGGTCGTTATGGCGGTGAAGAGTTTCTGGTGCTGTTGCCGGATACCAGCAAGAGTGATGCGGAAAAAATCGCGCAGCGGTTGCGTCATGCCATTGCCGATACGCCATTTCAGATTAACGATGAAGTGCTGGATGTCACCACCAGTATCGGACTTGCCTGCCTGGAAGCAGATGTTTCGCTGGGTCAGGATGAACTGGTGGGGCGAGCTGATGTGGCGCTGTACCTGGCCAAACAGACCGGTCGCAACCGTGTGGTGTGCTGGAATGATGAAATGGCACATTGATCATTTGCTCAACACTCTGTTGCTGAATTGATGATTTAATCAAAGAGAGTTGATCAAGTTTCCATTTTGTAACGTAAGCAATTACCCGAATTGGTCTTTTTTCTGACCCTATAACCCCAGTAATCATGCAGGTTTCAGCCTTGTCGCCAAAATGAGTATCCATTTTGACACAGCTGTTGCTCTATCCGGATGAAGCCGAACTTTCGTGCCCACATTCATCCAGAAGAACAACAAATGATGAGACTGAAAACCGAACAGACCGCCGTGCAGCCTGCGGGTACACGGCACTCAAGATCTTCATTTCCCTTTCGCCTTGGCATCGTGCCCGGGCTGATTCTGTTGGCCGGTTGTGAAGCGCCGCTCAATCTGAGTGGTGTTGAGCAACAGCTGCAGGAGCCGGTACGCCGTACAGATCAAATTCAGGCCGTCGTTACGGCGCCAGGTCTTGAAGTGGCGGTTGGCAGTAATGGCCTGGTACTGCACCGTGACAACAGCGACTCACCTTGGCAACGTCAGGTGCTCGACAGTCAGCCCAACCTGATCGATGTGGAAATCTGTCCCGACAGCACTTTGATTGCGCTTGGCTTTGAGCAACAGCTCTGGCGCAGTGATGACAAAGCCCTCAGCTGGCGGCCTATCGACCTGCCAACCCCTGAAAATCTGCTGGATATTGCCTGTGCGCCTGACGGCAGTTACTGGGCGGTAGGCAGTTTTTCAACCCTGCTGTCCAGCCATGACCGTGGTGATACCTGGGAAGAGAACAGCCTGGGTGAAGACGCCATGCTCAGCAGCATCCAGTTTCTTGCGGACAGTACAGCCTATGTTACCGGTGAGTTCGGCATTGTGGCCCGCAGTGACGATGCGGGCCGTAACTGGGCGTTGCTCGACTACATTCCGAATGATTTCTATCCACAGGCCGCTCACTTCACCACCCGCTGGCGCGGTTGGGTCGTTGGGCTCGATGGCATGGTGCTGCAAACCGAAGATGCGGGCATGAGCTGGCAGGTTGAACCCACGCCCGTCGCTGCGCCTCTGTACGGCATTGTAGAAGCAGGGGGTGAGCTGGTGGCGCTGGGTGAGAACGGTACGGTTCTCAGCCGTCGCAAGGGACAGTGGCAGTCGCTGGACGTTCCCGTGATCCCAGTATGGCTGCGTGACGCCGCCCAACAGGAAAACGGCCAGCTACTGATTTCAGGTGGCGCAGGCACGCTGCTGTCGCTCGATATCCAATAATAACAACTCGACGGTTCTATCATGGATAAACGATCTGCCAAGGCTCACAAGGCCACCCACTGGTTGCACAATCTTGACCAGAAACTGTTTAACCACCCCAAAATCATTTTGTCGCTTATTTTTGCGATTACGCTGTTCTTTGCCGCTCAGATCCCCGGCGTCAAAATGTACTCGGACTTTGCGGATCTGCTGCCGCAGACACACCCCTACATCGAGTTGCATAACGACATAAAAGAGTCGTTTGGCGGGGCCAACGTGATTATCGTTGGGGTTGAGTTCACCGAGCACGATATCTTCGACAATGAGGCGCTGGCACGCATCCACCGCATCACTCAGGCGGTCGACTCACTGCCGGGGGTTGATCACAACCTGGTAACCAGCGTGACCCACCGCAACTCTCGCAAGGTGTGGCTGACGCCCGAGGGCAACGTCAACTCGGAGCCCTACTACAATCCCGAGCGCACCGATCTTGACGCCGAGCGGTTGGCGGAAATGCGCAAGGACGTGGCCGCCGATCCGCGGGTGCTGGGGCCGCTGGTCAGTCCCGATCTGAGCATGGCACTGGTCAAGGCACAGCTGCTTGAAGGTCAGCTGGATTACGCCACCACCTTCGAGCGGATTCAGCAGATGCGTGCGCTGGAAGCGGCGGAGGGCGTGAAGATCCACGTCACCGGACAGCCGATGCTGGTGGGCTGGGCTTATCAGTATCTGGGCCAGATCATCGAAATCTTCCTGTTTACCGCGCTGATCATGCTGGCCCTGCTGGTGTTCTACTTCCGCAAGGCCTACGGCATTTTCATCCCGCTGGCCGGGGTGATCATCTCCTCCATCTGGGGTGTGGGGATCATTTCACTGTTCGGCTACAACCTGGACCCGCTGAGTCTGGTAATACCCTTCCTGATCTCGGCTCGTGCCATGTCGCACGGTATTCAGCTGGTTGAACGCTACTATCTGGAACTGAACGAGCACGACAACCAGCAGGTGGCGGCACGGCTCACCTTCGAGAGTCTGTTCCGGCCCGGCAGTCTGGGGGTGGTGTCCGATGCCATCGGCCTGCTGTTGATCGCCATCGGCTCCATTCCGCTCAACACCAAGCTGGCGCATTACGCCTCCATCTGGGCGCTCAGCATCATTCTGACCGTACTGCTGGCGGTGCCGCTGTTGCTGTCGATTCTGCCCAAGCCGAAAAACATCACCATCAAGCACAACCTGTTCCGCAATGTGGGCTATATCTGTGCCGATCTGATCAGTGGCGAAAAGGCCGCCAAAAAAGCGCTGGGCATTGCGGCTCTGCTGCTGGCCGGCGGTTTTTACTTCTCCTCCCATGTGGTGATCGGCGAATCCGAGCCGGGCTCGCCCATTCTGTATCAGGATCACGATTACAACCTCTCGTCCAAGGCGATCAACGACAGCTTCCCGGGTTCCGAGGAGATGTACATCGTGGCCGAAACGGCCGAGAAGGGCGGCATCAAGCGTCCCGAAGTGCTGGCCGCACTGGCCGATCTGCAGCGCCACATGATGCTGGACCCGGAAGTGGGGGGCTCCAAAGGGATTCCCGATCTGGTGAAACAGGTGAACCGTCTGCTGCACAACAACGATCCGCGTTGGTCGCAGATTCCCGATGACCAGCTCTATGTCGGCGGCCTGATGTTCACCTATCTGATGTCGAGTCCGATTCCCGGTGCTCTGAAAGAGTTTGTCGACAGCGACGAGCGGGTGGCCAACCTGGTGTTCTACTACAAGGACCACAAGGGTGAGACCCTGCGCCGGGCGATCCACACCGCCAAAGAGTGGATCGATGCCAACGAAGGCAAGGTGGAAGGCCTGACCGTACGCCTGGCCGGCGGCACCATCGGCGTGATCGCGTCCCAGAACGAGGCCGCCTTCGAGACCAACCTCTGGGTGCTGCCGCTGGTGTTCCTGCTGATCTTCGCCATGGTGACCTTCTTCTACACCTCCTTGATGGCCGGGGTGATGATGTTCGGCGCCATGCTGTTCGCCACCACGCTCACCTACGCCTACATGGGACTGAGCGGCATGGGGATCAACTCCAATACCGTGCCGATCATCGCCGTGGGGGTGGGGATCGGCATCGACTACTCGATCTACATGATGGACCGCATCCGCTCCGAAATGGTGGCGCTGGGAGACCTGTCGGCAGCGGTGCGCCGTGCGATTCGGACCACCGGCCTGGCCGTCAGCTTCACCGCCATCACCCTGATCGCAGGCATCGTCATGTGGGTAGTACTGTCGGATCTGCGCTTCCAGGCGGAAGCGGCCCTGCTGCTGATCGTGATGGTCGTACTCAACGGCGCGGCAGCGATGCTGCTGGTGCCCAGCTGGGTACTGGTATTCAAGCCCAAGTTTATCTGTAAAGCCTATGCCGACGAGGATGGCGTGATCCACGCCGATTCGGAAGCAGAGGATCCATGTGTCATGACAACCAAGGCATAAGAGGCCAATAACCATGTCGAAAACAATAACAACGACATTTTCTCATCTCGCAGTCGGCGTTGCGGCGGCGCTGGGTACCGGACTGGCGGTACCGGCACTGGCGGCTGAAACCACCTGGAACGGCTATGTGGAAAATGCGACCTACTTCCGTGATGGCGTGGGGCTGTCCAAGTTCCGCAACACCGGTCAGGCTCAGTTTGAAACCGTGTTTCAGACCGACAGCCTGCGCTCGCTGAAGCTCAACGGCACCCTGCGCGGCACCTACGACGGGGTGTACGACCTGAATGATGGCGAGTTTGGCAAGGACAGCCGTCATTCATATCTAGGGGAGAACTGGCATAGCAATTCGACCATATCAAGTCAGGCTTTACTTTCGCCGGGTGTTTCCTTCCCCTGTGAGAACGACCCGACCCTGTGTAACAACCTGGACGGTTACATGGACCACAAGGAGCGCGATGCCAAGTTCCCGGATTTCAACGACCAGCTCGATTTTATCCGCGAGCTCTACATCAGTGCCGACAAGGAGCTGAGCAACGGCGACCTGCTCAACGTGCGTCTGGGCAAGCAGCAGGTGGTCTGGGGCAAGACTGACCTTTTCCGGGTACTGGACGTGATCAACCCTGTGGATTACTCCCGCCACAACATCTATGACGAACTGGAAGACATCCGTATTCCGCAGTGGATGCTGACCGCCGAATGGCGTATGGGGCCGAACGAGGTGCTGGATGACTCCAACCTGTCACTGGTGTGGAACTTTGACAAATTCCGTCCTAACAACCTGGGTACCTGTGGTCAGTCCTACCGGATGCTGGATGCGGGCTGTTTCTTCAGTTCATATTTGAACCTTGGGCCCGGTATCCCAATTATTCATGATGTGGAAGAGCCGAACTGGAGTCTGAAAAACACTCAGCTGGGCATGAAGTGGGAAGGTGTCTATGGCGATACCACCTTTTCATTGAACGCCTTGACCTACCGTCAGCAGCTGCCGTCACTGCATTTCCGTCCCAACCCGACAGTTCCTGGCGTACCGGCGTTTGACGGCGTATTCGATATCAAATTCCCGCGGGTCAATCTGGTCGGCGGCTCCATCGACTACTACTCGATGAACATGGATGCGATCTGGCGTCTGGAGATGGCTTATACCCAGGGAGAAGAGCTGCCGGATGACTCCGGTCACCACGAAACCGACATGCTGCGCTATGTCATCGGTTTCGATAAAAACATCATCATTCCGGAACTCGGAACCCGCAGTGCCTTTTTGTTCTCGACCCAGCTGTTCGGTGAACACATTCTCGATCATATCGGCACCATGCCCAATGACGAGGATAACTGGATCGCCACCATGCTGTTCAAGGGGTTCTACAAGAACAACCGTCTGAGCCCGCAGATCATTATTGCACACGATTTTGCCGCCGAGGCTACCGCCATCGCACCGAGCATCTCTTGGACGCCTGATAATCACTGGATGTTCAACGTTGGTCTGAATGTAAAAACCGGCGGCAAGGAAACCTTCCCCTGGGGTGTGGCTCGGGACGTGATGGGTGATAACTCTGGACAGTTTGAACCCACAGCACGCTTCCTCAACGGCCCGATCGGCGTAGCGAACCAGGAAGACGAGATTCAGTTCACCGTGCGTTACAGCTTCTGATCATGACAACGATAATAAGGATACCAATATGTTGAAAAAAACGTTTCTTTCAGTAGCCATCACTATGACTGTGGCAGTTGGTGCTCAGGCCGCTGCAATTCCGGAAGAGGTGATTCAGGCCTCCTTCTATCCCTACAAGGATGGTGTGCCTAGTGTGGAAGGCCTCACTCCAGGGATGACCATCAACCAGAGTAACGTGGATCGGTTCAAGGACGCGCTGGACCCGGGGATGTACCATTTCATCAAAAACGGTGATACCGAAATGCAGGTGGGCGAGACTACCTCGTTCGACCTGCACCCCAGCTACGTGGAAGCGACCCGCAAGTACTCGGCTGATGTCCAGCTCGGTGCCGGTCATGGCGAGCTGTCCCCGACCATCGCGGGTCGTCCCTTCCCGCAGGAGCCGTCACTGGATGATCCCCGTGCCGGCGAGAAGCTGGCGTGGAACTACAAGTACGGTTACAACTGGGGTGATTCGGCCGCCATCATGCCGTTCTACTGGACCATGCGTGACATGGACAGTGGCAAGAAGGAACGTACCATCAAGTTCAACTTCCACTTCCTGAACTTTACCCACCGCACTTCACAGGACCCGTACCCGAAGATCGAGCCCAACCCGTCCGAGCTGTTCCGAGGCACTTACGTTCAGGCGCTGGAGCCGTTTGACGTGAAGGACACCCAGCTGCTGATCCAGCGGTTTGAAGACGACACCAAAGTGGATAACGCCTACCTCTATCTCGGCTTCCAGCGCCGAGTGCGCCGCCTGTCGACCGGCCAGACCACCGATGCCTTCCTTGGCACCGACGTGATGATCGAGGACTTCGAGGGCTACAACGGCCGTATCAGCGATATGAACTGGGCCTACAAGGGTACCCGCTACATGCTGATGCCGTTCTTCAGCCACAACGAGCTGCAGCTCGACAATGAAACGCATCAGGACAGTGACGGCTATCAGGTTGTCGCCTTCGGCGGTCAGGGCGGCTGCTTCCCCAACATTACCTGGCAGCTGCGCAAGGTGTATGAGGTCGACTCGATTCCGATCGATCAGAACCACCCGATCAGCAAGCGTACCCATTTCATGGACGCCCAGACCTTCACCATCCCGCGCACCGTGGTCTATGACCGCAAGGGCGACATGTGGAAGAACTGGGTGATCGGACAGGCGCACCCGGACCATCATCTGCCGATCAACAAGGGCACCGGTGTTGCCATCGATGACGCCTTCACCATGATCGATATGCAGGCCAAGCACTGCACCACCGGTCAGTTCAAGGGGATCGTTGATCCGGCGCTGAGCCCTGTGGACAAGTTCAGCGTACAGAACATGCGCGCCTCCGGCCGCTGATCCAAACCCTTCATCATCATTTCAACTTTGGCCCGGGCACGCCCCGGGCTTTTTTTGCCTGCACCGGAGCGGCGATTTTGCTAAACTCCTGCCCATTCGACCCTCGGCCCGATCCAACAGACAGGAACCGCATGTCCAGGCGTCCCGACCTGCTCAACGCCCCCATCCGCCCGACACTGGTGCGCATGACCATCCCGATGATGTTCGGCATTGTCAGCCTGATGCTGTTCAATCTGGCCGACATCTGGTTCGTCTCCCGTTTGGGTACCGAACCGATGGCGGCACTGGCGTTTACCTTCCCGGTCTCTTTTTCGGTGGTCAGCCTGGCGATCGGGCTGGGTATCGGCACTTCGGCCACGCTGGCGCGGCTGATCGGCAGCGGCAGCAGCGAAACGGCAGCGCGTCTGGCAACCGATAACCTGCTGCTCACCTGCGTCTTGATGGCGGTGGTCGGGGCAGGGGGGCAGTTTTTGATCGACCCGGTGTTCGGCCTGATGGGCGCCGCGCCCGAACTGATGCCGCTGATCCGCGGTTATATGCAGATCTGGTTTGCCGGGTCGGTCTTTCTGGTGCTCAACATGGTGTGCAACAGCACCTTCAGGGCGTCGGGTGACACCCGTCTGTCCGCCAGTATCATGCTGATCTCGTCACTGCTGAACATGCTGCTCGACCCGCTGTTGATTTTCGGTTGGGGGCCGGTCCCCGCTTTTGGCATCGAGGGTGCGGCCATGGCCAGTGTGCTGGCCTGGTCGATCACCACCCTGCTGGCGCTGCACCTGCTGTACCATCGCAAGGGGATGCTGCTGCTGACCCTGCCCAGGTGGCAGCCGATGCTGCAGCACTGGCGCCAACTGCTGTCGATCAGCCTGCCGGCATCGCTCTCCAACATGATGACACCCCTGGCCAACGGCGTGCTGACGGCACTGGTGGCGGTACACGGAGCCGAGGCGGTAGCCGCCTTCGGTGCCGGTGCCCGCATCGAATCCCTGTCGCTGCTGTTCTGTCTGGCGCTGTCGATGACCCTGCCGCCGTTTATCAGTCAGAACTTTGGTGCTCTGCAGCTGGAGCGGGTCAGATCCGCCTACCGGGGTGCCATACGTTTTGCACTGATGTGGCAGCTGATCATTTTCGCGCTGTTGGTGCTGCTGTCTGGCCCGATCTCAAGAATGTTCAGTGACGATCCTGAAGTGGCGTACTGGCTGCAGCTCTGGATGCTGATCGTGCCTGCCGGCTTCGGCTTTCAGGCTGTCACATTCCTGAGCGCATCATCCTTCAACGCCCTGCATCAGCCGATGCGCGCCATGCGCATCAGCCTGTTCCGGCTGTTCCTGATGTACGTTCCCCTGGGCTGGCTGGGTAACCTGCTGTTTGGCCTCACCGGCATGTTTGTTGCGCTGGTGATTGCCAACGCCATCACTGCAATGGTGGCGCGTTACTGGGTGCTGCGCTATCTGCGCACACTGGATGCCGAGTCCGGTGTCATCGCCGCTTCATAGTCCGGCACTACAATCTCCTTGCACCAAAGTCATACTTCTGCCATGGTCAAAACAGACTATGATGGAATCAATTGCTGCACAGATTTTAAAAACAAAACAACAACACAACGCACCAAAAATGCCTGACGGCCCCAGCCTCGCAAGAGGCGGAGCAGGCGCTCACTTTATGGAAAAGGGATGTAAACAATGAGTAAAAAAGTTGCATTGGTAACCGGTGGTACTGGTGGTTTGGGTGAAGCAATCTGTCGCAAGCTGGTCGATGCTGGCTTTCATGTTGTAGCGGGATACAACAGTGGCGGCAACCACGACAAGGCCAAAGCCTGGCAGGAAGAGCAGCGCAAGGCGGGTTATGAGATCGATGTGGCCTATGGCGATGTCACCAGTGAAGAATCCTGCGCTGCCTGTATCGAAACCGTCAAAGAACTCACTGGCCGTAATGTGGATGTGCTGGTGAACAACGCGGGTATTACCCGTGATGGCCAGTTCAAGAAAATGAGCTGGGAACAGTGGAATGAAGTCCTTAGCGCCAACCTGGACTCCATGTTCCACATGACTCGCCTGGTGATCAATCCGATGATCGATCAGGGCTTCGGTCGTGTCATCAACATCTCCTCGGTTAACGCACAGAAAGGTCAGTTCGGTCAGACCAACTACTCTGCAGCGAAGGCCGGTATCCACGGCTTCACCAAGGCACTGGCGCAGGAAGTGGCGGCCAAGGGTGTTACCGTCAACACCGTATCACCGGGCTACGTGATGACGCCGATGGTTGCCAAGATCGATGATTCAGTGCTGGAAAAAATCGCCAAGTCCATCCCGGTAGGGCGTCTGGGTGAGCCGGACGAAATCGGCCGTATCGTGACCTTCCTCGCGGAAGACGAATCGGCCTACATCACCGGTGCTGACTTCTCTATCAACGGTGGTTTGCACATGTTCTGATCTCCACTGGGAGCAAAGAAAAAACAGAGGGCTGCCATTGGGTGGCCCTTTTTTGTAAGCGCACCCTGGCATTGTTATTGGTGTAATGCAGCTGCATTATGATGCAGATATGTCATTAATTAACGAGGAGGTTGTCATGACTCTTAATCTTGAAACCAAATCAACCGAGTCAGATGATCCGGCTCTGGAGCCTTTCCTTGAATTCCAGGAGTCCGACATTGAACAACATTCCGAACGCCTGCAGGTAATGAACGAAGAGCTTGTGCAGCGTTTGCGCTCTTTGACCGCAAAGGTCGAATTGAATCTGGATGAACAGCAATGGGCCGCATTTCAGGATGCGCTGGATCGTCCCGTGCAATCCAAGCCGCGGCTGAAGAAGCTGTTGAATGAGCCAGGGATTTTGGATTGAAAATCCTCAATCGGATCATTAAAACGATTTTCTAGTTCTATTCTGAGCCGAATAGGGCATTATAATCGGCTCAAGACTATGATCATGAGCCACTTCCATGTATATCTGGCAGCAATCGGGTTGGCCTCAGTTTGTTTATGACCATCAGACACTTGCGCCTCTGTTGTCTGATATTCGTCTCTTGCAGGGGCGCTTGATAGGGCACGCAGATTACTTGGATCACAGTGCCAGTCTCGCCAGTCAGATTGACGCGCTGGTGCAAGAGGCCATTCAAACCAGTGCCATCGAGGGGGAGGTTCTCAACGCGGCCTCGGTACGCTCCTCTGCTGCACGACGTTTGGGGTTGGATACGTCAGGGTTGGTGCCGGGCACCCCCGAAACAGAGCAGTTGGTACAAATGCTGGCTGAAGCGGTTTCAGACGTTGATGAACAGTTTGATGCCAATACCCTGTTTCGATGGCAAGCGAATTTGTTCACGGAACGGCCTCTGTTTATGCCCAAAGAGGCTATTATCGGAGGCCTGCGTCAAGACTTGCCGGGACACCCCATGGCAGTGGTGTCGCAGAAAGGGCATCGCGAGGTTGTTCATTTTGTGGCGCCTCCGAGTGATTGTCTTCCTCGGGAGCTGGACCTTTTTCTGCACTGGTTTAATCACACCTCATCGGTACTGGATGGACTTGTGCGGGCAGGCTTGGCACATCTGTGGCTGGTCACACTGCACCCGTTTTCGGATGGTAATGGCCGTGTTACGCGAGCGGTTGCGGATCGAGCATTGGCGCAGGATGAAAAAACCAGCGTTCGCTTCTACAGCATGAGTGCTGCCATCATGCGTCACAGAAACGCCTACTATGATGTGCTGGAAAATACCCAAAAAGGTGACATGGATGTGACGCCTTGGCTGGTGTGGTTTCTTGAAACCTTGCGCGAGGCGATTGAGCGCAGTCTGGCCCGATTTCTTAGAACCCTGGATAAATCTCGTTTTTGGCGTGTCCATGCCGATACTGAATTGAACGACCGCCAGCGTAAGGTTCTCAACCGTTTACTCGATGCTGATCAGGATGAGTTCACTCAGGGTATCAACGCCAGTAAATACAAAAGCATTGCAGCAACCAGTAAGGCGACCGCAACGCGGGATTTGGCTGCGTTGGTAGAGCTGGGGTGCCTTGAGCAGTTGCCCGGAGGTGGGCGCAGCACCCGGTATACTGTTAAGTATCCTTCCCCTTGACCCTATACCCCACTTCAGGGTTTATGCTTAAGCCATCAAACACCATCACATGAGGTTCAAAATGGCCATCTATCAGTTTGCCCTTCATAACGTGCGCTGCGCCGGTTGCGTGCGCAGTGTCGAAAAATCCCTCAACAGTACCGAAGGCATTCAGGACTTCGCGATCAACTTTGCCGACCGTACCGCGTCGGTGCAGACCGATGCCGACCCCAGTGTGGTGATCAGGGCGGTGGAGGCAGCCGGCTATGGTGCTGATTTGATGCAGGATCAGGACGACTACGAGAAGCGGGCCGAGCAGGAGCGTGAAGCCTATCGTCTCACGCTGCGTAAAAGTCTGGTTGCATTAACGGCAGGCGGTGTATTGATGCTCGCCATGCTGATCGGCTGGATGCCCGACCTGCATACCACAGGGGGAGTACTTCAGGGCGTCGCGCTGGGCGTGGTCACTTTGGCAATCATGGTTTACAGCGCAGGCCATATCTATAAAGGCGCCTGGCTGGGGCTATTCCGTGGTGACCTGAACATGGATACCCTGATTGCGCTGGGTACCGGCACCGCTTGGGTCTACTCCACCGGGTTGCTGATTATCACCGCGAGCACTCCCGGCATATTGCCTGACGCCGCGATGCATCTGTATTACGAAGCGGCGGTGATGATTCTCGGCTTTATCCTGTTGGGGCAAGCGCTGGAAAGCCGCGCCCGCGGCAATACCACCGATGCCCTTCGCAAGCTGCTGGATCTGCAGCCGCGTGAAGCGATGCGGGTACGTGATGGCGAAAGCAAGTCAGTACCGGTGGCGATGTTGCTGCCGGAAGATCATGTGCGTATTCGCCCCGGCGAGCGGGTCCCGGTCGATGGCAAAGTGCTGGAGGGCAGCAGTCATGTGGATGAGTCCATGCTCACCGGCGAGCCGGTACCGGTCAAGCGCGAGCCCGGTGATCTTGTCACGGGCGGTACCGTTAACGGGCAGGGCAGTCTGCTGATCGAAGTCAGCGCCGTGGGGCAGAAAACCGTACTGGCACAGATTGTGGCCACTGTACGTGAAGCCCAGAACGCCAAGCCGGCGTTGGGCCGGCTGGCCGATCGCATTTCGGCCATCTTCGTACCGGTCGTGATCCTTATCGCGCTGCTTACAGCTGTGTTCTGGCTCTGGCTGGCACCGGCGCCTGCCTGGCCCTATGCAATCGTGGCGGCCTTGACCGTACTGATCGTTGCCTGCCCCTGCGCCCTTGGGTTGGCGACGCCGATGTCAGTGATGGTGGGCGTGGGGCGTGCAGCCGAACAGGGTGTGCTGATTCGCAACGGTGAAGCGCTGCAGCAGGCGCAATCGATCACCACGTTGGTGCTGGATAAAACCGGCACCCTCACCGAAGGCAAGCCACAGGTTGTTGATCTGCACTGCGCAGGTGATGAAACCGAGCTGCTGCGTTTGGCCGCCAGTGTGGAGCAGCACTCAGAGCACCCGCTGGCGCAGGCGGTGGTTGAATATGCTCGTAACAAATCGGTTGCACTGACAGACACCCAATCGTTTGAAGCCGCCGCCGGCAGCGGGGTGCAGGCTGAAGTCGAAGGCAACAGCGTACTATTGGGTAATCAGCTTTGGATGCAAGAGCAGGGGGTTGATACCACTGAGTTTGAACCCAACGCCGAGCGTTTCAGTGAGGCCGGGCGCTCTCTGATCTGGATGGCGGTGGACAAGCAGCCGGTGATGTTGCTGGCCGTAGCCGATCCGCTGCGCGAAGACAGCACCGAAGCGGTGACTCAATTCCATCGCCAAGGGTTGGAAGTGGTGATGCTGTCGGGTGATAACAAGCGCACCGCCAACGCGATCGCGAAACAGGCGGGTATCGACCGTGTCATCGCCGAGGTCAAGCCGGAGCAGAAACAGCAGGTGATCAAGGACCTGCAGGCAGAAGGCAAGATCGTTGCAATGGTGGGTGATGGCATCAATGATTCCCCGGCGCTGGCGCAGGCCAATATCGGCTACGCCATGGGTTCTGGCACCGATGTGGCGATCAGTTCTGCCGATGTCACACTGATGCGCTCCAGCCTCACGTCAGTGGTGGATGCCATCGCCATATCGCGGGCAACAGTGCGTAACATCAAACAGAACCTCTTTGGTGCTTTTATCTACAACAGCCTGGCCATTCCGGTGGCGGCAGGTGTGCTGTACCCGTTGCTTGGCCTGCTGCTCAACCCGGCCATTGCCGGCGCAGCCATGGCGCTATCTTCAGTCACTGTGGTAGCCAATGCGAGGCGGCTCAAGAATATTGCATTAACTTGCCATCGTTCATCGTAGTGACTAATCTGTTCATCTGAACAGTTTGAGGTGATCAAATGGAAGCGGCGCATATCGCAACTCCGAAAAAAGGGCCTGTTACTGCGAAAGCACCAAGGGCAGACAGTATTCGGCCTGTCTCGCAGCGCCAGACGCAAAAGGTTACGCGGTCAGGTCAGGGTTCTACTCTAGTCTGCGTCATAACGGGTGTTTGTAATAACGACCACAGTGCAATTATTGGTCGTATTCGTGATGGCCTGCCTGCCGCTTCAGTCCAGATGCTTGAGGAAGCCTACGCAACTACTCGGGCAGAAATGGTCAAGTGCCTTTCCATGTCCATTGCAACCCTGAGGCGGCGTCAGAAAGAGGGCTACCTGCATGTTGATGAATCGGATCGCGTTGTACGCCTTGCCAGAATCAAGGACCTTGCGCTTGAAATGATGCAGGGCGACGATGCGGCTGCAGTCGAGTGGCTGCAGACACCTCATGACCTGTTACAGGGTGAAGCCCCCATGTATTACGCCAGTACAGAAATGGGAGCACGTGATGTTGAAGACCTGATCGGGCGCATCCGCCATGGAGTATTCAGTTGAGGCTAACGGGTTGGCGTATTGCTGACCCAGCCTTTGCAAGTACGCCCGAAGCGATGCTCTCTGGTGAGGGGGCATTTCTGTACGGTGGCCGTTGGAATAGCAAAGGGGTTCGGGTTGTGTACCTCGGTACCAGCCTTGCCCAGGCAGCGCTGGAGTTGCTCGTGCATCTGCGCCGTCCCGACATTCTGAGGCAATATGCCAAGCTCGAAGTCAGCTTTGATGCCGCGCTGGTCACACATATCGATCTGAACGACCTGCCTGATAACTGGAACAGCCCCCAGCTGGCAAGTGCTGTTCGAAATGTGGGGGATAATTGGGTCAAGGATGAGATCTCACTGGTTATGCAGGTTCCCAGTGCTGCAATCCATGGTGAGTACAACTACCTGCTCAATCCAGCGCACCCTGATATCAGCAAAATCAGAGTCGGCGCAATCACTCAATTTGATTACGATCCGCGCCTGACTCTCTGAATTGTATGCCGAAACAGGGAATGCGCACCGGCTGCAATTGAACCGTTTTCCGCTTCGGTGTGGTCTGTGAGACCAGTGCTTCATAAATATTGCATTGAGATAGATCAATACCAAGACATAAAACATGTGTTTATTAGAACAATGGAATGTTTTGCAGTACACTACGCTTATTTTTAAATCCCCTGCCTATGTAAGGATTAAAGATGAGCAAACTCAGACTGAAGGGTAAGCTGTTGCTCCTGTCTCTGGTGCCCCTGTTGCTGGTGGTTGCGGCCATCATGATCATTGTTCGCGTGCAGATGCAGGCGATGGGTGATGAAGAGGTGGAGCGCATCCGCAAGGATATGCTGGCCACCAAACAGACCGAGTTGCGCCATTACGTGGAGCAGGCGATCAGCGCCGTGCAGCCGTTGCTGGCGCGCAAAGGCATCACCGACGATGAAAAAATGGAGCGGGTAACCGAAGTGCTGAATGCCATGCGTTTTGGCACGGATGGCTATATCTTCGCTTTTGATCCTCAGGGGGTCACGAAAGTTCATGGCACGAACCCTACGCTTATTGGCAAAGATCTTTCGGGTCTGAAAGATCCGAAAGGTGTGCTGTTCACCCAAGAGCTGGTCAAGGCAGGGCGCAGCGGGGGAGGCTTTGTTGAGTATTCATGGGAAAAGCCACAGCTGGGGCGTGATGCACCGAAACTGAGTTATGCACAGGCGCTGCCGGGTAAGGATTGGGTTGTCGGCACCGGCTTCTACATCGATGATATTGATGCCGCGGTTGCGCAACTGGAAAATCAGATTCGCTCTTCTATCGCGACCACGCTGGGCATCATTGGTATTTCTGCGCTGATCCTGCTGGTACTGGTATCGCTGGTAACCCTGTATGTCGCACAGCGTATGGTACGCCCGCTGCAGCAGACTGCTGCGGCCCTCAAGGATATCTCGCGCGGTGAAGGTGACTTGACTCAGCGCCTGCCGGTTGAAACCGATGATGAAGTCGGTGATGTGGCCAGGGGGTTCAATGACTTTGTTGAAAAAATCCAGCAACTGGTACGCGAAGTGCAAACTGCGGTGCGCTCACTGAGTCAGTCAACCGAGTCGATGAAACATGTGGTGAGCCAAACCCATGAAGATGCCCATAAACAGAAAGGTGAAACCTCACAGGCCGCTGCCGCCATTCACCAGATGGCAGCCGCGGTTCAGCAAGTGGCTGGCAGTGCTGCTCAGGCAGCCGATGCCGCTCGTGAAGCCGATGGAGAGTCGGTAAATGGGCAAAAGGTGGTTGAGCATACCATCGAATCGATCAACCGCTTGGCTGATGACGTAAACCGTTCGGCAGAGGTCATTGCCAGCCTCGGCACCGATGCCGATCAGATCGGCACAGTGATCAATGTTATCTCGTCCATCGCGGAACAGACCAACCTGCTGGCGCTCAACGCGGCGATTGAGGCAGCCCGCGCCGGCGAGCAGGGGCGTGGTTTCTCTGTTGTCGCTGACGAAGTGCGCACCCTGGCAACCCGTACCCAGCAGAGCACCGATGAAATTCAGCGCATGATCGAACGGTTGCAGTCCGGCGCACGCAATGCGGTTACCGAGATGCAAAGCTCGCAGGCACAAAGCCAAGACACCATCGAACGGGCCGATGAAGCACGCAACTCGCTGCAGCAGATTACCCACTCGGTCAGTACCATTACTGAAATGAATACCCAGATCGCCAGTGCAGCGGAAGAACAGACCGCGGTGGCTGACGAAATCAGCAAGAGCGTACAGCAGATTGCCGATATTGCTGACAAGGCCACGCACAATGCAGAAGAACTGGCCGGCACCGCCAGCCAGATGGGCGAACTGGAAACACGCCTGAACCAGCTGGTATCCCGCTTCAAGGCGTAACCGGCGCCACTTGCTACCCGATAATCCCCCGTTGACTGAACCGCCCGCATTTCGAGCGCGTATCAGTCAACGGGGGATTTTTTATGCGTATACTTCGTCACATCTTGGTGTCGGCGCTGTTGATGGCGACCGTTCAGGCAGCTGCCGCTCAGGTCGGGGTGGGCACTGGTTTTGTGTCGCCACTGAATTTGTACGGCACTGAAGCGTTATACAGCGTTGAGCGCAAAGGCAAAACCATAGGCCATTACCGACTTCGGTTTGACCAACAGGCCGACCGATTGCAGGTCGATATAGAGATGCAGCTGCAGATTCGTGTACTGGCACTGTTCAACTACCATTTTGAGTATGCAGCGCAAGAGCAATGGTCAATTGATGGACAGCTGCAGAAATTGAACGTCAGAATTGATGACGATGGAGCGCTGACATTACACCGCATTGAGCGTCAAAATGATTGGCTGTGCCGTGTTGAGGCGGCAGTTTGTGAGCCTCTGGGTCAGCGACTGCTTACTTCAAATCACTGGCACCCTCAGCTTCCACTACAGCAGCAGCTGCTGAATACACTGACCGGCGAGGTGAGTGAGTTGAATGTCACCGAACTGGGGCGTGAAACAGTGCAGCTTGGCAACGAAGCAATAGTGGCCACTCACTACCAGTTGGGAGGGGATCTGGACGATACTCACAGCTGGTACGATCAAAATGGTCGCTGGCTGGGCATGGAATTCAGTGCTCGCGATGGCAGTCGCATTCGTGTGCGATTACAGCCTGAGCCAGTGCCATTGGCGCTTAAGGAGGCACCATGAATATCAACGGCATTCCACGTTGGCCCTTGGTATGGATCACCGGTGCCGGCACCGGTATTGGCCGGGCCACGGCCCTCAGGCTGGCAGAGCAGGGCAGTGATGTCGTCATCAGTGGGCGTCGACGTGAAATATTGCAACAGGTGGCGGATGATGCCAGAAAAGCCGGTTATATCGGACGTATACTGCCGCTGGAAATGGATGTCACCCAACCCGGTGCCAATCTACGGGCACTGGACTGGATCGAGGCGCAATGGCGCCTGCCTGACCTGGTGGTCTTCAATGCAGGCAATCATACACCCATGACACTGGACGAGCTGTCGGTGGAAACCTGTCGCAGTCTGATGGACATCAACTTTCTGGCGGTCATGGCCGGGCTGGAAGCGGTGCTGCCGCGCATGCGCAAGCGAGGACATGGGCAAGTGGCATGTGTAGCTTCATTGGCAAGCTATCGAGGTCTGCCGACAGCCGCAGCCTACGGAGCAAGCAAGGCGGCTTTGGTCAACGCCTGCGAAGCACTGGCGGTCGAGCTACAGGGGAGTGGCGTGCAGTTGCAAGTGGTCAACCCCGGCTTTGTGCGCACTCCTCTGACCGACCAGAACCCATTCGACATGCCGCAGCTGATCAGTCCAGAAGAGGCCGCGTACCAGCTGGTCAAGGGGCTCGGAAGCCGCCGTTTCGAGATCCGCTTCCCTTCGGCGTTTGCGCGTACGCTGGCCCTGCTGCGCATGGTACCCTACGGTATCTACTTCAAACTCATCAAACGCAGCACTGGGTTTTGAGCAAAATCATCATGGATGCAGACACCACAGAGCTTGAACAGCAGGCGCGCGATTATGCCGAGGCCTTCGCAAGCCTGACGCCCGACCGGATAAACGACCTGTGCGAACGCCTGGCACCAGACGTGCACTTTCGTGACCCGTTCAATGATCTTTATGGACGCCACTCGGTGTGGGCGCTGCTGAATGACATGTTTGAACGTACCGGAAAGCCGGCCTTTGAACTGCTCGAAGTCTGCTGGCATGAGCCCAATCGCTGTGCCTGGCTACGCTGGCAGTTTGCCGCTCAGGTGCCGGTGATCGGTGAACTGAAGGTAGAAGGCAGCAGCCGAATCTGGCTGGATCAGGCGGGCAGGGTTGCGGAGCATCTGGACTACTGGGACAGTGCTCCGGTGTACCTGCAATTGCCGCTGATCGGCGCATTGCTGCGGCGGGTCAAACGCAAAATGGCACTGCCGCCTCCAAACTGAAACCGTTCACAGACGCTGAATATTAAGGTTTCAACGCGTATACTGGCAGCTTGATGTCAGCAGCGTGAAACATTCTTCATGTCAGTAGCCCCACATATTCCGCACTATGAGCGCCGTCACTCACGCTGGTATGAGAGGCTGTTGCTGGGATTACCGTTTCAATTTGTGCTTGGCAGCGTTTGCCTGTACCTGTTACCGCTGGGGCTGCTGGCACCGGAATACATGCAGTTGCGCTGGTCAGTGGGTAGCGTAACACTGACTGCCTTGGTCGGTGCTTACCTGTTAAGTCTGTTTTTTCTCAGCCGGTTACGCATCTATCCCGGTGCGCGCTCGCTTGCACACATACTGCCAACGGTATCCCTTGCCTGGTTTCTGGTCAGCGCCATTATTCTGTTGCTAAACCAGCCGGTACTGTGGCACTGGCACCTGTATGGCTTCATTGCGGCCTGTTTCTGGAGTGGCGCAGCCATTTTTGTAGGACGTCGCTTTCGTACCCAAAAAATCGCCGTAGTGCCTTCAGTCAGAACAGAACGGCTTGAATCGACCGCATTCTATCGGTTTCACACCCTGGCCGAGCCGAGTTTTGGCGGTCGTCGTTTCGATGCCGTAGTAGCTGACCTTCACGCGGAACTGTCGCCCCAATGGCAGCGCTTTCTGGCCCATGCCACGCTCAATCGCATACCGGTTTATCATATCAAGCAGCTGAACGAATCCATTACCGGCCGTGTACGTATCGATCACCTGTCCGAAAATGAGTTTGGCAGTTTGCAGCCATCACCCGCCTATGAGTCACTCAAGCGGCTGATTGATATCATCATCGTGCTAGTCACATTGCCTGCCTGGCTGCCACTGATGCTGCTGGTTGCGGTCGCCATTAAGCTGGACTCCCCCGGGGCGGTATTGTTTATTCAAGAGCGGGTGGGGCAGGGAGGGCGTCCTTTCAAAATCTGCAAGTTTCGCAGCATGCGTCATGATGCTGAAAAGAATGGTCAGCTGCTGGCACAGTCGGGGGATGAGCGCATCACTCGGTTGGGGCGTTTTTTGCGGCGCTCGCGGCTTGATGAACTGCCGCAGTTCTTCAATGTGCTGAAAGGGGATATGAGTTTGATAGGGCCACGCCCTGAACAGTCTGTATTTGTGGAACAGTTTGAGCAGGAAATCCCTTTTTACGCCTACCGTCATGTTGTTAAGCCCGGGATTACGGGGTGGGCGCAGGTAATGCAGGGGTATGCTGGTGACAGTGACGAAACCCGCATCAAGATCGAGCATGACTTTTACTACATCAAGCACTTCTCGCTGTGGGTGGACCTGTTGATTGTACTGCGCACTCTGCGTGTCATTCTGACCGGTTTTGGTGCCCGTTGAAACGAGATGAGGTGTGCTTTAATGGCGCGTTTGCATCATGCCCGGATCTTCCAGCATATCCGAGCTGAATTCATCAAACTCCGGCTCTGCCGCTATCTGATACCCCTCGCTGGCCCACTCACCCAAGTCGATCATGCGGCAGCGTTTTGAGCAAAACGGCCGGTCCGGGTTATCGATGGAGTAGAGGGTGGGTATACCGCACTGAGGGCAGTCGAGCAGTTTGCCGGCCATTTACACCTCCTCCTGTGCCAGTTGCAAAAGTTGCGGGTGCAGGGCGTTGACCGACTCGCGCAACTGATCTTCGTTGCCACTGTTGTCCAGCACAAAGTCAGCGTGCTTCAGGCGCTCTTCACGTTGCATCTGAGCCGCCAGAATCTGGCGTACCTGTGCTTCCTCGATATTATCGCGAGCCATGGTGCGACTGATTTGCAGTGCCTCGGGGGCATCCACCACAATCACCTTGCTGATCAGCAGGTGCTGGTCGGTTTCGAGCAGCAGGGGTGAAGCCAGAATGGCATAGGCGTGGCCCTGTTCGTCCAGCTGTTCAAGTGTATCCAAAATGTGATCGCGAATAAGAGGGTGCAGCAGCGCCTCAAGCCAGTTGCGTTCGCGTTCCTTGTCAAACACGATACGGCGCAGTGCAGAGCGGTCGAGGTTGCCATTGGCCTGGATGACGTGGTCGCCAAAGTGAGCGGCAATCTTGTCCAGCGCCTCACTGCCGGGTTCTACCACCAGTCGAGCTACACGGTCGGCGTCAATCACCGGTACGCTCAGTGAGATAAAACAGTCGGATGCAGCACTCTTGCCACTGCCGATTCCACCTGTAAGTCCTGCTACCAGCATCAAAAGCTCCCCAAATAAGCGGAAATGATCTGATCACCCCAGACCAGTGCGATCCACCCGGCAATTGCCAGATAGGGCCCAAACGGAAGTGGATTTTGCGCGCTATGGCGACGTAATGCAATCAGGCTGAACGCCAGCACGACACCCACCACCGATGACAGCAAAATCACCAGCGGCAGTACCTGTACCCCGCCCCAGGCACCGATGGCAGCCAGCAGTTTGAAGTCACCATAGCCCATGCCTTCCTTGCCGGTCACCAGCTTGAACAGCCAGTAAACGGCCCAGAGTACAAGATAGCCGGCGGCCGCACCGAATACGGCACTTTCAAGCGAAGTAAATACACCTTGTGTATTCAGCAGCAGCCCCAGCCACAACAGGGGCAGAGTGATACTGTCGGGCAGCAGTTGGTGGTCCAGGTCGATAAAAGTGAGCACAATGAGCGCCCAGCTCAGCACCACCAGTGCCATGCCCTGAGGTGTCAGGCCGAAATGCCAGATCAACCAGCCCCCGATCAGACCTGTGATCAGTTCGATCAGCGGATAGCGTACCGAGATGCGCGTGCCGCAATCACTGCAGCGGCCACGCAAAAACAGCCAGCTGACCACTGGAATGTTTTCGTACCACTGAATCAGGTGGCCACAGCTACCGCAACGTGAACGTGGCACCATCAGGTTAAAGCGCTCCTGAGGTACGGGCGCAGACGCATCGGCCTCAGCCTGCAGCATCGCATCCCACTCGCGCTGCATCATAACCGGCAGCCGCAGTATCACCACATTCAGAAAACTGCCCACCAGCAGTGAGGTAACTAAAGCAAAAAGAGCCGCAACCAGCGGCTCTGTCATTAACAATTCGATCATTGCTCAGCCAACCACCTGGCCCAGCTGGAAGATCGGCAGGTACATGGCAATAACAAGCCCACCCACCAATACGCCAAGAATGACCATAATCATCGGTTCCAGCAGGCTGGAAAGGTTGTCCACTGCGTTATCCACATCTTCTTCATAGAAGGTGGCAATTTTATCCAGCATGTGATCAAGAGAGCCCGCCTCTTCACCGATTGATAACATCTGTATCACCATTACAGGAAATATACCGGTCATGGTAGTAGCATTGGTTAGCGATTGCCCCGTCGATACCCCGTTTCTAATCTGCTTGATAGCATCACTGTAAACCACATTACCCGTAGAGCCCGCTGCAGAATTGAGGGCTTCTACCAACGGTACCCCTGCAGCGAAAGTTGTGGCCAATGTGCGTGCAAAGCGGGCAACTGCAGCTTTATGGAGAATTCCGCCAAATACAGGTAGCCTTAGAATTGATCTATCAACGAGATTCGAGAACTTCTCCGACCTGGCGTGTAGTTTTGCAAAAAAGAAAACAGACGCGACAATGATTAACAGCACCACAAACCACCATTTCTGCATCCACTCAGACATGTTCACCACGAGTTGTGTGAACGCAGGGAGGTCGGCACCGAATCCCCTGAATATTGAGTCAAACTGAGGCACAACCTTCACAAGAAGAATCGCAGATACAATGACACCCACAACAATCACTGCAATCGGGTAAGTCATGGCTTTTTTGATTTTCTTTTTGAGAGACTCAGTTTTCTCTTTGTAGGTTGCGATTCTGTCGAGCATGGTTTCCAAGGCGCCCGACTGTTCACCAGCTTGCACAAGGGAGCATACAAGGTCATCAAAATAGTCGGGGTGTCTCGCTAGTGCAGATGCAAAATCAGTCCCTGAGTTGACATCGGAACGTACAGTCTGAATGAGTTTTTTAAGCTTGAACTTGTCTGCACCGTTCGAAACAAGATCGAGCGCCTGTAACAGGGGGACACCGGCTCTCATCATGGTGGCCAGTTGGCGAATAAGGTAAGCAATATCAACCGGCTTAATGGGCTTGCTTTTGCTTCCAAAAAGACCCATGCCCTCTTTGTGAATTTTGTGGGGATTAACACCCTGATGACGAAGGAGAGATTTTGCTTTAGCAAGGTTTACCGCGTCAATTTTACCTTTGCTGATATTGCCGCTCTTGTCGCGCCCTTGCCAGACGTAGGTGTTTTTCACTTCTTCCTGTTGTTGCTTTCGACTTAGTGCTTTAGCCATGTTCAATCCTTGTCAGGTCTTGATGACGCGGTTCATCTCTTCCAAACTCGTCAAGCCATTGGCAACTTTGATGAGACCTGCCTCGCGAAGCGTCTTGAAGCCTTCTTGTTTTGCCACTCTGAGTATATCAATAGATGTGCCGTTATCCATAATGCACTCAGCCACGTCTGCTGTCATCTGCAGTATCTCGTAAATACCCACACGTCCCTTATAGCCACGATTGCAGCTGTTACAACCTTTATGGTTTGCTTCATATATGTGCAATGCAGGTATTGCCTCTATAGAAAAACCTTCCTCGATCAAGGTGGCCTCTGGTAGGTTGACAGGTTTTTTACAGTCTGAACATAGTCGACGTCCCAGTCTCTGAGCTATGATCAAGCTTACAGATGTTGCAATATTGAATGCAGGTACTCCCATGTTTCGTAACCGTGTCAGAGTTTCGGGTGCACTATTTGTATGCAATGTAGACAGCACCATGTGCCCTGTTTGAGCAGCCTTGATCGCAATCTCGGCTGTTTCCAAGTCACGAATCTCACCCACCATCACCACGTCGGGGTCTTGGCGCAAAAAGGCACGAAGTGCTTCAGCAAATGTAAGCCCGACTTTAGGGTTAACATGGACCTGGTTAACCCCCTCTAGGTTGATCTCTACCGGGTCTTCTGCAGTCGAAATATTGCGCTCTTCTGTATTTAAAATATTGAGACCGGTATAAAGCGTTACTGTTTTGCCCGAGCCAGTGGGGCCTGTGACTAAAATCATACCCTGCGGCTGCTCAAGCGTAGACATGAAGGCTTCTTTCTGATCCGGCTCAAAGCCCAAAGCTTCAACACCCATTTGGGCGCTGGTAGGATCCAGGATTCGCAATACAATCTTTTCACCCCAAAGAGTAGGGAGTGTGTTGACACGGAAGTCAATAGCGCGCTTTGCGGAAACCTTTAACTTAATGCGTCCGTCCTGAGGTACGCGCTTCTCTGATATATCCATCTTGGACATGACCTTCAAGCGAGCAGTTAATCGGCTGGCGAGGTTCAGGGGTGGGCGGTGTACCTCCTGCAGTATCCCATCAATACGACAACGTACCCTGTATGCTTTCTCGTACGGTTCAAAGTGAATATCTGAAGCGCCTTTCTTTATCGCGTCCAGTAGTACTCTGTTGATAAATCGAACAATTGGGGTTTCGTTAGCTGCATCTTCAGCGACATCTTCTTCCGTTTGTTCAGTTGGATGCAGTTGCAGGTTTTCCAGGTCTTCATCTTCCAGCTCGTCCATGGCTGTTGATGAGTGCTCCAGGTACTGGTCAAGCCGACGGGTTAGCTTGTCATCTTCGACAATGACAGCCTCAGTTGTGATGCCAGTCTGAAATTTGATTTCGTCGAGCGCCTGGATATTTGTAGGGTCGGAAACGGCAATGAATAACCTGTTTTCCCGACGCATCAGCGGAAGAACATGGTGCTTGGTGATCAGGCCCTCGGCTACAACCTCTTTGGGCAGTAGCTCATCAGAGATGGCGTCGATGTCAAAAAGAGGTAAGCCGAACTCATCAGATGCGGCAGTAGCGGCCCGCTGGGCGCTGACGAGTCTGTGCTTGATTATGTAGGTTATGAACGGCTGGCCAGCCTTTTGGGCTTCTTGAATCGCATCCTGTGCGACTTCGGCTGAGAAAACACCATCATTGACCAAGCGTTTGGCCAAGCCTGTAAGGGGTTGCATTCCTCTAGACACCGGGACTCCTGTAACCTCAAAACTGCACATTGCGGCTGTATAGTAATGGCAATCAAAGCACAGCGGCAGTCAAACTGTAAACTATTCTGGGTAGAGTGATCAGCCTTTGATTCAGCTCAAGCTAATTTTGCATTCAGTTTGTGTTAAGGCTGGACAGGGAGGTAATCACTGGCCTAGTATCTAATGCAGCGTCGGGGTAACAGGAGATGTGCCCGCATGCTGCACCTCTTTTAGAAACGTTAACTCGCTGGAGAGATAACCATGAAAAAACAGATGAATCAGAAGGGTTTTACTCTGATCGAACTTATGATCGTTGTGGCGATCATCGGTATTCTGGCTGCGATCGCGCTGCCTGCTTATCAGGATTATACGCGTAAGGCGGCGAACAATGCGTGTTTGGCTGAGGCTAAAGGTGCTGCAAATGCGTTGTTGATAGCTGTATCAGAAGAGGGGGCATCTGCACCCGCCAGCGCTGAACCGTCAGAGTGGAGTGCTTGTGCAGGAAATGCACCAGGTAACTTTACTGTAGCGAATTTTGCATCCCCTGGATCGGTTACTGTGGTTGCGGCGGAACCAGGTGGCGCAACTATTAAATGTGATACTGAAAGTGCTAACTGCTCACATGATGGCTGATAATTGATGTGATGTGTGTGTGATTAATTTGAGTTACTTCATCGAAGCCCTGGATTGTCGGGGCTTCTTTGTTTTTGACCAATGTCCAAATGCCGGAGGTGGCTATGAACAGGGCAAAGGGATTCACACTGATTGAGCTGATGGTTGTGGTTGCCATTATCGGCATTTTGGCCGCGGTAGCATTGCCAGCATATCTTGATTACACGCGTAAGGCAGCTAACAGTGCCTGTATGGGGGAGGCAAAAGGCTATGCGATGAGTGCTTTGGTGGCTCTAACCGATGGCAGTAGTTCATTTCCTTCGCCGACTGAGTCCGCCTGTGTATGGATAACCGATGTGGCAGCTATTGCCAGTCCAACGGTTGGTGCCGAAATTCAGGCTTACCCCAAAAGCCCCGGTGATACGGGCATACGTTGTAATTTGAATGCCGATACCGCTTGCCGTCCGGATACAACGGGTACAGTCGGGCCAACACCTTAATCAAGGGAGAAAAAAGGGGGCAGACCCCATTTCCATTTCCTGATATCGTGATGCTTCCATTAAACGTATTTGATGGGGGATACTATGCCTCGCCGTGCGCGTGTCGTTCTGGACGGTGTACCCTTGCACTGTAGTGGTTAACCAATCCCGGACAGTATTTTAAGGTTTTCTTCGGCGGCAACAGGCGAAATGCCGTCGTTAAATGCGTGAGGTCGCTGCCGGTTGTAGTAGTCCATCAGGTAGCCCCCAACATCTTTCTTGGCCTCGGCCAGGTTCTGATACCCCAAGGCTGGTATCCACTCCGATTTCAGACTCCGGTACAGCCTTACCATCGGAGCGTATCCCAGCAGTTGCCGCGCTGGCTCATGCTTTGCGTCATTCGATAGCGCCAGAGTCTCTGACGGAATTTACGGCTGGCGTACTGGCTTCCCTGGTCTGAGTGGAACATGACTTTCTCTGGTTGGCCACGCTGCTCCCAGGCGTGGTCCAGCGCTTTGACAACCAAGTCCGCATCCGGGCTGGATGACATCGCCCAACCAACAACGCGTCGGGCACACAGATCCAGCACGACTGCCAAATAGCTCCACTGCTGACCGCTCCATACATAGGTGATGTCACCACGCCTTGCGGGTGAGTCCACCCTTCATGACACGCCCCACGTTAGCGTCCAGCCAGGTCTTGAACGCTTCCAGTCGAGGCAGGCTCGATGCCTGACGGATCTGATAGCGTTCGGCCACGCTCAGGTCCTTGATCTGACGTTCGATGGCATACAGTTTGTTGATGTGACTGAGTGCCGCATCCGCTTTGGACGGCTTGGCCTGTTTGCCTTTACTCGCCGGCTTGGCCGCTTTGGTCGCTTCGATGAACTTGCGGCGGGCATGATTCCAGCAGTCGATGCGTGTCAGCTCATTGGCTGAACAGATCGGCGCATAACCGGAGTAACCATCGGCCTGCAGGACACCCTTGAAGTCATCGAGCAGGCGTACGGGTACCGGAGTGCTTGGAATTGTTGTTGAACATAGTGTTATACTTTTTCGGGGAGCTAAAGCTGCTTGTGCAAGGAGGTAACGTGGTTCACGCGAAGCTTTTTTTTGAAGATGGCCAAGATGTATATGTATGTCTTGCAGCCCGCCCGCTGGTGGGTGAGTTTATTGTGTTTAATGAGGATCGCTTCAGGGTCAAGGATGTCACCCACATTGCTACCCCTATTGATGCTCAAGACTTGTCGCCGATGGTGGTCGTAAAGCTTGGTATTGGCCGCAAAGGTTCTCATCGGCACCTTTTGGAATCTTCGCCCAAGGGCTTTTATACAGGTTCTGATTGACTTTCTTTATATGTCTCTCTGTTGCCAGGAGCTTTCACTCCCCATAGGCTGGGCTTGAATGCTCCTGGTTTCCTCATGCTCATGCAAAAAACCAACTCATGTCGTTCGACTCTTTTTGTCGCCTCAATCCGTGACTTGGCTCATGGAATCACTCAGCTGGCTTAACGTGCCTTAACTTGAAGCGATATTATGATCCTGTCTGGATAAAAGATCTGAGTTAGGGACTATACTCAATGTGGCTTTTCCAAAAGGAGTTGTCGATGTTTCCGAAGAAGGTCTGCTCCCATGTATGAAATTGGTAGAATCCGCCAAGCAGGTGTGACGCTGGTTGAGATCATGGTAACTGTTGTGGTGTTGGGGGTTCTTGCTGCCATCGCTATACCGGGTTTTGATGCTTATTCTTCTACCAGTGCTCGACGTGCTGCTGTGAGTGATTTTCTCAGTGCGGCAGGGTTGGCGCGTTCCATGGCAATACAGCGAGGGCAAGATGTTACTCTCTGTCCACGAAACGGAAATCAATGTTCAGCAGCTGCGGACTGGAGCAACGGTTGGCTTATGGTGACGGGTGGTCAGGTGATGAGGTCTTGGGGGGAGACACCATCCGGTGTGCAGCAAATGTCGGCAGATAGTGGTGGTGCCATTACCTGGTCATCAACCGGTATGGTTAGTGCTGCCAGAAATATTGAATTGATTATGATTGACGGTGCTCAAAGATGTATCCGTATCACGACACTTGGGCGTGTAAGTACAGAGACAGGAGCCTGTCCATGATGTCAGCAAGCAGACATTTGAAGTCACAGTTGGGTGTGTCTTTGATCGAAGTAATGGTCGCTGTTGTAATTGTTGCAGTAGGGCTGCTTGGTATAGCCAAGTTGCAAGTCGCTTCATTAAAAAATAATCAGGCTGCTGTTCAGCAAAGTGGTGCCGTGATGGCCGTCTATTCAATTCTGGATCGAATGCGAGCAAATCGGATAGACTTGGGTGGATACGAGCTAAGCAATTGGGCCTCTTCAGGTCCAGCCGGAGGAAGTTTGGCGGCCAATGATTTGGATGAATGGTTCGATGAGTTACGCGGCAATCTTAATGCTCAACCACCTATCATGCCGATGGTCGGGCCTTCAGCGCAAGCACGGATACAGTGCAATGCAAGCCGCTACTGCCAAATTGAAATCAGGTGGAATGAGCGAGTTGATGGTCAAGGGAATGTAGCAACCCAGTCTATTGAGATTGAGGCCCAGTTATGAAAAATGCTGAACGCCTTTGTTGTAAGGGCAAGAAGACAAGTGGGTTTTCGCTTATCGAGTTGATGGTTGCCATGGTGATCGGTTTGGTAATCCTTGGAGCCGTCCTGAGTGTCTTTCTTGTGAACACTCGATCAATGGAAACAACCGAAAATTTGTCTAAGCTTCAAGAAGGTGCGCGGGCGGCGTTTGAGATAATGTCTCGTCAGCTTAGAGAGGTTGCACCGAGTAGTTGTTTCACATCAGACCTTTCGGGTGCAGGGAGTGGCTGGTGGGATGGTCTTGATGACGAGCTAACACCTGATCTGACAGGGTTCCCTGATGTGGGAAATAGTGATGTGCTTCAGATGTACACATCGGCGCCGGGGTTTGCCAATTCTGCCAATTTATTATCAAGAAATTGTAGTCTTGCCGATGGACTTTTTGAGATTGCACTCTTTCCTGTTGCTTGGTTTGTTGGCTGTACAGATGGGGCGGCAAATTGTGCCGAAGGGGATCGTAGTCTCTTTATATCACGAGTGAGTAGCGCAGGTAATGCACTTAGTGAGCCAGTGATGGACGGTGTCGTACGCATGGAGATCCAGAGGCTAAGGTATGGCAGCTCATCCTATGTGTTAACACCCCGTCTCATTAATAGTGATACCTTACCTCTCACACTGGTTGCTGGTTATGGTCCCGCAAGTGGTGGTGGCGGTGTGGGTGGAGGTGGCGGTGACGATGATGATGACGGAGGTGATGATGGAGGCCAGCCGGGCGGTGGAGATGACGGCGGTGGAGATGACGGCGGTGGAGATGACGGCGGTGGAGATGACGGCGGTGGAGATGACGGCGGTGGAGATGACGGCGGTGGAGACGACGGCGGTGGAGATGACGGCGGTGGTGATGATGAGACCAATGAAGAGCCAACTGAGCCAGAGCCCTTGGCTGATGATGTTGTAGCCATCAAGGTGACACTCCATTTCTTCAATGAGGATGGTGAGCCAGTTCCTTTTACTCACGTTATCAGTTTGCGTAACAGGATCAGATCATGAGTGCTAAGCGTTATCACTCTTGCCTAAGAAGTAATATAAAGACTTGGCAGTCTCAGCAAGGTATAGCATTGCTTGTGGCTATGATAATTCTTTTGGCAATTACCCTGATTGGTTTGGCAGGCAGCCGTTCAACCGGAATGCAGCAGAGGATGACGGCAAACTTTCACGACAGGGCAGTCGCATTCCAAACAGCTGAGACAGCGCTTGAAGTTGCAGAAAATATTGCCCTGAGCAGGACGTTGAATACTGATGGTACATATGTTTACACAAGTATGAGCTTGGCAGAGCAACGAGCTTATTTTGATGGTCTTGAATCGTTTGTTGATTGCTCGTCTTCAACTGAAAACCAGTGCGCTTTTAATGTCGATGATAGTTATTTACAAGATATGACTGTTCCGTCATCCAGTAGCTTGCTGGCCTCTGATGTTGATATTAGCTATATCATACAGTTAATGGGTGAAGGTGTGGAAACGGGAAACGCAACAGCTTCTCAAAGCGGGCAGTGTTTACAGTATCCAGCAGCAGGATGTGAGCCGCCCAATGTATCCTCCATGTATCTCCGAGTAACCGTGACTGTTGATCAGCCTGATCGTGCAAGAGTGAAATTACAGTCTGTGGTCAAAAGAACTTTTTCCTGAGGTGATCGCGATGAACCCTTCAACCCTGCGAGTAGACATAAAGCATCAGTCCAGAATCCTCAAAGTGTTGCTTCTTTCGATGCTAAGTTCAATCTCAGCGGCAGAAGTTGTTATTGATCAAAGACCTTTGACAGTTACGGATCCTCTCGAGCCTAATTTACTTTATATGCAGGACGACTCAGGCTCTATGAGGTGGGGTTTTGTACCTGATGAGTTGGCAAGCGATCGGAGCTGTAGTGGTGAGGTATCTTTCTATGGCGAGGATCGGCAAAATTGCACAGCCAGTAGCAATCCATTTTTTGTATCCAGCTCAATAAATAAAATTTATTTTGACCCTAACCAAACATATCAACCACCTGTAAAAGAGATAAGCTTTAATTCAGCTGGTGATGTCACCATTGTGCGCTACCCAAATGCAACCTTCACAAACGCGTATTTTGATGGATATGCTCAATCGGGAACACGCTTGAATCTTGCAACAAGCTATCGAGCCTTGATGGATGATTATTACTATAGTTCTGATGGGTTCTTGGTGACAGCTTCCCGACTGAACGGTTTTTATTATGAATACGATACAGATAACTGCTCAACATCTCTATCAGATGATGACTACGAAGATAGTGACTGCTATACGCTAAGATATGTAACTTCTGCACAAGAACAAAATTTTGCCAACTGGTTTTCTTTTTATCGTACGCGAGTGCATGTCAGTAAAGCAGGCGTTAGTGAGGCTTTTAGTAAGCTACCACCAACCTATCGTTTAGGCTATGGATCTATCAATAGTAATACCATCTATGGTGTCAGACCTTTTTCATCGCGTGCTGATAATTTTTACTCGTGGCTGGCTGATCTCAGTCCGAATGGAGGTACACCACTAAGACAAGCTCTTGAACGAGCCGGTAATTACTACGAAAATAATGATGAACCTTGGCGTATAAATCCTTCTTCCTCCAGTAGTGATTTATTGTCTTGTAGGCAAAATTTCACAGTTATGATGACCGATGGTTATTGGTCTGGCGGATCCCCTAATGGAGATATTGGAGACTATGATAGTGATACTAGAGAAGTCACACTTGCCGACGTTGCTTACTATTATTGGAGGCGAGACCTAAGAAGTAACTTGAGAAATGATGTTCCTGCTTCACCGGCAAATTGGCAACACATGGTGACTTTGGGCTTAAGCTTTGGTGTGGGCGGTACGCCTGGCCTCAAAGAAGAAGCATTGCAGGTGCTGAATTCCTGTGGCCAAACTGCTGATTGCGAAGCGTTACAGGATGATGTGAACTGGCCTAATCCGATGCCGTCATCAAATGATGGCTGGCAACGCATTGATGATCTTCTGCATGCTGCTGTAAATAGCAGAGGCAATTACTTTTCGTCCCAAAACCCTCAAGAATTTGTGGAAGGTTTGGACGCAATTATCGCCAGTATTAAGGAGAGGCCTGGTAGTGGAACAAGTTTGGCATCCTCAACAACAGGGGCTGGAGATTTTGTTTATGCTAGTGGTTATACGTCAGTTACATGGGATGGTTACCTTAAGGCCTACTCGGTAAATGCGGATGGTGGGTTAGAAAATGTCATATGGGAATCAAGTTTTCCCGCTCATACTGAAAGGAAAATACTGACACGGCGAGATTCTGATGGTGCTACCATAGAGGTAAAATGGGATGGGTTGAGTGACACTCTGCGTTCACTTCTATCCTCATCCGGTGTTACGGAAGAAGTGCTGGATTACTTGAGAGGCGACAGAACTAAAGAGCGGATATCTTTAGTGGATACAAACGAAAATCGTCCATATCGTTTTAGAGGTGGGTCAGTCTTAGGTGGGATTATTAACTCAAGCCCTGTTTTTATACCTAAAGTAAATCCTGATAAGTTTAAAACCTTTAACTGGAGTGAGTTGTCAAGCTACGAAAGTTTTGCTGAAGGCGATGCTGGCTCAAGAGCTGAGGTTATTTATACGGGTGCGAATGATGGTATGCTGCATGCTTTTTATACGGGTAATGGACCAGAGGCAGGTGAAGAGGTCTTTGCATATATTCCCTCATTTTTATTAGATGATATTGGTGTTTTGAGCGACCCTGATTATGTGCATCGATACTTTATAGATGGTGATTTAACTGCTGCAGAGGTGTATGTAGCAGGTAGTTGGAAGACAGTGCTTGTCGGTACACTTGGTCGCGGTGGTGAAGGTATATTCGTTCTTGATGTTACAGACCCAACATCACCACAGGTGCTTTATGAATATGACGGATCATCATATACTGATATTGGTAAAATTATTGGAAAACCAACAATCACGCGTCTTGAGGATGGAAGCTGGGTTGTTTTGTTAGGTAATGGCTACAATAGTAGTAGCCACGATGCAAAACTACTTAAAATAGATCTTTCAACTGGTGTGCTTACCTCTACAACAATAGCAAGTGGCTCAGCGGCCAATCCGAATGGACTCGGTAGTCCTTTTGCGTGGGATTCAGATCAAAGTGGTGCATTCGACTTGGTTTATGCTGCAGACTATCAGGGCGATGTGTGGGCAATCGATATCTCTTCCAGCTCTGTAACGAGCAGGAAGGTATTTGACGGCTATCAGGCTATAACTGCTCCTGTTTTTGTTACAAAGCAACCTGATACTTCTTATACTTGGATTTTTGTTGGTACTGGCCGCTTTTTGAGTGAAGATGATATCGGTAATACTGGCGTGCAAACTTGGTATGGTTTCAAAGATCCAGGAGCAGGTGTAGTTCTTGATAGGTCTGATCTTAAAGAGCGTACGATCACTGCCGAGATTGAAATAGCAGGTTTCGATGCGCGAACTGTCTCTTCAGCTTCCTCTGGAGATATGGCGGGTAAGCAAGGTTGGTTCATGGATCTGGTTGTAGGCGGTAACAATCAGGGGGAGCGTATGGTGTTCCAGAACCGAATTGTCGGAAATGTATTACTGGGCTCAACTTTGCTGCCAGTTGCTGACCCGTGTCAGCCTGGTGGTACAGGTTATTTGATGTCGATAGATGCATTTACTGGGGCTGGTCTAGAGGATTTCTTCTTTGATTATAGCGGTGATGGTCAGTATGGATCTGAAGATAAATACGGGGACAGCTTTGGTAGCGGGATTTCATTCGGTGCTATTCCATCAGTTCCTGTTATTGTGAATGGCTCGGTGATTGTTCAGCAGGAGAACACTCAAATAGGTGAGACTTCTATTATAATTAGTGGAGGATCAGGTCTAACAATTGAAAGAATACTTTGGCGTGAAATGACAGGAGGCTGAGTGAATGATGAAGTATAGAGCGGCGGGTTTCACGCTAATTGAGGTTCTGATAGCAGTTCTGATTATAGGTATTCTTGCATCTATAGCATATCCTGCCTATTTGCAGTATGTCGAAAGCGGACGACGTAAATCTGCAACAAGTTGCCTTTCTGAGCTTGCACAGTATATGGAGCAAGCTTATGCTCGGACGTTTTCTTATTCTGTAGCATTACCTTTAAATGAAACATCTTGTGACAATGACTTACAGTTATTCTATTCATTTCAGTTTGCTCAAGGGCAACCTACGCAGACTACATATAATATTCAAGCTGTACCCGTCGGTGCTCAATCAGGTGACGCGTGTGGTACATTGTCGCTTAACCAAGCAGGTCAAACGACTCCTACAACTTCAGGCTGTCAGTGGTAGATGTGTTTTATAAATCACTGTTTGTTATTGTGGCCGGAGCCTCAACAGCTCTGGCTTTTTCTCCTTTTAATCTGTTTCTTTTATCACTTGTTGGCCCCGTTGTTCTTTATTTCGTGACTCGTGATACCGCCACTCGAGTTGTGGTTTTGTTTTTTGGTCTATTCTCAGTTTCATTTTATTTATCCGGTGCTCATTGGATATTTATCCCACTTATAAAAAAATCAAATAGTAATTTTATTTCATTGTTATTATTTACTCTATTTATTGCTGTATTAGTATTACACTTCTCTTTTTTTGGTTACATCTACTCGGTATTGTCAAGGTTATTCAGGTTTTATCCTATTCTATTTGGTCTGGCATGGGGTGGGATAGAGTTGTCACGAGAGTTCATTTTTAGTGGGTTTCCATGGTTGAGCATAGGTTTTTCATGGGTTGATAGTCCGTTCAGTTCACTTCTTGGATTTTTGGGAGTGTGGGGTGTAAGTGTTTTTTTGGTGGTTTTTTCGGTCTTTACAATTAATTGCCTAGTTCATGGAAATATAGTTCAGGCCGCATGGGCAGGAATGATTTTTATTATTATATACAGTGTTTCGGAGCTGAGTATTTCGAGAATTTATTATGATCAGAAAATAAAAGTTGCTATGATACAGCCGGGTATTTTGAGTGATGAGAAGGACGATAATAGGTTTTATGAAAGAACTCATGATCTAATTATGCGATCAGAGGAGTTTATAGGTTTTGATATTATCGTTTGGCCTGAAACGGCTTTACCTCGTTATGGGAAAGTCAGGAGCTTAATGGATCCTTTTAGGAAAACTCTTAATTCAAATAGAACCGCGCTTTTAAGTGGTTTTGTATACAGAGGTAATGTTGGCTTTGAGACTGTCTCTCACAATAGTATTGGACTGTTTTCTATGGGTGATAGTGTTTATCATAAAGTCAAATTAATTGAAATATTTGAAAAAAAACCAAAGAATCAATTAATTAAAAATTGGTTAAAAAGTTTTGGTTTTAATAACGATTTTAGAAAGTCCGATACTAATATCGAATATTTCAATGTTGCTGGATTAAATATTGCTCCTTTTATTTGTTATGAAATTGCATTTACAATTTATTCACATGATGCTTACTCTGAGTCAGATCTGATCGTTAATGTTGTAAATGATGGGTGGTTTAATAATACAATCGAGCCATATCAGCATTTACAAATTGCCCGGGCGAGAGCACTTGAGTCAGGTCGATGGATCATTAGATCGGCTAACGATGGTGTTTCTGCTTTTATAGAGCCAAATGGTAATATATATGCCTCACTTGGCAGAGATCACCCCGGGGCTTTGATGGCTGATATTCATTTATATAGAGATAATAATCTGTATAGTACTTTTGGTTTTTTAAACATATTATTGGTTTTGGTTTTTTTTGTTTTTATTATATGGTTTTTTAAGTTAGAGTGAAGTGATGATATGATTCTTTGGGGTTTTTGATAGTGAATTGGTGTCACTTATTATCAACACAGCGCTATGGCCATACTGAAGTAGAACCTGACGAAGTTGGACGTTCGCATTTCCATAAGGACCACGATCGCATCATCTTCTCTAGTGCGTTTCGCAGGCTCGGACGCAAGACTCAGGTTCACCCCTTTGCCCTCAATGATCATATCCACACCCGCCTGACTCATTCGATGGAAGTCGGCAGTGTGGGGCGCAGCCTCGGTATTCGTGTGGGTGAGCTGATTGTAGATGAGTTGCCGCCTTGGGTCACACCACATGACCTGGGCATGATTGTCCAGTCGGCATGTTTGGCACACGATATAGGTAACCCACCTTTTGGGCATGCCGGCGAGTATGCCATTCGTGACTGGTTCAGTCACCATCAGGATGATGTGCGCCTGGAGCCACTGTCTGAGCTGGAACTGATGGACTTGCAAGTGTTCGAGGGCAATGCCCAGGGTTTTCGGGTGGTAACCCGCATTGAGAACCATCTGTTTGATGGCGGCTTGCGCCTGACATTTCCGACACTGGGAACGTTGCTGAAATACCCTTGGGGGGTTGAACATGCAGGACCGCGCGGCAAGTTCAGTGCGTTCTGTTCAGAGCGCGATATTCTGAATGCACTGGGGCGTGATCTTGGGCTGGTGCTTCAAGTTGACGGGCGTTGGTGCCGTCATCCTCTTGCCTATGTGCTGGAGGCTGCGGATGATATCTGCTATGCCATTCTGGATCTTGAGGACGCCATCGAGTTGCACATCCTGAGCTTTGAGGATGTAAAACAGATTTTGCTGCAGTTGTGCGGTGATCTTGAGTTTGATGATAAGATTTTTGCATCTCACGCTTCGGCCCGGCGCAAAATTTCGGCCTTGCGCGGCAAGGCGATGGAAAACATGGTCAACTCGGTGGTGCAGGTGTTTGCGCGCCAGTATTCGGCAATCATGGCGGGCACTTACACGGGCGAGCTTCTGCTGGACGGCGACCCGATGGTGCGTGAAGGCATCAATACGGCCAAGTGCGTTGCCCGTGAACGGGTATTTCCCGATACTCGCAAGGCTGAGCTGGAAGTGGGTGCTTACACCACGTTGGGTATTCTGCTGGAGGCGTTCATGGATGCGGTGTATGAGCAGTACTGCAAGGGCCGCGGAGGGCTGGGCTATCGCAGCCAGAAGATCATCAGCCTGATGGGTATTCATGCCCCTGCAGCGGACTGGTCCCTGTATGACAGCTACCGCCGTGCGCTGGATTTTATCTCCGGTATGACCGATAACTACGCCAGCTACCTGGCACGCCAGATTGGTGGTGTGGGGCTTTAGGTCCATAATGTAACGCGGTTCTTTGATTCTTACTTCATATAACGCTCAGGATTATGTGAAACAGTATGGCAAGTCTACGTGACCAGCCCAGTGGGCTGGTATATTCAACTGAAAGTGGTCGACATTGCCCTGCCTGTGGCGAGCCGGAAGCGCAGTGCAAGTGCGATGATCTGAGTGAGGCTGAGCGACTGGCGGCACTGGATGGTGTGGTACGCATTCGGCGCGAGACCAGCGGCCGCAAGGGCAAAGGTGTGACCACCATCACGGGTGTGCCGTTGTCGAGTGCAGAGCTGAAAACGCTGGCGAAAAAGCTAAAGCAGCGTTGCGGTACCGGCGGCGCAGTGAAAGAGGGGGTGATCGAGATTCAGGGAGATCATCGTGAAACGTTGAAAGCGGCGCTGGAAGCTGAGGGCTATAAGGTCAAAGCTGCTGGTGGTTGAGGCAATGTGGGGAGCAGGATGAAATCTTATTGGGTATTCGCTAGTTTGATAGTCAGTTTTCAACCCGCATTTGGTGACGTATATCATTATGTTGATGAGAGAGGGCGGAAGGTTTATGTGGATCGAAAAAGTGAAATTCCACAACGATATCGTGAGCAAGTTCAAACCATAGGTTCGGTTGAAGCTCGTACTAAACCTATAAGTATCGATCTCCAATCGGTTGAAGGTCAGGTAGATGAAGCCTTTAATGAAGGCCTCGCACATCAACAAATAGGTGAATTGAAAAGTTTTATGGATAGCCTTGTAACTCCTGTATTAATTCAGGGTAACTCGGTGTTTGTTCCTGTGCGCTTGTATTATGGCAACCAAATGATTCGGGTTAATCTATTACTGGACACTGGTGCTTCTAGAACAGTGCTTCATGATGATGCGATTGCTGATTTGTCTATTGTAAAGCGATCAGGCAGTCAGGCTCGTGTAGCAGGTGGTGGAGTTATTGATACCCGTGACGTTGCTTTCAGCCGTATGGAAGTTGGCCCCTATAAGCCAGAGAATACCATGTTGAGTGTTATTCACAATCATGATGCTGGCTCAAGATTTGATGGCCTGCTGGGTATGGATTTTCTTCGGGGAATTGAGTTTGACGTTGACTTTGAGAATAGCAGGATTGTTTGGCAGAAAAGTGATTATGACAAAGCCGCTGGAGATATTCAGCAGCTTGAAGCCCTCATTCAGAGGGTCCAGGCTGCTAGAAATGATGCGTTGAATGGATCATCAAAGCAGAGGTGAACTCGGCCTGTTACAGGTTATGGCAGAGTTGTCGTTCTGCCAGTCTCAGATCGAGCGTTGCCTTGAGCAGCTGATACAGCTGGATTGAGGCATCGATTTCGGTCTTGCGGTTGGTCAGGCTTTCAATGTTTAACCCTAGTGGCAGGCCCAGTGGCAGACAGGCATCCAGAATCTGTTCCAGATTGTTCTGGCAGATGCGAATCGATTCTGCCAGCGGCTTTTCCGCATCCAGAATGCGGTAGCGGGTGGCCTCGGGTACTGAAATGCCCAGCCACTGCATGAACTCCAGCGTCTTGGCACTACCGCAGGGAGTGAATGTCAGAATGATGCGCTGTGGTGTCAGGCCCTTTTCCTTGCAGCTGCGGGCATAGGAGGTGAGCAGGTCGATGGTGGCCTGTGCATTGTATACTGCCTGCGACACGAAAAACTCACAGCCGTTACCCATCTTGCCCAGCAGGCGTTCATGTTCGTTGCCCTTTACCGAGTGGCGTTCGGCAATGGTCACACCACCCAGATGAAACGGATGCTGGTGTTCCTGCAGGGTGGTATAGGCCTCACTCAATGACAGCTTGATGTCGCCTTCAGATGAGGGGCTGCCCACCAGTACCAGGTTGCGCACACCGTACTCATTCCAGCTTTGTTCCAGCCAGTGTTCAAAATCGGCGCGGTCGCGTTGGGCAACGCTTTTGTAAGTTATGATCGGTTTGCCGCTTTTCTGGCTGAGTAAGCGCGAGTAGTCACGCGGGTCGCGGGTTTCCATGTAGGGAAAGGGGCGCGGCGTGTCGATACGGCTGCTCTCGTCCTGGATGTCATAGACGATCAGGCCGTCATACTCCAGTGTGTCCAGCCTAGCCAGCAGGCGTTCGGCGATCTCCTGCATCTGCATATCCTCGGTGCTGGCCTTGGGTGGGGTAGTGCCCACAAAACAGACGCTGCGGTGAGGGTCGGCAAATTTATGTTGCAGGGTATCGCTCATGGTGGTTTTCCATTATCCGGTTGGTCTTGATTATTTTGTGAATTATATTCATTTTAGTGAACAGGATGATGAAATCTTCTGCAGACACTGTGAGGCATCTTCATGAGTACAAGGTTTGACCCCGTACAGCTGGGCCAGCAACTGGAAGGCGAAGCCGATATTCCACCACTGGAAAAGTGGAACCCGGCGTTTTGTGGCGACATTGATATGCGGATTGCGGCGGATGGACGCTGGTTCTATGAAGGTTCGCCCATTGGGCGCGAAGCGATGGTGAAGATGTTTGCGCGGGTGCTCTGGCGTGAAGGGGACAAGTATTTCTTGAAAACACCGGTCGAGAAGGTCGGCATTCAGGTGGATGACGTGCCCTTTTTTGTAACTCAGGTGGAGCATCAAACGGGTAAGAAAGGGCTGGAGCTGATCTTTATCACCTCAACCGGCGACCGGGTGCGGGCTGATGCCGAACACCCGATACGGGTCAAGACCGATTCAAAAAGCGGCAAGCCTTCACCCTATCTGATGATTCGCTTCGGTATGGAAGGCAAGCTGTCACGCAATCTGTTCTACCAGTTGGTGGAATTGGCTCGTATGGTGGAGACCTCGCGCGGTACTGAGTTGGTGGTGGACAGTGCCGGCGAGATATTCAGTCTGGGGCGCCTGTAGCCCACTGGTGTTATTGCGCCTGGCTGCCCTCAGGGGTGGAGGCGGCTAGCAGCGGCTCGCGTTCTTCAAGCTTTTGGTAGGAGCTGGAGATAACCGGGTGTTGCGGGAAAAGATACAACCCGCGCTCGATCGTTGCTTCGGCATTGCCGGTCATGCCCAGGTGGTGGTATGCCAGCGCCAAGTCATGGAAGGATGATGTTTCCGGGGTGTGGAGTAGGTATGTCTCAATCCAGTCGATATAAATCTGCGTCCAGTGTTGCGTGCCCTGTGTCAGATCCTGATTGAGCAGTGCCTTCAGTGTCAGCATGGTCGCGAATTCATTGAAATACAGGTTGTCCTGTGCGGCACGCAGCTCGTCAAGATTGATCTCTTTGTAGAGCAGGAAGCGGGTCAGGTCTCGGCTGGTTCCAAAGGTGGTGGTGCAGAACATGACGGTTGCCAGCAGTAAAGCAGTTGTTGCGGCCGGAATGGGGATAAGCGCCGCAGAGGGCCAGTTTAACCAGCGGTAGCGCTGCAATGGACGGAAGACCAAAAAGCCCAGAAACAGGAACAGCAGCCAATGATACATGGAGGAGTAAAACGGCAGCTCAACCTGAGTATGCAGTGTGATGGGAAGCAGAATGGCCAGCATAGCGCCACCACGCTGCCAGCCCAGCCGATAAAGTTGCATCAGTGTGGCACTCAGAATGGCGACAATGCCCAGCAGCGCAAGTGAGCCTCCCTCGATAGCCCAGAACAGCAGCTCGTTATGCGGGTGGCTGAAACGGGCATGGCCGATCAGCGGCTCGCCACCTCTGGCCTCAAGGTATTCTGCGGCACGATCATGGAAAACTCGCTGAAAACTGCCGATGCCGTGGCCGGCGAGTGGTTTATCGGTATACAGATCCCAGGCGATGCGATAGAGGTGTGGACGTGCATCGCGACCCTCATCTGCAAGCTGCTCCAGTTTGGAAGTGGCCTTCCAGAAACCGTCGCTGGTCGCGATGCCGCTGCCGGTACCCAATACCAGCAGGGCAACTGCAAGCAACGCCTTGACTGGCGTGCGCCGCAGCAGGGTAAAGCGCGCAGCCACTACGAGCGGAACAGACAGAACCAGTGCAACCAGACCGATGCGTGAGCCGGTGATCATGACGATAAAGCTGCACACAAACAGGGTGGTCAAGGTTAGCGTTTTGAGCAAAAGTGAGCGTTGGTTAAAGCCGGGTGTACTGAGTTGATACAGGCTCAGTACTACACCTGTCACCATAACCGAAGCAAGAATGTTGGGTTGCATGAAGACGCCCACTGCGCGGGGCGTTTCAGGATGAGGGATCAGCCCGAACAGGGGGCGGCCGGGTAGGGTCTGTAGGAATGCAATCACGCCATTGAGCAGCAGACCACCCAGTATGATGTAAACGGCATTGTCGAGGGTGCGGCGATTGGCCTGAAACTGAAATAATGAGAAGAAAAACAGCAGCCCCATCAAAATGGTGGCCAGCCGGAACATCCAATCCACCGGTCGGTCAAGCCCGGTTATGAAACCGCTGACCACCATGCCAACAGGCAAGGCCAGAATAAGCATTGTGTGGCGCGGCAGCACCAGCACCTGGTGTTTGTAGATGTAGAGGCCTGCAAAAAATATCGAGGCTGCTGCAATTTCCCACAAGAAAATATTGAACGGAATCAGCAGAGCATCATGTCCCGGATTGGGAAAATAGATTAGTGGAAGTAGCGTTAGCAGGAAAACAATCAACAAAAAGGCACGGTTCACGGGGCATTGTCCATGGCTTTCGACCCATTTCGGGTCAGTGAGTTTTCATTAAATGTTATCGGGTTATAGTGACCGAGGCTACCGTTCACAGTAACAACAGCGTTCCCAGTCCCAAAAAAGCCACAAATCCCACCACGTCGGTCACGGTGGTCAGGATGACCGAGCCTGACAGGGCCGGGTCGATCTTGAAGCGTTCGAGTACCACCGGGATCAGAACACCCGAGAGCGCGGCAGCGGCGATGTTGATCACAATCGCCAGAGCAATGACGACACCAATGGCGGCGCTGCTGAACCACAGCGACGCCACCACCCCTATGACCAGTGCCCAAAGCACACCGTTCAGGCCGCCTACACTGAGCTCCTTTTTCAGCAGTGGCATCATGTTGGCGGTGGTGATCTGCCCCAGTGCCAGGCCGCGAATAATCAATGTCAGCGTCTGGCTGCCGGCGATGCCGCCCATTGAAGCCACGACAGGCATCAGGACGGCCAGGGCCACGATCTGCTCCAGCGTGCCTTCAAACAGGCCAATGGTCCAGGAGGCCAGAAAGGCGGTGAGTAGGTTGATGCCCAGCCAGGTTGCGCGGCGGCGTGAACTGCGCATTACCGGCGCAAAAAGGTCTTCTTCCTCATTAAGGCCCGCTGTAGCCATCAACTGGGCTTCGTAGGTTTCATGAAGAATTTCTGTGCTCAGGCGCTGCGGCATGCGACCCAACAGCAGGCCGTTGTCACCCACCACCGGCAGTGCGGCTACGGCCGCCAGTTCAAAGCGGTCGGCGGCCTCTTTTAGCTCGGTTTCGGCTTGAAGTGGCTCCAGATCAGAATCGCACAGCTCTGTCAGCGGCAGGTGTGAGGCCGCGCTGAACAGGGCGGTGATCGGAACGGCACCGGTATAGCGGCCGGTACGGTCTACCAGCCAGAGGTGTTCGGTATATGCCGGCACCGCACGCCGCAGCAGCCGTTGAGCGTCTCGTACGCGGCTGTTGTGCGGCAGTATGAGCAGTTCATGGTCCACATAGCGCCCAATGGCGTTGTCGTCGTAACGGGCGCTCTGTTCATAATGCGTGCGCTGTTTGTCATCCATGCGCGCCAGCGCGATATCCACTACTTCTTCAGGCAGAGACTCGGCCAGTTCTATCAGCGTTTCGGCATCCAGGTCCGAAATCAGTTGATCCAGAGTGGCGCTGTCGAAGTGATGCAGCAGGCTCTCGCGTGCCTCGCCACGCATGGCAACCAGTACATCGGCATGCAGTTCTGCCGGTACATGCTCCCAGGCATGCTGACGTGCATCCAGTGGCAGTGATTCCAGCAGCAGCGCGATCTGATCTGGCTCCAGCGCTTCAAACGACTCAGGCAGAGGCTGCCCGCCGGGGTTGTCATCGTGGCGGATCATCTGGTCTATGTGCTGGCTGATGTCGTCACTCATGGCAGGAGCCTGTATCCGTAGGGTTTACGGTATGTTAACGGCTGACGCCGAGGGGCGCTATAATGTCGCCACTTTGTTAAGGATTGATAGTCATGGCTCAAAACGCAACAGTATTCAGGGTGCACCTGCAGATTGCCGATATGGATCGGCACCACTATTCCGATTACAGCCACACCCTGGCGCGGCACCCCTCCGAAACCGACCTGCGCATGATGGTGCGACTGCTGGGGTTCATGCTGCGTGCTGATGAACGGCTTGAGTTTACCCGTGGCCTGTGTGTTGATGACGAGCCTGACCTGTGGCTGAAAAGTTATTCCGGTGAGATCGAGCTGTGGATCGATACCGGTTTGCCCAGTGAGAAGCGTATTCGCAAGGCGTGTAACCGCTCAAAGCAGGTTCTGCTGTTGGTGTACGGAACCGACCAGGCGGTGAACCCCTGGTGGTCAGGGTTACAGGGGCAGGTAGGGCGCTTTGATAACCTTGAAGTGCTGCGTATTCCGCCACAGCAGAGCGACGCACTCGCCGCACTGGCTGAGCGCGGTATGCACCTGAATTGCACTATTCAGGATGGGCAGGTCTGGATCAGTGGTGACCATGGTGAGGTCACCATTGACCCCGAAAAGTGGCTACCCTGAGCTAATCTGCCTTGATGGCGCTGAGGGGCAGTGACAGCTTCTGCCAGCGCCCGAGCAACTCCAGCAACAAAAATGCCCGCTTCTCGCCGTCGTATTCCAGAAAAACAGCGTTTAAATGACTGAACGGGCCTGCTTCGATGCGTACAGGCTGTTGTGGTTTGAGTGTGTGGTGCTCAGATTCCTGCCGCAGGCGGTCGCGTAAGTGCTCTACAACATCATCCGGTACCACAGCGGGCTTGTTCCCAAACGTAATCATGCGTGCCACACCGCGTGTCGAACGAATGGGCCGCCAGTTGCTGGTCAGTTCTGACAGCTCAATAAACAGATAGCCGGGAAACAGCGGTTCAACCCGCGCAACCCGTTCACCCCGTCGCAAGCGCTCCACCTTGATGGTCGGGCAAAACACTTCATAGCCCTGATTGGACAACTCTTGCGCCGCACGTGCGGCCTGGCCGGGCTTTGACTGAATGACATACCATTTGAAATCTGACATTGGGTGTCCCTTCTGCAACTGGCCTATTCTATCAACAAGTACCACCGGCCGCAGGCTTGATACAGCGCACAAGCGGGTCAGCTTGGCTGATTGCATTAGCATTAGGCAAGGGTATGATTGCAGGCGTGTACATTTGCTCAAAATGTACAAAACCGATAATGACTAGGGACAGGGTGTTGAGGATTGCCCGAGCAGACCTCCGGGCGGTAGCGTGTCTGAACGCCAACACCTCAGGGTAAAAGGATCTGCCAACGATGAGAATTGACCACCACGGTGCACGCGATGGTGTCACCGGCTCTTGCCACCAGCTTTACATTGACCAGAACAACAGCCTGCTGATTGATTGTGGTCTGTTTCAGGGTGGTGAAGCCGGTAACGGCAACAGCGGCGACCGCCATCGCATCGATTTTGATATCAGTAGTGTTAGGGCACTGATTGCAACTCATGTGCATATCGACCATGTCGGTCGCATTCCGTGGCTTTTGGCAGCAGGTTTTAACGGGCCGATCATCTGTTCACAGCCTTCAGCCAAACTGCTGCCACTGGTACTGGAGGATGCGTTCAAACTGGGTATCAGTCGCGACCGTTCGCTGGTCAAGCGCTACCTGAAGCAGATCGAATCGCGTACGCTGGCGCTTCCCTACAAACAGTGGTTCTCGCTGATCGATACGCCTGAGCACACAGTGCAGATCAGGCTGCAGCGCGCCGGCCATATCCTGGGCTCAGCCTATGTGGAAGTGAATATCAGCCAGCCTGGTATCAAGCCAGGCACTCGCATCGTCTTTTCCGGCGATCTGGGCGCTAGCCACACGCCATTGCTGCCAGCACCCAGGCCGCCGTATCGTGCTGACATTCTGGTGATGGAAAGCACCTACGGTGATCGCAACCACGAGAATCGAGCTAGACGTAAACACAGGCTCAAGGCCGCGATCTATCGTGCACTGCACAACAACGGCACCGTTTTGGTACCGGCCTTCAGCATCGGCCGTACGCAGGAACTGTTATACGAGCTGGAAGAGTTGCTTGATGACGAACTGCCGGTCATCCTCGACTCGCCACTGGCATCCAAATTCACTGATGCCTATCGAGAATTGAAACCCTTTTGGGACGACGAAGCCCACGCCCGGCTGAAACAGGGCCGCAAGCCACTGGCATTCGACACACTGCTGACCGTAGACAGCCACCACGAACACCTGAAAATGGTCCACCACCTGTCTCGTTCCGGTCGCCCGGCCATCGTTATCGCCGGCAGCGGCATGTGCAACGCTGGCCGTATCGTCAACTACCTCAAGGCGATGTTGGGCGATGAGCGGCACGATGTGTTATTTGTGGGTTACCAGGCTGAAGGCACACCGGGGCGTGCGATACAGCAATACGGCCCGCAAGGCGGCTGGGTGGAACTCGACAACGAGCGCTACAGCATCCGCGCCCGTGTCGAAACCATCGGCGGCTACTCTGCCCACGCTGACCAACAGGGGCTGGTCAATTTTGTGAAAGGCATGAAGCACAAACCTCGCGAGATACGGCTGGTGCACGGGGATAAAGGCGCGAAGCAGGCGTTGAAAGAAGCGTTGGTATTGGCAGGAATAAGTAATACGGAATTCAAAACATGACCGAACATGACATCCGCTGGCATCAGCGTTTCCAGCAGTACGGCAACGCCTTCACCCTACTGGAGCAGGCCATCCGCATTCAGCAGCCCAGTGTTGTTGAGCGTGCTGGCATCATCCAGTTTTTTGAGATGGCGTTTGAACTTGCCTGGAAGCTCCTGAAGGACTACCAACAGGCGGAAGGCTTTGACGTGAGCAGCCCGCGTTCAGCTCTCAAGCAGGCATTTCAGAACGGACTGATCGAGGATGGCCACCGCTGGATGCAAGCGCTTGCAGACCGCAACCTGACCACGCATACCTACAATGAAGCAACAGCCATCGTCGTCGAGCAGAAAATCCGTGATGATTACTACCCGTTGTTGGTGCAATTACGGGGTCGGTTTGCAGGTATGATCAACTCATGAGCCTGGAGCAGCAAACAGGTCTCACGGCACGTGACTTTGAGATGATCACCCAGGCAGCTGCACGTCAGCCAGAAATCGAGCACCTGATATTGTTTGGCTCTCGCGCAAAAGGCAATTATCGCAAAGGTTCAGATGTTGACTTGGCCGTGCAGGGCGCAGATGTCACCTATGACAGCATCACAACCCTCGCCGAAAAGCTCAATGAAGTGCTGCCGCTGCCCTACATGTTCGATGTACTGGATTACAACACCCTGGCAGAACCGGCACTCAAGGCACATATAGACCGAGTAGGGCTGGAGGTCTACTCCAGGGCCAAGTCGTAGCCTTGGCATCCATAGCGAACTATTTTAAACAACCATGCGCCTGACCCCAAAACAGCACCAGATCATCGTCACCACGCTGCGCCGTTACTTTGGACAGCGCAGCCGCATTCTGCTGTTTGGATCGCGTGTGGATGATAACGCCTGCGGTGGTGACATCGATCTCTACATCGAGCCGGGACTGACTGATGCCGACCAACTTGAACATCACCACCGCCGGCACCGGCTACCTGGGCCTATCCAACGTGGTACTGCGGGCTCCTTATAACAGGCCGGAACTATGTTGAAAGTATCGGCATCAAACGGCAAAAGGGAGGCTGGGTTGTGAAACCGATCTGCTGGATTTTGGCAGGGCCAAATGGCTCAGGTAAGACAACCTTCGCTAGCAGATTCTTACCTCAGGTTGCAGGTGTAACCAGCTTTATCAATGCTGACCTGATAGCAGCAGGATTGTCGCCTTTTGCACCGGAAAAACAGCTTCTTAAAGCCAGTCGTATATTTCTGCAGCAGATGCAAAGTTGCATTGAAGCCAAAGAAAGCTTTAGCTTCGAAACAACGCTTTCAGGAAGGGGCTATTTTAAGCTTATCCAGCGCCTGCGACAGGAAGGCTGGCATGTAGAGCTGGTATATTTGGCTCTGCCCAGTGTTGAATTGTCTCGTCAGCGTGTTGCTGAAAGAGTCAAGCATGGTGGTCACGATATACCACGGGAAGACCTGATGCGTCGGTTCCCCAAGAGTCTGAAACACCTGCTTCAGGAATATAGCCAGAAAGCCGATCATTGTGTCTGCATGATGAACCACCGGGATAAGCCGGAATTGGTATTTGAAAACTTCGGTGAAACCAGAGTAGTACACAATCCTGATATGCTGGATCAACTAACCAAGAGGTCCACCCAATGAGTACAACACAGCAGCCACAGCCCTGCTCGTCATCCACACTGTTGGCCAGTTTGGCACATGCCGTACAAGAAGAGTTAGAGAAAAAACGCAAGCTTGGTCACTACTATGTGACCGATGAAAACGGCCGTATCGTTTTCAAAGGAGATGATGCCCCTGCAGCAGAAACACACGCTGGCAAGTGAAAAAAACATGTATGCAGTAGAGTTTGAAGCAGGCATCCCTCACCCATGCGCCTGACCCCAAAACAGCAACAGATCATCGTCACAACTCTGCGCCGTTACTTCGGCCAGAACAGCCGCATTCTGCTGTTTGGGTCGCGTGTGGATGACAACGCCCGCGGTGGTGACATCGACCTCTACATCGAGCCGGAACTGACTGATGCAGACCAACTGGTCGATGCCAGGCTCAATGCCATGGCTGAACTGCATACACTCTTGGGTGAACAGAAAATCGACCTGGTCATCAACCGTCATCACAGTACCAGCCTGCCGATCTACCGTGTGGCACAGGAAACAGGAGTCGCCTTGTGAAAGCCGATATCGCCTATAAAGGTGCACTCGACATCTGCAATACCCATGCAGAGCGCTTGAATTGGGCCATGGCCGAGCTCAAGCCCCATTTCCCGCTGACACCGGCAAAGCTGGCACAACTGACACCATTGGAGCTGGCCATCTTTGACCAGTTTATCGTGCGCTTCTCCAAGCTACAGGATGCCATGGGCGCCAAACTGTTACCTGCGGTACTGGATCTGACCCAAGAGCAGGGCGAGCTGAGTGCATTCATTGACAAGCTGAATAGGCTCGAAAAAATCGGCGCCATAGAGTCCGCCAACGAATGGCTGCAACTGCGAGAAATGCGTAACCAGTTTGCGCATGATTATCCCGAAGACTCCGACATACAGGCCAGCCTGTTGAATAAAGCTTTCGGCCTCAGTGAGCGGATGTTGGTCATCCTGAAGGGTGTCAGTGATTTTGCTGAGCGTTACCAGCAGTAAATTTTACTGACCCAGTTTCGGGTACTGAATTCAGGACTTGATACGGAGGCAACGGAATGCCGATACTCTCAGTCTTTTTCGGGATCGTAGTGCGAATGTGGCACGATGATCATCCACCACCTCATATTCATGTTGAATACCAAGGCTATGAGGCGCTGGTCGCTATACATACGGGTGAGGTGCAGCAGGGTAAGTTACCGAACAAAGTTGCTGCTATAGTCAAGGAATGGTGCATGAACCATCAGCAGGAATTGCTCTTGAATTGGGAAAAGGCACAGCACTTTGAACCTCTTGAACGCATCAGAGGTGCGGATCATGATTAAAATTCTCAATGTCCATTACACAAGTCAATCATCGATTACACTTGAGTTCTCTGATGGCACAACGGCTGTTTTCGATCTCCAGAAGTACCTGTCGGAGCATGAAGGGCCGCTGCTGCAGCCACTGTGCGATACAGCCTACGCACAGAGACTGTTTATCGACTGCGGCGCCTTGTGCTGGCCAAATGGCTTGGAACTGTCACCAGCCAGGTTGTATGAGTACACACACGCAAAAAAGGTGGCCTAGTCTGACCCATGCGCCTGACCCCACACGCCATACATGCCATCAAATCCGCCGTTAGCGCCATCTTCGGCGCAGACGCTGAGGTCAAACTATTCGGCTCGCGCACAGATAACAACGGATATATTCTATTCTGATCCGAATTTAAGAGTAAAAACCACTCCACGGAAGGAGTTTGCATGAAAAAAATCATCATCTGTGCCGATGGCACCTGGCAATCGCCAGAATCCGATAGCGTTACCCACATCCTGCGTACTGCACCGCCGCGTCATACGCGAAGTAGAACCGGTACTGCACATCAGCGTGCGCCAACGCTGGCTGGATCAATCGGTACGCTACTCCAGCCCCGCACTCACGGCACTGCTGGCGCGAGTGAATAATGACTGGGAGCGGGTAAGGGTGGTGGAGTGAACGAAGCTTTACTTTCACGAGATTCCATTTAGCAAACTGATTTAGAGAAGCCGATGTCGACACTTCAAGCCACCCTCGCCAAGTTCAAAAACAAGGAAGCCGTGATCGGTATTGCAGGTCTCGGCTATGTCGGGCTGCCGTTGATGTTGCGGTACAGCGGTGTTGGCTACCGTGTGATCGGTATCGACATTGATGCTGAAAAAGTAAACCAGCTGAACACTGGTAAAAGCTACATTGAACACATCCCTGCAGAGAAAATTGCCGGTGCCCGTGCATCAGGCTTTGAAGCGACCACCGATTTCAGTCGTGCCGCCGAGTGTGATGCGCTGGTGATGTGTGTGCCTACACCGCTGAACAAATACCGCGAACCGGATATCAGCTTTGTCATTAACACGATGAATGCACTTAAGCCACATCTGCGGACCGGCCACGTGATTTCGCTGGAGAGTACGACCTACCCGGGCACCACCGAAGAAGAGCTGCTGCCGCGTGCAGAAGAGGGTGGTCTTAAAGTAGGGGAAGACCTGTTCCTGGTGTACTCACCGGAGCGTGAGGACCCAGGCAACCCGGACTTTGAAACCCGCACCATCCCTAAAGTGGTGGGCGGTCACACCAGAGCATGTTTGGAAGTAGGCGTAGCCCTGTACGAACAGGCGATTGATCACATCGTGCCGGTCAGCTCAACAAAAGCAGCCGAAATGACCAAGCTGCTCGAAAACATTCACCGTGCCGTTAACATCGGCCTGGTCAACGAAATGAAAATCGTAGCCGACCGCATGGGGATTGATATCTTTGAAGTGGTCGATGCAGCCAAAACAAAACCGTTCGGCTTTACAGCCTACTACCCTGGCCCAGGTCTTGGGGGGCACTGTATCCCGATCGATCCTTTCTACCTGACCTGGAAGGCGCGCGAATACGGTTTGCATACCCGCTTCATCGAGCTTTCCGGTGAGGTTAACCGTGCCATGCCGGAGTACGTGGTTGGCAAGTTGATGGACGGCCTGAACGATGCGGGCAAGTCACTGAAGAACAGTAAAGTATTGGTACTGGGTATCGCCTACAAAAAAAATGTCGACGACATGCGTGAGTCGCCGTCAGTTAAGATTATGGAACTGATCGAAGCCAAGGGGGGCATTGTGGCCTATACCGATCCGCATGTGCCGGTATTCCCGAAAATGCGCGAGCACCACTTTGACCTGTCCAGCGAGCCGTTTACAGCTGAAAATCTGGCCAGTTTTGATGCGGTGCTACTGGCCACAGACCATGATCGCTTTGACTACGACCTGATTAAACAGCATGCGAAGCTGATTATCGACAGCCGTGGCAAGTACCGTGAGCCGGCAGCACACATCATCAAGGCCTGACAGCAAGGAACTGACAGTCATGAAAAACTTTGCATTGATTGGTGCCTCAGGCTATATCGCGCCGCGTCACATGAAAGCGATCAAAGACACCGGTAACCACCTGAGCGTTGGCTACGACATCAACGACTCGGTCGGCATTATCGATAGCATTTCGCCTGCCAGTGAGTTCTTCACCGAGTTTGAGCGCTTTCAGGAGTACGCATGGCAGCTCAAACGGAATCCTGAAACAGCATTGGATTACGTGGCCGTTTGCTCGCCCAACTACCTGCACCATCCGCATATTGCAGCAGGCCTGCGCCTGGGGTGTGATGTGATCTGTGAAAAGCCACTGGTGCCGAGCCCCGATATGCTTGATGAGCTGGCGCTGGTTGAGAAAGAAACAGGGCAGCGCGTCTACAACATCCTGCAGCTGCGCCACCACGACGCGATTCTCAAGTTGAAAGAGAAAGTTGCCAACGAGCAGCACAGTAGCAAGTATCAGGTTGACCTCACCTATATTACCTCCCGTGGCAAATGGTACATGGAAAGCTGGAAAGGCGACCCGCGTAAGTCATTCGGTGTGGCTACCAATATTGGCGTGCACTTTTTTGATATGCTGCATTTCATATTCGGCAAGCTGGAAAAGAGCGTGCTGCATTTTGCCAACGACTACAAGGCTGCCGGCTACCTGGAGTATGAGAAAGCACGTGTACCCTGGTTCCTGTCCATTGACGCCAACGACCTGCCGGAAGAAGTGAAAGGCAAGCAGACGACTTTCCGAAGTATCAGCTGTGATGGTGAGCAGATTGAGTTTTCGGCCGGGTTTACCGACCTGCACACAATCAGTTATCAGGAAATACTGGCAGGCCGTGGCTATGGTATCGAAGATGCGCGCCACTGTATTGAAACGGTGCATCATATTCGTAACGCTCAGCCGGAACAGCCCGCACAGGGCGAGGGCCATCCCTTCCTGAAAAAATGCCTTTAACGTTTTAAGTGTTCAACGCAAGTGAAAGTCTATGAACTATCAAATCCATGAATCTGCGATTGTCGACGAAGGCGCCCAGATCGGTGAAGGCTCACGCGTATGGCACTTCGTACATGTCTGTGGCGGGGCTAAAATTGGCAAGGGCGTGTCCCTTGGCCAAAACGTCTTTGTCGGCAACAAGGTTACCATTGGCGATCACTGCAAAATTCAGAACAACGTATCCGTCTACGATAACGTGCATCTGGAAGAGGGCGTTTTCTGCGGCCCGAGCATGGTATTCACCAATGTGTATAATCCCCGCTCACTGATTGAGCGCAAAAGCGAATACCGCGACACTCGGGTTAAAAAAGGTGCCACTTTGGGCGCCAACTGTACCATCGTCTGTGGTGTCACCATCGGTGAGTTCGCCTTTATTGGCGCAGGTGCGGTTATCAACAAGGACGTGCCCGCCTATGCGCTGATGGTCGGCGTGCCTGCCAAACAGATCGGTTGGATGAGCGAGTTTGGCGAACAGTTGGATCTGCCGCTAACAGGGCAGAGGCAGGCTACCTGCCAACACACGGGTACAATCTACACACTCGATGGCACTCAAGTATCGACGGCTGTGCTAGAGTCACCGCAATAACTTACGCATCAAAGCTTAGGTACATTAGCCCATGCTGAACACTGTTTATATCCATCATTTTCGTTGCCTGCAGAACTTCAAGCTCAGTTTGAAAGATCAGCACTCAGTGTTGCTGCTGGGTCGTAACGGTGCGGGTAAGTCCAGTTTTTTTGATGCACTTGAGGTATTGCAGCAGATAGGCCGTGGTGTAACTCAGCTGAAAGATCTGATCAAAGTAAGCGATTTTGCGTTTGGCGAGACCTACAAACCCATTAGTCTTGAAATCAATGCCACACTTGGCAACCAAGTATATGAATATGTGCTGGAAATAGAACTACCGGAAAACTTCAGCCAGCCCAGGGTCAGGCAAGAATCCTTCAAGGTTAACGGTAGAACCAACTATCAACGCGAGTGTGGAAAGACTCAACTGGGTCGAAATGCAGAGTTTACTCTAGACTGGCACCATGTAGGCTTGCCATTGATCTCTACGCGTAATGATGATGAACCCATTGCACGCTTTCGTGAATGGCTTGCCAATATTCTAGTACTCTCGCCGGTGCCCAGCGGGTTCGATGCGGCAAGTAAAGACGAAACAGCTTATCTGAGCCGCAATGCCAACAACACGCTGGATTGGGTGCGTCATCAACTGGCAGTTTATCCGGCACTGTATACCGATATTGCCGATTTCATGCAGCTACGCATGCCCGATTTTGGCAGCTTCAAATTTGTCACCACAGGCCGCGATGAAAAAGAACTGGTTTTCAAGTTCAATGATCCCGCAGGCAAGAGCCTGGAATTGAACTTCCAGCAGCTGTCTGATTGTGAAAAAATCTACTTCCTCACGGCAACCGTGCTGGCCGCCATCACCAACGAAGAATCGGTACTCTGTCTGTGGGACGAGCCGGATAACTATGTATCACTGCCAGAACTCAGTCACTTTATCACCGCATGCCGCAAGGCATTTGAAAACAGCAAAGTGGCATCTCAGGTTATCATGTCCAGTCATAACGCCAGGACCATAAACGAATTCTCGGAGCACAATACCTTTCTGGTATCGCGGCAATCTCACCTGCACCCTTCAAGACTGGAAGTTGTCTCAGAAAAGGAATACCTGAGTGCAACCTTCATTGATGCCTACGAGAACGGAGAACTCGACTAATGGCGGTGAATCGGCATAAAAACCATCTTGTGATCTATCTGGAAGACAGACCGTACCGTGGCATCGTCAATGGGGTGAAAACACTGCCAAACGTTAACGATCAAGTCATTGATGCGAGGCCACCCTGTGGTGGTTGGGCCAAAGTTTTTGCGGAGCTGGAAGACAACCTGCGCCTTTTGAATGCCAAGCCTGAAATGCACGCCTTACTGCTCATGGACTTCGACAATGACTTTGAAAAACGTAAAAAACGTTTTGAAGACATGCTAAACCAGCATACGTGCAAGAATCGCGTTTTCCTTTTAGGTGTAGATGATAAAGAAAGCGAAGATCTGAAAGCAGCACTCAAGCAAAGCAATAATGAAGCAGTGGGAAAAATTTTGGTAGAACAGTGCCCTGAAGAAACCAATGAACATTGGAGTAACGCGCACTTGCGTTGTAACGCTGCCGAATTAAACCGGATGCAACAGATGGGTATATTCGACTGGCTGTTTGTTTGATTGTTTGAATTTATCAACGCTTGATATTCCACCCCCCATTAATGGTAGGCGCGGATTTACCCGCGATAAGCAGATGCAATTCATCGACTTGGCCGCCCAACAGGCCCGCATCAAAGACAAAATTAACGCCAATATCCAAAAGGTCCTCACGCACGGTCAATATATCCTTGGCCCCGAAGTGACCGAGCTGGAAGAAAAGCTGGCCGCCTTTACTGGCGCACAATACTGCATCACCTGCGCCAACGGCACTGATGCACTGCAGATTGCACAGATGGCACTGGGTATAGGCCCCGGTGACGAAGTGATTACCCCCGGGTTCAGTTATATTGCCACCGCTGAAACCGTTGCGTTGCTGGGTGCCAAACCCGTATATGTGGATATTGACCCCAACACTTACAACCTTGACCCAGGCCAGTTGGAAGCGGCAATTACGCCACGGACCAAGGCGATCATCCCGGTCAGCCTGTATGGTCAGTGCGCCGATTTTGACGCCATTAACGCTATAGCAGCCAAACAGGGTATACCCGTGATTGAAGATGCTGCGCAAAGCTTTGGGGCGAGTTACAAAGGTAAAAAATCCTGCAACCTGACTACAATTGCCTGCACCAGCTTCTTCCCCAGCAAGCCACTGGGCTGCTACGGTGATGGCGGTGCCATCTTCACCAATGATGAAGCACTGGCCAAAGTAATCCGCCAAATCGCACGCCACGGCCAGGATCGCCGCTATCATCATGTTCGAGTCGGTGTTAACAGCCGACTCGACACCCTGCAGGCGGCAATACTGTTACCCAAGCTTGAAATATTCGCGGAAGAGATCGAGCTGCGTAACCAGGTCGCTGCCAACTACACACGTCTGCTAAATGAGGCCGGTATACACACCACCCCGCATGTTGAGGCACACAACATCTCCGTGTGGGCGCAATACACGATTCGTGTGAAAAACCGTGAGCAGGTGCAGAAAAAACTGAAAGATGCAGGCATTCCGACTGCCGTGCATTACCCAATACCACTTAACAAACAGCCGGCAGTGGTAGATGCACAGGCACAGCTGCCAGTAGGGGACGAGGTTGCGGAAGAGGTTATGAGTTTGCCGATGCATGCTTATTTGAGTGAGCAGGAGCAGAAAAAAGTGGTAGGAAGACTAACATAATGAAGCTCCTCGTTACCGGCGGGGCCGGCTTTATTGGCTCAGCGGTTATCCGCTATATCATTCAGAATACTCAGGATAGCGTTGTTAACGTCGACAAACTCACCTACGCAGGCAACCTTGAAAACCTGCGCGAAGTCGATAACTCTGATCGCTATGTCTTTGAGCAGGTGGATATCTGTAACCGCCACAAGCTGGAGAGGGTATTTGCTGAACACCAACCAGATGCCATCATGCACTTGGCGGCTGAAAGCCATGTTGACCGTTCAATAGATGGTCCGGCTGTGTTTATAGAAACCAACATCGTCGGTACCTATACCTTGCTGGAAGTCGCTCGCAGCTACTGGCAGGGCCTTGATGGCACCCGAAAGCAAGCGTTTCGCTTCCTTCATATCAGCACCGATGAAGTCTACGGCGATCTGCCACACCCGGCAGAAACGGACGAGGTGCTCCAGCATCTTTTCACCGAAAGCACCGCCTATGCCCCCAGCAGTCCATACTCGGCCAGCAAGGCCAGCTCAGACCACTTGGTACGCGCCTGGATGCGCACCTACGGCTTCCCGGCTATGGTGACCAACTGCTCCAACAACTACGGGCCGTATCATTTCCCCGAAAAACTGGTGCCGTTAATGATCCTCAACGCACTGGAAGGCAAGCCGCTGCCGGTCTATGGCAAGGGCGACCAGATCCGCGACTGGCTCTATGTAGAAGACCACGCCCGCGCACTGTATAAGGTCGTCACCGAAGGCAAAGTCGGCGAAACCTACAATATCGGCGGTCATAACGAAAAGCAGAACATCGAAGTGGTCCGCACCATCTGCGATACTCTGCAGGAGCTTATCCCGCCCACCAAGAACACCTGCCTCATGGGCGCGCGCTCCGTGCGCGATTACAAAGAACTTGTTATCTTTGTAAAAGACCGCCCCGGCCACGACCGCCGCTACGCTATCGATGCAAGCAAAATTCAGCGCGAACTTGGTTGGCAACCAGAAGAAACCTTCGAGTCAGGCATCCGTAAAACCGTGCAGTGGTATCTCGAGAATCTGGAGTGGTGCCGCCACGTGCAAGATGGCACCTACAAGCGTGAGCGACTTGGTCAGCGCTGATTACAACAGTTTCAGTCACAAGGACAGACCATGAAAGGCATTATCCTTGCCGGGGGTTGCGGCACTCGCTTGTATCCAATCACCAAGGGTGTGTCCAAGCAGTTGCTGCCGATCTATGACAAGCCGATGATCTATTACCCGCTATCTGTACTGATGCTGGCGGGTATACGTGACATCCTGATCATATCCACCCCCGAAGACTTGCCCAACTTTGAGAAACTACTGGGCGATGGCGGTAACTTCGGCATTCAACTCAGCTACGCTGCACAGCCCAGTCCAGACGGTTTGGCACAAGCCTTTATCATCGGTGAAGAGTTTATCGGCGATGACAGCGTATGCCTGGTACTCGGTGACAACATCTTTTACGGTCAGGGCTTTTCGCCCAAACTGAAACAGGCCGCGGCTCGCACGTCCGGCGCGACTGTATTCGGCTATCAGGTAAAAGACCCGGAACGCTTTGGCGTGGTCACCTTTGATGAGAACAACAAAGCGATCTCCATTGAGGAGAAGCCTGAAAAGCCTACGTCTAACTATGCAGTAACCGGCCTTTACTTCTATGACAACGATGTGGTGGAAATCGCTAAGCAGGTGAAACCCTCGCACCGTGGCGAGCTGGAAATTACCAGTGTGAACCAGGCTTACCTTGAACGTGGCGATTTAAACGTAGAACTGCTGGGCCGTGGTTTTGCCTGGCTGGATACCGGTACCCATGAAAGCCTGTTGGAAGCATCGCAGTTTGTGCAAATTATAGAGGACAGGCAGGGGCTAAAGGTTGCGTGTCTGGAAGAGATTGCTTTCAATAATGGTTGGTTAACTAAAGAAAATCTCAAGACTCAAGCGGCTACACTAATTAAAAATGGTTATGGACAATATTTGCTGCGACTGGTGGGCGAGCAGTGAGTAAAAAGATACTACATGTCTGTAATGCGGATAATTTTATTCCGCCATTTATTGATTTTGTAGAAGAGCACTTCGGGCTGGATGATCATTTCTTCTGGCTTAATGGTGACTTTGATCGTTATTCGGTTAAGCAGGAAAAGTCTAACTATAAGGTCAAAAGAACAAAGGCAGGACAAGTTAGAGGGCTATTGAAGCTGGTACAGCTCATGCAGTCTTCAGAAAAAGTTATCTTGCATGGGCTATTTAACCCTAGAATCGTATTGATTCTATTCCTGATGCCTTGGCTGCTAAAAAAATGTTATTGGGCTATTTGGGGGGGGGACTTATACATTTACAAGTTAGGTGAGCGTAATTTAAAATGGAAAGTTAAGGAGTTTTTTCGTAGGTCAGTTATTAAAAAAATAGGGCATTTAGTTACTTATATAGAAGGAGATGTGGAACTCGCTAGAAAGTGGTATGGTGCGAGAGGTGAGTATCATGAGTGTTTAGGTTACTTAAGTAATTTATATTCGCCTCACAATGTTTGTGTTGAAAAAAATAGCCATATTAATATACTGATAGGTAATTCTGCTGATCCAAATAATAACCATATTGAAGCCTTTGAAATGCTTCTGCCTTTTAAAGAAGAAGGTGTTAAAATTTACTTACCGCTTTCTTATGGCGATAAGAAATATGCTCAAAAAGTAATTAAGATGGGTTATGACTGGTTCGGTGATAAGTTCAAGCCCTTGACAGAATTTATGCCATTTGATGAGTATTTATCACTACTCTGTAGTATTGATATTGCTATTTTTAATCATAGGCGCCAACAAGCCATGGGAAATACTATAACATTGTTAGGATTGGGTAAAACTGTTTACATAAGGCCTGAAGTGAGTCAGTGGAAATTCTTTATGGACAAAGAAATAATTGTGGGTGATATAACAAAATTATCTGACCTTAAACTATTGGATGTTGAAAACACAGTGGGAAATGTAAGAGAATATTTTTCAAAGGCGAAGCTGATACAGCAGTGGAGTTTATTGTTTGATGGAAAGTGAAAATTTAATTATATATGGTACCGGGCCTTTAGCAAAACTTCTGTATTACTACCTTAGTGATGATAGTGAATACAATGTAAAGGGTTTTTGTGTGAATGCTGACTATATCTCAGAAAGCGAGTTTTTGGGGTTGCCTGTTGTTCCATTTGAGGAGATAGAGAAGACGTATCCGCCTACTGAATATGGGATGCTTCTCGCTATTGGCTACTCCAAAATGAGAGTCAGAAAAAAATTGTTTAATGATGTAAAAAACAAAGGCTATATCTTAGTCAATTACGTACATTCATCAGTGATCAAACATAATGTTGTTATGGGGGAAAATAACATAATTTTTGCAGGTTGTATAATAGAGCCAAATGTAAAGATTGGTAATAATAATATTATCTGGTCAATGACCCTGTTGGGTCATGATTGCATTATTGGGAATCATAATTATATATCTGCTAAGTGCTTGATATCAGGTGATAGTCAAATTTTTGATCTGTGCTTTATAGGGAATGGTGCGACCATGATAAATGGCTTATTAGTTAATAATGAGACTTGCGTTGGTGCGGCCTCTTATCTTAGAAAGAGCACAGATGAAAAAGGTTTATATGTCGGCAACCCATCTAAGCTTATAAAATATAATAAAAATGGTATAGAGTTGTAAATGAAGCGAATAGCAATTCTTCAGTCAAATTATATTCCATGGAAGGGGTATTTTGATATGATTAATATGGTTGATGAGTTTGTTCTCTTTGATACTGCTCAATATACAAAGAATGATTGGCGTAATCGTAATAAGATTTATACTAAACAGGGATTGATCTGGCTAACCATACCTGTAAGGCAAGTAAATCTTGAGAAAAAAATATCTGAAACTGAAATTACTGATGAAAAATGGGCTCTAAAACATTGGCGTGCAATTTCACAAAGTTATAGTAAGGCTAGTTTTTTTAAAGAATACTCACCAGTTTTTGAAGAGTTTTATTTGGACTGTACGGAAACCAATTTGAGCCAAGCAAATCATTCGATAATTGAAATAATAAATAAAGTTTTAGGTATCAAAACTAAAGTTACTTGGTCTAGAGATTATGAGTTGGTCGATGGGCAAACAGAAAAACTGCTGGGAATCTGTGAGCAAGCAGGTGCTGATATTTACCTTAGTGGCCCTGCTGCCAAGGGATACTTCGATATGAGTCTTGCGGATCAAAAAGGCATTCAAGTTGAATGGATGGATTATAGTGGATATCCTGAATACCAGCAGCTTCACGAGCCATTTGAACATGGTGTTACCATATTGGATCTAATCTTTAATGAAGGTCCAAATGCTAAAAAATTCATGAAGAGCTTTAAGTAATGAGCATCGGCTTCAATCGCCCCTCCGTCACCGGCAACGAAGAAAAATACATTCTCCAGGCACTGCAGAGCCCGAAAATATCAGGTGATGGAGCCTTTGGTCAAAAATGCCAGAAATGGTTTGAACAAAATTTGCCCTGTAAAAAATCACTGCTCACCCCGTCTTGTACGGCGGCATTGGAGCTGGCTGCTCTGTTGATCGATATTCAGCCCGGTGATGAAGTCATCATGCCGAGCTACACCTTTGTCAGCACTGCAAATGCGTTTGTACTGCGTGGCGCAAAAATTGTGTTTGTTGATATTCGCCCCGACACCATGAACATTGACGAGCAGTTAATCGAAGCAGCCATTACTGACAAAACACGCGCTATTGTTCCCGTCCATTACGCAGGTGTTGCCTGTGAAATGGATACCATCATGGAGGTCGCCAATCGACATCAGCTCTTTGTAATCGAAGATGCGGCACAGGGCATGATGAGCACTTACAAAGGCCAAGTGCTGGGCACCATCGGTCACATGGGCGCATTCAGCTTTCACGAAACCAAAAACTACACCAGCGGTGGGGAAGGTGGGCTGCTTATCATCAACGACGATCAGTTCACGGAAAGAGCTGAAATCATCCGCGAAAAAGGCACCAACCGTAGCCAGTTCTTCCGTGGAATGGTCGATAAATACCAATGGGTCGATGTCGGCAGCAGCTATCTGCCGAGCGAACTGCAGGCTGCTTTCCTGTGGGGACAATTGGAACGTGCTGACGGAATCAACACAAGCCGACTTGCAAGCTGGCAGGTGTATTACGATGCGCTGCTACCCCTGCAAGCGGCAGGCAAAATCGAATTACCATCCATCCCAGCAGCGTGCACACATAACGCCCACATGTTCTATCTCAAAGTGGCCGATCTGGATGAGCGTACCGCATTGCTTGAGCACCTCAAGACGAACGATATATTAGCGGCTTTCCACTACGTCCCACTGCATACGGCTGCAGCCGGTGAACAGTTCGCACGTTTTCAGGGGGAGGACCGTTACACAACCACGGAAAGTGAACGCTTGATCCGGTTGCCTATGTGGTATGGACTCCCCAAGGACGATCAAGCGCGAGTGATCTCAGCCATTGAAGAGTTTTACGTGTGACACCACGTAAAATAGCCGCCTTCGCCATTGGCCCCATCGGTAGCGCAATGCTGGGCCTTATCACGCTGCCAATCATCACTTGGTTCTTTTCACAGGAAGATGTTGGCAGAATGGCGATGCTGCAAGTCACTATCGGCTTTAGCACACTGTTGTTCAGTCTCGGATTGGACCAAGCTTATGTGCGTGAATTTCATGAGGTAGACAATAAACCGGCACTGCTCAAACGTGTGATGTTGCCGGGTTTATCCATACTGTTTGTGACACTGTTGTTCTTACTGTTATTCGGCGGCACGCTTGCTGGATGGCTATTCGAACGTCCCGAATGGCACTTGAGCCTGTTGATTGCGACGGTCTTACTGGCGGCGTTTATATCCCGCTTCCTGTCATTGGTGCTGCGGATGAACGAGCAGGGACTGGCATTCTCAATGAGCCAGTTACTGCCCAAGCTGGTATTACTCGCCATCATCGGTGGCTACGTTTTGCGGGGTGCTAATACAAGCCTGACTAACCTGGTGATCGCAAATACAGCCGCCTTTGTGTTTGTCTGCGTCGTATTTGCGTTCAATACCCGCAAGGAATGGATTGCCGGAATATCTGCAACACTTGACTGGCGACATATGAAACAGATGCTGCACTTTGGTCTTCCCCTGATACTGGGAGGTGTTGCCTACTGGGGTTTGACTGCAATCGACAAAGTGTTCTTGCGCACATTGGCAAGCTTTGAAGAGCTTGGCGTTTATTCAGTGGCCGTGAGCTTTGCCGGGGCTGCAACCATTGTGCAAAGTGTGTTCTCCACCGTTTGGGCGCCCACAGTGTATAAGTGGGCCAGCAAAGGCGAAGGGCTGGAAAACGTACATAAGGTAAGCCGCTATGTCCTTGGCCTTGTCGTACTACTGTTTTGTCTGGCAGGCCTGCTGTCATGGATCGTCACACTGTTCTTACCTGCGAACTACGCGGCAGTGCAATGGATACTGGTGGCATGCCTTGGCGCACCCTTGCTCTACATGCTGTCAGAAACCACCGTAGTGGGCGTAGGTATTTCACGCCGTAGCAGCTTTGCCATGTTGGCCGCTTTGATAGCCTTTGCAGTCAATCTTGCGGGGAATTGGCTGATGATCCCGCGCTTCGGTGCAGCAGGTGCCGCCGTCAGTACCTGTATTTCGTTTTGGGTATTTTTCGTACTGCGTACAGAACTTTCAATTTACTTGTGGAAACCGATGCCAAGGTTGCTACTGTACGGATACTCAGCAACCGTAGTGATTGGGGCCTGCATATTTACATTATATGGCTCCAATATTCAGACCTTCATGATGGTATTTTGGATATTGCTGCTTGTTGCATCGCTGATTGTCTTTAAGACGGATGTGCGAAAAATAGCAGTTTCATTAAAAAATAAAATATGAAAAATATAGGACTATAAAAATAATTCGTTCCTATTTTATAAATTAATATTCAAAATATCTATAGTTATTTTGAATATTAATTTTATTTTTAAATTTAGTTTCTTATTCCTGGTTTTATGTTTTTAAAATAAAAGGTAAAAATTTGAAAATAATTTTTCACCATCCACTTCCGCTTAATGAGAACTCCAAGTCGGCCTCTGGTATTCGTCCTCTGCGTATGCTGGCAGCTTTTAGAGAAAGTGGCTATATTGTTGATCTTGTCACTGGTTACTCAGTAGAGCGAAAAAAATGTATTGATAAAGTAAAAGAAAAGATCATGCATGGTGAAAAATATGAATTCGTGTATTCAGAATCGTCGACCATGCCAACAGCGCTAACAGACCCTCATCATCTACCTTTACACCCCTTTTTGGATTGGCAGTTTTTCAGTTTTTGCAAAAAAAATAACATACCGATAGGGCTATTTTACAGGGATGTTTATTGGCGTTTTAAAAATTATGGCAAAGGTCTCAATCCAATAAAAAAAGCTGTAGCTAAATTTTCATATGAGTTTGATCTTTGGGTTTACGAAAGAACTTTGAGCAAACTCTATTTACCATCAATGGACATGGGTGCGTATGTGCCTCATGTTAGTCCTTCGCGTTTTGTCGCATTGCCTCCTGGGCATGTATCACCGGATATAGTAACTCAGCCAGTTTCAGAGCTAGGCATTAGCCCCCTCAAACTGTTCTATGTTGGAGGCATGTCCAGTCACTACCAGATGCATGAGTTGTTCAAAGCCGTACTCAACGTACCTGATGTTCAGCTTACGCTTTGTACCCGTGAGGCAGAGTGGCGGTCGGTTCAACATGAATATCCTGCACTAGCACCCAACATTAAGGTAGTGCATCTTTCAGGGGCTGCAATGGAAGCACAGCTGCAAGCCTGTGATATCGCGGTTTTGTTCGTGAAACCGCAGGAATACTGGGAGTTTGCTTCACCCGTGAAGCTTTATGAATATCTTGGCTTTCAGAAACCAATACTTGCCAGTGAAGGCACACTGGCAGGGCGTTTTGTTAAGGAGCAGGGGATTGGTTGGTCGTTGCCTTATGATATGAATGCTGTCACGAAGTTACTTGGGGCGTTACGCCAACGCCCGGTATTGTTTAACCCCATATACGAGAAATTAAAGCAAGTAGCTCCGCACCATTCGTGGCAAGCAAGAGCTGAACAGGTAATCACGGATTTGACCCAGTGAAAATTGCTCTTCTCTCCGGTGCCAGCTCGATCCATACGGTCCGCTGGGCTAATGGCTTAAGCGGTGCCGGCCATGAGGTGCATGTCATTACCCAACAGTCGATTGTTGACCCCTTCGATAAAGAGGTAAAGGTTCATCTATTCCCATTTCGTGGTGTTTTGGGCTACTTCACTATGGTACCTGCGGTGCGCAAGTTGCTAAGGGTTATTCAGCCGGATATTGTTAATGCCCACTACGCCAGTGGTTATGGCACTACGGCACGATTGGTGGACTATCACCCTTGGGTATTGTCGGTGTGGGGCAGCGATGTGTATGACTTCCCGCATAAATCACCTGTGCATAAGTGGCTGGTAAAAAAAAATCTGCGTGCTGCCGATCAGGTAGCGTCTACCAGCCATTGCATGGCAAATGAAACCCGTAGGCTGACGCCTGAATTGACTGATATCGCCATCACCCCTTTTGGTGTTGATCTGAAGGCTTATATCGGGCTTAAGCCGCAGATGGCAGAGCCAAAGCCCAAACTGGTGATTGGCACCGTCAAAACCATGAAACCAACATACGGTGTCGATACCCTCATAGAAGCCTATGCCTTGTTGCTCAAATCGTTACAGACCAAACCGCAACTGAACGCCCCCGCATTGGAATTGCGGCTAGTAGGCGGAGGCGAACAAACTGCTGAGTTACAGGCTCTGGCGAATCGTTTAGGTGTGGCAGGCAGCGTTAACTTTGTTGGTCGTGTGCCGCATTTAAAAGTCCCCATGGAACTGGCCAAGCTCGATATTTATGTAGCTTTAAGTCGCGCTGAAAGTTTTGGTGTTGCCATTATTGAGGCCGGTGCAGCAGGTCGCCCTGTTGTGGTATCAGATGCCGGTGGCCTGCCGGAAGTTACTATTGAAGGTGAAACGGGTTTTGTTGTACCCCGTGAAAACCCACAGGTTGCTGCGGTTGCACTGGAGAAACTGGTACTTGATGCCAAGCTGCGTCATCGTATGGGGACCACTGCACAGGCGCATGTTGCCCAACACTATTCCTGGGATGCGTGTATTGAAATCATGCTGGGTGTCTATGGTAAGACACTCACAGCCAAAGCCGCCAACAGGCAGGTGTAAATCTTACGCAACCTACCGGGTAGTTGAGTAAACATATCCAACCTGTACCCTGTTTACGCCGGCATCAAGGGCGAGGCGAGATCAAGGCTAAACGCTGGGTCAATCAGCTGTACTACAAGGAATTCAATGAAAATCCTCACCGTTATCGGCGCACGCCCTCAATTCATCAAAGCCAGCGTGGTCTCCCGCGCCATCCAGCAAGCCGATGGCATGGAAGAGGTCATACTGCATACTGGGCAGCATTTTGATACCAATATGTCGGATATCTTCTTCAACCAGCTCAACATCCCACGACCGGATATTCAACTGGATATCCATGGTGGCAGCCATGGCGAAATGACCGGCCGTATGTTGGCTGAAATTGAGCAAGCGCTGCTCGCACATAAACCGGATCGTGTGTTGGTCTACGGTGATACCAACTCCACTCTGGCGGGTGCGCTTGCGGCAGCCAAGTTACATATCCCTGTTGCTCACGTAGAGGCGGGCCTGCGCAGCTTCAATATGCAGATGCCGGAAGAGATCAACCGTATCCTCACCGACCAGATCAGCGACCTGTTGTTTTGCCCCACGGATGCCGCCGTGAAGAACCTTAATAACGAAGGCTTTGCCCACAAGCCCGTGCACGTGTTGCAGGTAGGCGATGTGATGCAGGACTCGGCACTGTTGTTTGCCGAACAAGCCACGGCGCCATCAGGTGATGTGCCTAAAGGCTTTATTCTGGCAACCTTGCACCGTGCCGAAAATACGGATAGCCCTGAGCGCTTGGCTGCAATTGTGGCTGCCATGAACGAAGTTCACGCAACACTTGCGCCCGTAGTGCTGCCACTACACCCACGAACCCGAAAACTGATCGTGCAACAAGGGTTGGAACTTAATGTTCACCTGATCGACCCCGTAGGTTATTTCGAGATGGTCTGGCTGCTGGATCATTGCGAGCTGGTTCTGACCGACAGCGGTGGTGTGCAGAAAGAGGCTTTTTTCTTTGGCAAAGCCTGCGTCACCCTGCGCGACCAGACCGAGTGGGTAGAACTGATCCAAGTTGGCGCCAATGAACTGGTGGGGGCGGATCAAGGCAAAATCATTAATGCTGCTACCCGCAACCTTGGACGTAAAGTGCAAGATACCCAGCAGTTGTATGGTGGGGGGAAGGCGGCTGAGAGGATTGTGAGCGTGCTGGTTAAGGCAAGCACATGAGTAAAACGGTTTGGATTATTAACCAGTATGCGTCTACGCCTGCAACGGGTGTTGGTGGTCGCCATTACTACATGGCCAAGGAGATGGCAAAGCGTGGCTATAACGTTTATATCATTGGCTCAGCGACACACCACATTTTACGTAAGAAACCGGCAGTTGCAGATGATTTCCTTATTGAAGACGTGGATGGTTTCAGGTTTGTTTGGGTCAACATGCCTGAATATGAAAATGCACATAGCAAGCAGCGTGCATTCAACTGGTTTATCTTTCCGTGGCGTATCAGAAAAATTGAAAGGTTTATCAAAAGCAAGCCAGATGCAATATTAAGCTCTTCACCGTCACTGTTATCGTTTATTGGCGCGCAGAGGCTGGCAAGAAAAATGCGAGCCAGATTAGTGTTTGAGGTGCGTGATATATGGCCTTTAACGCTAACGGAGATCGGCGGGTTTTCGTCGAATCACCCGTTTATCCGCTTGATGCAATGGGTTGAAGACAAGGCTTACCGTGATGCCGATGCGGTGATTTCAAACCTGAAGAACTCGGTTGAACATATGTCTAGCCGGGGGCTCGATCCTGCAAAGTTTACCTGGATTCCAAACGGTTTTTCACTGGATGAGGTAAATCAGAAAACATCATTGAACACCCTCGCTATTGAACAGTTGCCACAGAATAAATTTATAGTTGGTTACACCGGTACACTGGGTGTGGCCAATGCACTGGATACGCTGATTGAAGCAGCTGATAAACTCAGAGAGTATGTGGATATTGCGTTCGCTCTGGTAGGTACTGGTAAGGAAAAAACTTCTTTGCAAGCACTGGCTGATGAAAAAGGGCTGGAGAATGTGTTTTTTATTGATCCAATACCCAAGGTTGAAATACAAGCCATGTTGAGCCGGTTTAATGTTTGCTATATTGGTCTGACGAAAGACCCACTATTCAGGTTCGGGGTTTCACCCAATAAGCTTTTCGACTATCTCTACTCGGGGCGACCAATAATTTATGCAATAGACTCAGGTGATTATAAGCCTGTGTTAGAAGCTGGGGCAGGCTTACAGATTCCTGCGCAAGACGTTGATAAACTTGCCAGAGCAGTACTGAGGCTTTATCAATTGCCCCTCATTGAAAGAGCAGAAATGGGTGAAAACGGTCGTAGAGCTGCACTTGAGCAGTATGAATATGGCCAATTAGCTGAGAAGTTGGCAGAGGTTCTATTTGACACATGACCAAACGCCTCTTCGATATCATCGCTTCTGTAACCGGTTTGTTGTTACTTGCTCCAGTCATCGCTGTTGTCGCATTCCAAGTTCGCCGCAAACTCGGCACTCCCGTTCTGTTCCGCCAGGAACGCCCAGGCAAAGACGGAAAGCCTTTTGAGATGATCAAGTTTCGCACCATGCGCGATGCCATCGGTCGCGATGGTGATCAGCTGCCGGACTCGGAGAGGATGACGCCTTTTGGATCGTTTCTGCGATCCACCAGCCTGGACGAACTGCCAGAGCTGTGGAATGTACTCAAGGGTGATATGAGCCTGGTCGGACCACGGCCTTTGCTGATGGAGTACCTGCCGCTTTACTCAAAAGAGCAATATCGACGCCATGAGGTGCGCCCCGGCATTACCGGGTGGGCGCAGGTGAATGGCCGTAACACAATCAGCTGGGAAGAGAGGTTCAAGCTTGATCTGTGGTATGTGGATAACCGCTCGTTCTGGCTCGATCTGAAGATCATGTATTTGACGGTTAAGAAAGTACTGGTCAGGGACGGAGTCACAGCTGAAGGTGAGGCAACCATGTCAAAGTTTACGGGAAGTGACAAGTGAAGCGTCTGGCAATTTTGGGTGCCAGCGGCCATGGCAAGGTAGTGGCCGACGTCGCCGAATGTTGCGGCTGGCATGAAGTAATATTCTTTGATGATGCATGGCCTGAGGTGTCGCATAACGGGCACTGGAACGTTGAGGGTAATAGCCAGTCGCTGGTAGCGCGGCTGGACGGCTTTACCGGTGTAATCGTTGCAATTGGCGACAATGATATTCGTGCTGAAAAGCTGCGCTGGCTGTTGGACATGTCAGCACCGGTTGTGACACTGACTCACCCGTCTGCCATTGTCAGTCAATATGCTGAGCTGGGCGCGGGCACTGTAGTGATGCCAAGTGTGGTGGTGAATGTATCAGCCTGCATCGGTGAGGGGGTGATTCTCAATACCGGTTGCAGTATTGATCATGATTGTAGCATTGGTGACTGTGCGCATATTAGCCCAGGGGCACGATTGGCGGGTGGTGTGCAGATAGGAGCACACAGTTGGGTTGGTATAGGAGCCTGTGTGAAACAGTTGGTCCATATTGGTCAGCAGGTTACAGTAGGTGCCGGTGCTGTAGTGGTGGCAGACCTGCCGGATGGCGTGACTGCAGTGGGTGTGCCTGCAAAGTCGATTTAACAGAGTCATATCCCTCAATGGGTATTTCACACGATGACTAAAGGTATTTAATGCTGAACGGACCTTTCTCCCCTTGGCCTTCCTTCACCGAGGAAGAGGCTAACGCGGCGCGTGATGTGTTGCTCTCCAATAAGGTCAATTACTGGACTGGGCAGGAGGGACGTCAGTTTGAGCGCGAGTTTGCTGATTATGTTGGTGCTGCGTACGCCATTGCGCTTGCCAACGGTACGGTCGCCCTTGATCTGGCGCTGAACGCACTCGGGATTGGAAAGGGTGATGAGGTGATCGTCACCTCACGTACCTTTCTAGCTTCTGTCTCCAGTATCGTCAATGCCGGCGGGGTACCGGTATTTGCGGATGTGGATCCCGATAGCCAGAATATAACTGCTGAGTCCATTTCTGAGATGATCACGCCGCGCACCCGCGCCATTGTTTGCGTGCATCTTGCCGGTTGGCCTTGTGATATGGACCCGATCACAGCGCTGGCGCAGCAGCATGGCCTGTATGTGATCGAGGATTGTGCCCAGGCGCATGGTGCTCGTTACAAGGGACGTGCGGTTGGTTCAATCGGTCATGTGGGCTGCTGGTCATTTTGTCAGGACAAGATCATGACCACCGGCGGTGAGGGTGGTATGGTCACCACCAATGACAAAGCGCTCTGGTCAAAGATGTGGTCGTTCAAGGATCACGGTAAAAACTGGGAGGCGGTCTACGAGCGAAAGCATCCGCCGGGCTTCCGCTGGGTGCATGAGTCTTTTGGCACCAACTGGCGCATGACCGAGGTGCAAGCGGTGATTGGGCGCATCCAGCTTAAGAGCATGCCTCATTGGCATGAAACCCGTCTGCGCTATGCGCAGCAGATTTGGGGCGCGGCTAAAAAGATACCCGGGCTTCGTGTACCTGAGGTTCCTGCCCATATTGAGCATGGGGCATACAAATGCTACGTGTTCGTTGAGGGTACTGCGCAACGGCGTGATCGCATCATGCAGTTAATCAATGAGCACGGAGTGCCCTGTTTTTCGGGGTCTTGCTCAGAGGTGTATTTGGAAAAGGCATTTGACGGCACAGGCTGGCGTCCTGAGAAGCCTTTGCCTGTGGCCCACCAGTTGGGCGATACCAGCTTGATGTTCCTGGTTCATCCAACCCTGACCCAAGCCGAAATCGACAAAACCTGCACGATACTGGCAGAGTGCATGGCTGCTCCAAAACCTCTCAGTTGAGAGAGCGGGCTTGGCGCCGGTGGTTTTTTGGTTGTTATTTAACTTTTGTGGACAAAAGGTCTGGTGATCGAATTAAAACATGAGCCCGGCAAAACGGTGCTGGTGACCGGTGGGGCGGGGTATATCGGTTCACATACGCTGGTTGTGTTGTTGGCGGCGGGTTACAGGGTTGTGGTACTTGATAACCTGTGTAACAGCTCGGCCATTGCACTGCAGCGTGTTGAACAGATTACCGGGCAGGCCGTCAGTTTTTTTGAAGGCGATGTACGTGATGCCGGTTTACTGGACAAGCTGTTTGCGCAGTATGAGATTTCAGCCGTGCTGCATTTTGCAGGCCTGAAGTCAGTTGCTGAAAGCGTACAATCCCCCCTGATCTATTTTGACAACAACCTCTCTGGCAGCATTACTTTGCTTAGAGCCATGGAGCGCGCAGGTGTATTCAACCTGGTGTTCAGCTCGTCGGCGACAGTGTATGGCGAAACCGTGATGGGCCCGGTGGATGAGGCCATGCCATTGGGTAGGGCAGCCAACCCCTATGGCCAAACCAAGCAGATGGTTGAGCAGGTTTTGACTGAGCTTGCCGAGCGCGATACCCGTTGGTCTGTGGCAATTCTGCGCTATTTCAATCCAGTGGGGGCGCATAAGAGTGGGCTGATCGGCGAGGCACCGGGCGGCACGCCCAACAATTTGCTGCCCTATGTGACGCAAGTGGCTGCAGGCCAGTTGGCGTCTTTGCCGATTTATGGAACAGACTACCCAACACCGGATGGCACAGGTATCAGGGATTACATTCATGTGATGGATCTGGCCGAAGGGCATTTGGGTGCACTGCAGGCCATCCAGAAATCGTCGGGTGTCCATATCTGGAATCTCGGCACTGGTCAGGGCTACAGTGTTCTTGAGGTAATTAAAACCTTCGAGCAGGTAACTGGGTGTACTGTGCCCTTTTATTTTGAAGCACGCCGTGCAGGCGATATCGCGGTATGCTTTGCAAACCCGAACAAAGCATTCGAACAATTTGGTTGGCGGGCATCATTCAGCCTTGCTGATATGTTGGCGGATGCCTGGCGCTGGCAGCAACAACACCCCAAGGGTTATCAGATGTGATGAATAAGCAAGATCAAGGGATTGATTCAATATTTAGGCAAATTGTCAGCCAGTTTCTGAAAGCCAATCGACGTGTAAAGCAAGGGATCGTGGTGCTATCCGATTTGGTCATGCTGTTTATAGCCTGCTGGATGGCACTGGCGCTTCGGTTGGGTGATATTGTTGAACCTATGCAGCGCTACTGGCTGCCTTGTGTTTTGGTGCCACTGATTTCGGTGCCAGTGATGGCACGTCTGGGTCTGTACCGGGCGGTTATCCGCTATATGGGGCATGTCACGCTTTGGGTATCGTTCAAGGCTGTTTTCCTGTCTGTCTTAATTTGGGGCGCTGTATTGGTCGTGCTTGAGGTGCCCGCCCCACGTTCTGTATTTTTCATCTATGGTTTTACCGCTGTAACGCTTGTAGCTGGCAGTCGGCTGTATGCTCGCTGGTTGATTCGTCGCCTGTCACCTTCGGGTCAACGATTGACACGTGCCGAGCCTGTTGCGGTATACGGTGCCGGCAGCGCTGGTGCACAGCTGGTCGCGGCTTTGAGTGACTCGGCTGAGTTTCAGGCGGTGGCTTTTCTGGATGATGATCTACAAAAGCAGGGTACTGAGATTTCGGGGTTGAGGGTTTATTCTCCCGACAGCTTATCAAGCTTGATTGAGCAGTACGGGGTCAAGTCCGTACTGCTGGCTCTTCCGGGGCTTGCGCGCAGTGAGCGGCGCGTTTTGGTTGAAAAAATCAGTGTTTTTCCTGTCAGCGTTAAAGTGCTGCCGGGGATCTCACAGCTGGCGTCTGGATCAGTCAGAGTCAGCGATATTCGTGATGTGGATGTAACGGACTTGCTGGGCCGTGATCCTGCAGAACCTGTAGCTGAGTTAATGACGGCCTGTATTACCGACAAGGTGGTGATGGTAACAGGAGCGGGTGGATCAATTGGTGCTGAGATATGTCGCCAAGTGCTCGGACAGAAACCGAAGCGGTTGGTATTGTTTGAGCTTTCAGAGTTTGCCCTGTATCAGTTGGAGCAGGAACTGAATGCCCTGCCAGATGCCGGTGTTCAGATTGTTCCGGTCTTGGGCAGTGTGTTGGATCAGGGGCATCTTGAATCAATCCTGCGCACATTCCAGGTCAATACGCTTTACCATGCGGCGGCTTACAAGCATGTGCCAATGGTTGAGAGCAATATTGCATCCGGCCTTCGAAATAACGTACTGGGTACCTTGCGTACAGCGCAAGCCGCTATTGCTGCCCATGTCAGTGACTTTGTACTGGTTTCGACCGATAAGGCGGTGCGCCCAACGAATGTGATGGGCGCCAGCAAACGATTGGCTGAGATGGTCTTACAGGCATTGAGTGAGCATCGGCGCTTCTCGAGGGAATCCACCCGGTTTGTAATGGTTCGTTTTGGCAACGTACTGGGCTCTTCAGGTTCAGTTATTCCACTTTTCAGACAGCAAATTGAGCAAGGGGGGCCGCTTACCGTGACTCACCCTGATATTAACCGTTATTTTATGACCATTCCTGAAGCGTCTGCGCTGGTCATTCAGGCGGGGTCCATGGGCGAGGGTGGTGATGTGTTTGTGCTGGATATGGGACAACCTGTTCGCATTGTTGACTTGGCCAAAGAGATGATTCGATTAGCTGGTCTTTCATTGCGTGATGCGACCGACCCTAATGGTGATATCGAAATCCGTTATACCGGTTTAAGGCCAGGGGAAAAGCTGTATGAAGAGCTGCTGATTGGTGAGAGTGTATCAGGCACGCGTCATCCAATGATTATGCGAGCCTGTGAAAATATGCTGGCCTGGGAGCTGCTGCAGCCTCGTTTACAAGAGCTTGAGTTGTTGACCCGCTCGGGTAAAAGCGAAGCGTTGGTGTCATTGCTACAGCAGCTTGTGGATGGTTATCAGCCGTCGGTACAGGTTATCGAAGCCCCCACGATGGAGCCTCATCGCTTGCATTGAAAAAAGCCCGAGCGTGTCAGCGCATCGGGCTAATTGGCAGATTGTTTCTATTGGTAATCACTGACCGGAATGCAGCTGCAGAACAGATTGCGGTCGCCGTAGACGTTGTCGATGCGGTTGACCGTTGGCCACAGCTTGGATTCCTTCAGCCAGCTGGCCGGGAAGGCGGCCTGTTCGAGGCTGTAGGGACGGTTCCAGTCCGGGTCGATCAGATCGGCCTGAGTGTGTGGAGCATTTTTCAGCGGGTTGTTGTCCGCGTCCAGCTCACCCGCTTCCACCAGTGCGATTTCCTCACGAATCTTCACCATCGCTTCAATGAAGCGGTCCAGCTCGGCCTTGGATTCGGACTCGGTCGGCTCGATCATCAGTGTACCGGGTACCGGGAAGGACATTGTCGGTGCATGGAAGCCGAAGTCCATCAGGCGTTTGGCCACGTCTTCCTCGCTGATGCCGGAGCGCTCCTTGAGCGGGCGCAGGTCGATGATGCACTCGTGTGCCACGCGGTCGTTACGGCCCGAATACAGCACCGGGTAATGTGCCCCCAGTTTCTTCGCCAGATAGTTGGCGTTGAGAATGGCGTACTCGGTCGCCTGACGCAGGCCTTCTCCTCCCATCAGGGCGATATACACCCAGCTGATCGGCAGAATGCTGGCGCTGCCCCAGGGCGCAGCGGATACGGCGCCGTTTTCCGGGTTGGGGCCATCAATGCCGACCACCGGGTGGTTGGCAACAAAAGGTGCCAGGTGTGCCTTGACGCCGATGGGACCCATGCCGGGACCACCGCCGCCGTGGGGGATACAGAAGGTTTTGTGCAGGTTCATGTGCGACACATCGGCTCCGATGTCCGCCGGGCGGGTGATCGCTACTTGGGCGTTTAGGTTGGCACCATCCATGTAGACCTGACCACCATTGGCGTGAATGATGTCGCAGATGTCGCGGACACCTTCCTCGTATACGCCGTGCGTGGAGGGGTAGGTGATCATCAGGCAGGACAGGTCTTCGGCGTGGGTCTCGGCCTTGCTGCGCAGATCGTTGATATCCACGTTGCCCTTGTCGTCGCAGTTGACCAGTACCACTTTCATGTCCGCCAGCGCGGCCGAGGCCGGGTTGGTGCCATGAGCGGAGGTAGGGATGAGGCAGATGTTGCGATGGCCCTGACCCTGTGACTGGTGGTAGTTGCGAATCGCCAGCAGGCCCGCATATTCCCCCTGAGCACCGGAGTTGGGCTGCATGCAGATGGCATCGAAGCCAGTGACGGCCTTGAGCATGGTTTCCAGCGAATCGATCAGTGTTTTGTAGCCCTGTGCCTGCTCCACCGGCACGAAGGGGTGCAGGGCGCCGAACTCGGGCCAGGTGACCGGGATCATTTCGGCGGTGGCGTTGAGCTTCATGGTGCAGGAGCCCAGCGCGATCATGCTGTGGGCCAGCGACAGGTCCTTATTCTCCAGTCGCTTCAGGTAGCGCAGCATTTCGGTTTCGCTGTGGTATTCGTTGAATACCGGATGGGTCAGGAAGGCAGAGGTGCGCTCAAGCCCGGCAGGAATGCTGTCGGAGCCGTTGCTCACCAGTTCAGAATCCAGTACCTCGATATCCAGGCCATGATCGGCACCCAGCAGTGCGGTCCACAGGGCCTCAATTTCATTGCGGTCCGTGCGTTCATCCAGACTGATACACAGTCGATCATCCCCCAGTTTGCGCAGGTTGAAGCCTGCAGCCTGAGCGGACTCATACAGCGCATCGCGCTGGTTGCCGGCTTCAACACAGAGGGTGTCGAACCAGCTGTCATGTACCAGCTTCAGACCTTTTTGCTGCAGGCCTGCCGCAAGCAGGTCGGTCAGACGGTGGATGCGACCGGCGATGGTTTTCAGCCCTTCAGGGCCATGATAGATGGCGTAAAAGGCGGCCATGTTTGCCAGCAGTACCTGAGCGGTACAGATGTTGGAAGTCGCCTTTTCTCGGCGGATGTGCTGCTCGCGGGTCTGCATCGCCATACGCAACGCCGGCTTGCCGCGGGTGTCCACCGACACACCGATGATGCGGCCGGGCACTGAGCGCTTGTACTCGTCACGGGTGGCAAAGAAGGCGGCGTGTGGGCCACCGTACCCCATGGGAACACCGAAGCGCTGGGCAGAGCCGAACACCACATCGGCACCCATTTCGCCCGGCGATTTCAGCAGTACCAGGCTGAGCAGATCGGCGGCGGCGCAGACCAGTGCCTTCTGTGCGTGGGCCTTTTCGATCAGTGCCGAGAAATCGCGCACCACACCGCTGGTGCCGGGGTACTGAACCACTGCGCCAAAGGCTTCATGCTGATCCAGCAGGGCCTCCACATCACCGACGATAATCTCATAGCCCAGCGGCTCGGCACGGGTCTGAATCACGCTGATGGTCTGAGGGTGCAGTTCTTCATCGACTAGAAATACATTGGCGCGCTTGGCCTTGCTCATGCGCTTGCATAGGGTCATCGCTTCGGCGGCGGCAGTGGCTTCATCCAGCAGGGAGGCGTTGGCCAGATCCAGTCCGGTCAGATCCAGTACCATCTGCTGGTAGTTCAGAATCGCTTCCAGACGGCCCTGTGACACTTCCGGCTGATAGGGGGTGTAGGCGGTGTACCAGCCCGGATTTTCCAGTACATTGCGCAGAATGATATTGGGCGTGAGCGTGTCGTGGTAACCCATACCGATGAGCGAGCGCTTGATTTGGTTCTGGCCTGCAATCGCTTTCAACTCAGCCAGTACCTGAGCTTCGGTCTTCGGTGTATCCAGCGCAATCGGCTGCTTGACGCGAATGCTGCCGGGCACGGTTTCATCGATCAGTGCCGCAAGGCTGTCAACGCCCAGCTCTGCCAGCATGGCGGCGGCTTCGTCTGCTGAAGGGCCGATATGGCGGCCGATAAAGGCATCCTGCTGTTCAAGGGTGTTCAGCGGGCGCAAAGACAGTTCACTCATGGCAGATCGATCCCGAATTGTTCATCAAATGGGCGCTATTCTAGCAGGGAAGAGGGGAGCGGCGCAGCAGAACTCTGGTCGTAAGAGAGGCAGGGCACAGGTCGTGTTATCAGCGGAAGGTTATTCACAAGCATGAAAAAAGCCGGCGTTGCCGGCTTTGAAGGGGAGGTGTGATGCTTAGAATTGAACGTTTATACCGATATAGGCTGAACGCCCCATACCCGGTACTGCGATGCCCCAGGGGATACCATTGATTGACATGGTACGCCCCTGACCGGTGTATGCACCGCCGGTTGGGAGCGCATAGCTGCGATCAAACAGGTTTTCGACGCCAAGGTCGAGGCGCACCTGATTCCAGCTGTGGCTGGAGCGCAGGTTGAGCAGGCTGTAACCGGAGGTGTCAATCTCATTGCGTACATCTGAACCGTCTTTCTTGGAGTCCACAACAACCCATTCCACTGCGTTGTCCCAGCCAGCTTTTTGGTGAGTCAAGGTGAAGCGGCCGTTCAAAGGCATGACGTTATACAGTGCATCGCCGGTATCGCGGTTTTCGCCGTTGGTATAGTTGATGACGCCCTTGAAGCCCCATTGACCCCATGCATTACTGCCCAGCGGTACCTGTGCAGACAGGTCGATACCGTAGAGTCTGGCCGACTGATTCGCGTACTGGAGTACGTTGAACTGATCATCACCCCAGGCCGGCAGAGCAACGGCGTCAATATAGTTATCGACGTGGGTATAGAAGGGGGTTGCCGTTACATTCCAGCTGCGATCAGCTGCGTGCCAGTCAAAGGTGGTCGAAAGGGTATAGGCTGTTTCCGGTTCGAGGTTTACATCACCCACATAACCGTTGCCGTCACCGACAAAGTTGTTCATGGTGGCGGCCATGGCCCAGCTGGACCAGGTGTAACGCTCGTACAGGTTGGGAGAGCGTACCTTGCGTGCCAGTCCCATTTCGATATCCAGCTGGTCGCTGTATTGGTAGCGAGCGAGCGCCGTCACATCGATATTGTCATCGGTCTGTGAGCGATCCTGTGCATTGAAGGCCGCGGATTCAGCCCCCTGATTTGCCATCATGCTGTAGCCATGCACTTCGTCTGCGTCCATGCGAACACGCTCATAGCGAACACCCATCAGAGTGGTCCAGCGCGCATCATGCTTAGACTCAAGCTCTGCAAAAAGGGCTGCACGGTCACGTTGACCATTGTTGATGTTAAGGAAGGTGTCAGGGCCCATGCCACCACCGGAGGCTGTCCAGTAGTCGTCGAGGCGATAGCGCTGCAGTTCAGTACCAACGCGCAGCAGACGGTCTGAATTCAGATTGATATCGGCTTTCAGGCTCAGGCCGCTGTTTTCACTTTCAGAGTACATCGGCATCCCTGCGGCACATGTATTCATCATGCCATCGACCATAAAGCCAATTGGGCTGCAAGGTACGCCAACTGTTGGGTCGGGCGTGTTGGAGAGAGCGCCGTACCAAAAGCGTTTATCCGCTCCAAAGTCCATAAAGTGATCAACGGTTTCATGGTATGCGGCTGCTTCCATGACCCCCCAGTTGAAATTACGCGTCCATGTAAGGTTCGCAAGCTTTTGTGTGTTTTCCAACAGATCCATGCGCTGATTGGGGTACAGCTGCTCAGGCATGTCCTGGTAGCTGAATTGGGACTCGAACACATTGTCCCCGGCCTTGAAGGCAAGCCCCAATGCGTGGTTCTGCGTTTCGTAAGCGGTCGAGCCAACTTCATCCAGGCTCAATGCATGACCCAGCGTGCCGGTTTCGACAAAATCCTTGAAGTCGGCACCTGCGGTATAATTGTCAGCCTTGCTCCATGAGCCACTGTAGTTGATGCTCAGGTCCTCCGTTGCATGAGTGGCACTGAGATGACCACCAACGGCGTCATTGTTGCTGCGATAAAAGGCGCCAACTTCTCCTTTGGTAATACTGTCATTGCCGGCGTGAGCAAACTCAGGCTCAGGTTTCTCGACAATGATGGTACCTCCAATGCTGTCACCCCCCACACTGACAGGTGAGATGCCGGCATAGACTTTCATCAATCCAATGTTGCTCGGCTCAACGTATGAGAGGGGCGGATTCATGTGGTTGGGGCAGGCCGCAATCAAGTCCATGCCATCCACCTTGATGCGTAGACGGTCGTCTGCAAGTCCACGAATCGAGGGCAAACTGGAAACACCACCGGCGCCGTTCAGGCTGACGCCAGGCATATCTCTGAGCAGGCTGGCACTGTCATTGGTTGCGGCTCGAAGCATGTCAATCACCGCAGGAGACTGCTGTACAGAATGGTCCAGTACCTCTGGCGCGGGTTTGGTTACGATGAGCACGGACTCTGCTTGCCCAGGCTCTGCGCAAACAGCATGAGAAAGTGAAGCACATGCAATCGCGGTCAGCAGTTGACGTTGTTTGAACCGGGAAGCCTTGAAGGTGTTACTCATGATGTCTCCTGTGTATTCCCTGATGTGGGTCATGCCACAAGTTTCACCTTGTGGTGCCGCATGAGAGATGTCCATAAGGGCGAAAAATTGGAGCTATTCTAGGGGAATGCGACATACCTGACTTGAGACATAATGTCGCAGGGGAGCCTGCCGAGGCGTGAGGCCCTGGTATTTACCCCCAATCGCTGGTTCCCCCCTTTATGCAGAGCTGCTAAATTTCACGTTTGTACAACCGTTATAAAAATAAGACACTCACAGGTAGCGTCCGATCGCCTGTGGGTTGAAGAGGACAACAGATGCACCTATGGCCAGGGAAAAGCTCGGCGGATCAAACGCTGGATCAGTCACTGATTGCGGTAGTCATGATTGATGAGCGCAACCGCATCAAACGCTACAACCGGGCTGCCGAAGCGTTGTGGGGCTACAGTCGCGAAGAAGTGATCAATCGCAACGTGTCGATGCTGGTACCGCAGGAGCACCGGAGTCGGCATGATGATTATGTGGGTCATCACCGTAAAACCGGTGAAAACAGAATAGTGGGGACCTCGCGAGAAGTTGAGGTCGAGCGCAAGGACGGCTCACGCATCTGGGTTCAGCTGGCGCTGTCGCAGGTCAAGGTCGGGCGCAAGAAATACTACAGTGCTTTCGTGCGTGACGTAACGGCCGAGCGCAGTGCACGCGAGATGATGCAGCAAACGCTTGAGCAGGCGCTGGATGCGGTGGTTTGCATTGATGAGCGCAATAACATCACCCTGTTCAACAAGGCGGCCGAAGTGCTGTGGGGTTGCTCACGCGATCAGGTGATCGGGCAAAACGTCAAAATGCTGGTGCCCCAGATACATCAGCCACGCCATGACGAGTATGTGCGCCGCAATCGCGAGGGCGGACAGGATCGAATTGTCGGCACGTCACGTGAAGTTGATATTGAGCGCCTTGACGGAGGTCACCGCTGGGCGTTGCTGTCGCTGTCCAAGGTGGCGGTGGATGATCGCGTCACCTACACAGCCTTCCTGCGCGATATCACTGAAGAAGTCGAGCGGCGCGAAGAGATGCGCATGCTCAGTCTGGTAGCGGACAAGACTGAAAACTCGGTGGTTATTACCGATGCGGAAGGCTGTATCGAGTATGTGAATAACGGCTTCATTCGTATGACTGGCTACACGCTGGCTGAGGTGCAGGGCCGCAAGCCAGGCAGCTTCCTGCAGGGTGAAGAGACCAGTCCTGAAACCATTGAACGCATCCGTCAGCATCTGCGTGATCTGGATGTGTTTTATGATGAAATTCTCAACTACAACAAGGCTGGTGAGCCCTACTGGGTGTCGCTGTCGATCTCACCGGTTCTGGATGAGCGCGGCCACGCGGACAAGTTTATCTCCATCCAGGCGGATATTACCGAAACCAAGCGCGAAGCACTGGAATCTGAAGTCCGTCTCAAAGCGATCAGTGAATCCCTTCTGATGGTTGAGTACACCCCTGAGGGCCACTTTGCATCGGCCAACACCTACTTCACAAAGCGCAGTCGCAACCGTGCGGAGCAGGTCGCCCACAGCCTGTGGCAACAGATTGAACCGCAGCAGCTTAACCGGCTGAAAGAGCAGGGTGAGCTGGCCTGTAAGCTGGGGATTACCCTCGCCAGTGGAGACCCTCTGACGTTGGATATGCGCTTCTGTGCCCTGCGGGACTTCAAACGAAGGATTACTCGCCTGGTTGGCTTTGGTATCGATATTTCTGATCGGCGGGTGGCGGTGACTCAAACACTGCAGGCGATGAGTTCGGTAGAGGAGGTCAGTGACCGCATTGCCAATATCGTCACCAGCATTAACCAGATTGCTGAGCAAACCAACCTTCTGGCACTGAATGCCGCCATTGAGGCAGCGCGTGCAGGAGAAGCGGGTCGAGGCTTCTCGGTGGTAGCGGACGAGGTACGCGGGCTGGCTCAGCGATCGGGCGAATCGGCCCGTGAGATCGGACAGTTGGTCGAAGAAACACACACGCGAGTGAACGAATTGTCGGGTGCCATGCGTAAGATCGATCAATAAGATTATTCTTATACAAACAGACGTTCAACTGTATTAGAATAACTACACATTTTGTTCAGGACTGCCCCCAGACAAGGAGTTTCTATGCACGTTGGTCTGTTTGGCTCTATCAAAAACCTGCTACGCATGCTTGTAGCGCTGTTTCTTTTGGTGGTTGTGGCCCTGACCGGCTTCGCCATGTATGGCTTCAAATACGAAGCGTTTCAGTTTGATGATAACTTCGATCGTCGCATGGTGCCGCTGTATCAGGTGGAACGCATTGGCGGTTTGATGGGGGATATTCGTGCGCAGCTGCTGTTGAGTATTCAGCACCAGCCTGGGACTGAATTCGTCAAGGCTCACAACCATCCTACCAGTCTGCATACTAACCTGGTTCGTGACTACGAGCAGCAGGTTCGAAACCTGTGGCAAGCATTTATGTCAGTCCACCACGGTGAAGAAGCAGCACAGTTGTCCCGCGCCTTTGAACAGGAGTTCGAGAATTTTTTTGAAAAAGGGGTGAATCCGACTCTGGACCTGATTGAAAAGGGTAATTATGTGGGGGCGAACTGGCAGATTCTGCAACAGGTCAATCCACTCTTTGCCGCGGCTGACAAGACACGTGCCGACTTGAGTGACCGCAAGTTGAGGGGGGCGCAGGAAGCACGCGCTGAAATGAGTGCAACTGCCGTGATGTTGAATCTTCAACTACTGGCCGTTGGTGTTCTCGGCCTGTTGCTGGCGTTTGGTTTCGCTTTATTCGTGACCCGCCGTATCAACCGCGGCATGGATAATCTGGGCAGTATTGCCGACAACATGGCGGCTGGGGATTTCCGGGACCAGTCATTGCCGTTTGCTTCGAATGAAGATGAAGTGGGGCGTATCACCCAACGCTTCATCCAGACCCGCAACAGCCTTGCCCAATTGGCACGTGAGATTGGTCAGGTAGGCGAATCTCTGAATGAGCAGGCCGAACGTGGGGCTGCCATGGCTGAGCAATCGCGCAGTGGCATTCAGGCACAAAAGGCTGAAACCGATCTGGTGGCAACTGCCATGTATGAGATGAACGCCACCGTGCATGACGTAGCCAAGAGTGCGGCAACCGCTGCCGAAAGCGCTACGGCCGCGGATGAGTCGGCTCACCATGGTCAGTCGGTGGTGACCGAAAGCGTTGATGGCATGAACCATCTGGCATCTGAGGTTGAATCAGCTGCTCAGGTAATAGCGGAGCTGGCCGAAGATGCTCAGGCGATAGGCAAGGTTGTGGATGTGATTCGGGAGATCGCGGAACAGACCAATCTGCTGGCGTTGAATGCAGCCATAGAAGCTGCCCGTGCCGGTGAGCAGGGGCGTGGCTTTGCGGTGGTGGCGGATGAGGTGCGCAGCCTGGCAGGCCGTACTCAAACATCAACCACTGAAATTCATGACATGATCAGTCACCTGCAGGCGGCTGCGATCAAGGCGGCCAAAGTGATGCAGCAGGGGCAGCAGCAGGCCACTGATGGAGTGGAAAAGGCCGCGCGTGCCAATGAAGCGCTGGAGACGATTATTCAGCAGATCATGCGAATGAATGATATGAATACTCAAATCGCCAGTGCTGCTGAAGAGCAAAGCTCAGTCGCTGATGAGATGAACCAGAATCTGACTCGCATCAATATGGCTGCGGATGAAACATCTACAGCGGCTGACAGTGTAGCGGCGACCAGTCAGGAGATTGCGGCGCTTGCCATGCAGTTGAAAAAGGCTGTCAGCAAATTCCGGCACTAAGCCTGCATTAATCCAGCCGGTGCCAGCGGTTCTTGCCCAGTGCCTTGGCGCGGTACATGGCATCGTCAGCACGGGTCAGCAGGGCATCCGCGCTGCTGCCATCCTGTGGATAAAGTGCAATGCCGATTGAGGCGGACACCTGCAACTGCAGTTGGCCGCGCTTGACCGGACGGCTGAGACATTCCAGCAGCTTTTCTGCCACCTGCTCTGACGCTTCCGTTGTGGTGACGGTTTCCAGCATTACTACAAACTCATCTCCACCAATGCGTGCGCAGGTGTCGGTACCGCGAAGCTGCTCGGTAATGCGGCCGGACAACACCGACAGCAGGTCATCACCGGCATCGTGTCCATGCAGATCGTTGATCTGCTTGAAACCGTCAAGATCGATGAACATAAGCGCAAACTGATTGCCTTCCCGATGTGCGCGACGCAGGTTGCGTCCCAGGTGCTCGTTGAGCAGGCTGCGGTTGGGCAGCCCTGTCAGCGGGTCGTGCATCGCCAGAAATCGGATGCGTTCGATGCGCTTGTGTCGCTCCATTGCGATCGCGGCCAAATGGGCCATGCGCTGCAGCAGCTGACGCTGAGTGTCGTCCGGCACCGCCGGGTTGTGTGGATAACAGGCGAACACCCCGATCACTTCATCATAGGCCGCTATGATCGGCTGGGCCCAGCAGGCAGCGATGCCGTAGCGTTGTGCCTGATCACGCCAATGGTTCCAGTTGTTGTCCTGATGGATATCCGGGCAGATTGTAAGCCCACGGCTGAGGTACGCCTGTGCACAGGTGGTGCCTTCTGCCGTCAGGCCCAGTCCCTCGCGGCGCTGCAGGAAATGTCCGGGCAGGTTCGGAGCGCTTTTGATATGCAGGCGTCGACCGCTTTCGTCAGGCAGGAGTATTGCCGCGCTGGCGCCCGGCACAAGGCTTTCAACAGTATTGCACAGCTGCAGCAAGACCTCTTCCAGCGAATCACCGGTGGCGATCAGCTCCAGCACACTGCGTTCCAGCCGTAATATGCGTTCGCTGGCGCGCAGGTGTTGCTCGCGTTTGACGGCATTGGTGATGTCGAGGCACTGCACCAGCGTCAGGTTACTGTGGCTGAGCGGTTTGATCAGGATCGATTGGTACAGAGGCGTCTGCTCACCCCCGGGTCCGCGTCGCCAAAGCGGAAGCAGCCGTTTGTGTAACTGATGTGACAGAATGCGGCCCATGCGCAGCCGGCATCCGCTTTCAATGGCGTCCAGCAAAGCGGGTGGCAGCTGTGCGGAAAACAGACTTTCAATGGTGTGGCCAACAATCTGCTGTTCGGTCAGACCTGTGTTGCGGCTGAACCAGCGATTGCAAAAAATGATGCGGCACTTATCGTCCAGCAGCAATACACCGCCATCGAGGCTGTGCAGCAGTTCGGTGCAGTCGAGGTTTTCGAGGCTATCGGACAGGCAGGCGCTCTGGAGTTCAGTCTGGTGCATATGCGATTCCTGCTTACAGCAACTCAGCAAGGTAGCTGCGCAGGGCGGTAATAAAGGTATCAGCCGAGCGCAGGTCAATAATGAAGGCTAAATAGCCGCGCAGTGCACTGTGGCGCAGACTGAAGTCGATCTGAACCAGCATCACCAGCGTGTTTTCGTTATCCGAGTCGTACAGGCTCAGGGTGCTGGGCAGGTCGGCTGCACTGACGCTGAACGCTTTGGGAATATCGGTCTGAACCTGCTGCTTCAACTGATTGGCCAGCGTGGCCAGGCAATGGTTGAGCAGGATGTTGCCCAGCTCTGCCAGGGTCTCCTGCTCCAGCTCGGTGATCTCATCGGCACTGAGTTCTTCACCGATCATGGCGTTTACCAGCTCCAGGCTCCGGGCTTCCGGGAACAGCAACGCGGCACGGCCATTGATAAAACCTTCAAAATCCTGCAACACACCGGCCAGAAATGAGGGCAAGTCCTTGCGGAAGGCCGCCTGAGCTTCGGGTACAGAGATGAACTCTACACGCGGGACCGACAACAGGACTTCGTCATTGACCAGCTGTGACAGGGCGTTAGCAGCACGGCCAACCCCCAGGTTCATCAGCTCTACAATCAGGTCGTGCTCATCGGCGCTGAACAGGTCCATTCACGCCTCCTGACAGACAAAGGCAGCGAGCTGCTCGGCGGTGGTTGGCTTGGGCAGGAACGCCATGCCCATGTCGCGGGCGCGCTGGGCCAGTGCGTCCTGTATGTTGGCGGTCACCAGTGCCATCCGCAATTGCGGAAAACGGGCACTGAGCGCCTCGGCCAGTTCGAGGCCATCACGACCGGGCATGTTGAAATCGATCAGGGCGATATCGGCGGCTTGACTCTGCAGCAGGGTTTCGGCTGCATCAGCCGAATCAGCCTCCAGCAAATTCAGTTCCAGGCCCAGAGATTTCAGCTGACGGCTGAGACTGAGACGTGCAATACGACTGTCATCAACCAGCAGCAGGTTGATCGGTTTTGTTGTTGTCATGGTGTCAGCGTGTCGTTGCAGGAATAAAGCGAGAAGTTTAACAAGTGAAGCAATTTTAGTCAGCTGATTTACGGAATTACCCTTAAATCAGCTGACGTTGATACAGATATTAAAATGTATAGGAAACGGCAAGAGAGCCGAAATTATGGTTGCCCTGCTGAGTTTCAAACTGACGTGTGCGGTAGATGCGGGCGTAAGACAGCTTCCACTGTTGCCACGTGGCCGCAATGCCAAAGGCGACATCGCCGACCAGTGGTTCCTTGTCGACACTGTGACTGCTGCGCCAGGTGTTACCATCAAGAAAAATGTCCCGCAGTACCCAACGGCCGTCAACAGACACAAAGCCGTGAATGCCCCAGTGATGTCGAAAGCGAGGATCGCCTCGTCCCGGAACGCTGTTGTCGCCCCCCGGGCGCAGCGCCGAGGTGCCAAAGTCATGTGGCAGGTGCTTGCCGATACGATACTCAGCCCCGGTATTCAGATAGGTTGCGACGTTGCCGAGGCTGCCACCGGCATGCAGCAGGACTTCATGCTCCCAGCCTTTGCCCAGTGACTGACGCAGCCAACGGTTCTTGTGTTCATACACCAGCTGCAGCCCTGGCTCATTGCGCAACTGGTTATGCCAGCCGTTAAAATTGTCGATACCGCGCAGGTCGTGGATGAAGTCCTGTGACTCCTGTGCCAGTGCGGCGGGGCCAACCATACCAAGATTCACCTCAAAGGAGTTCATCCGATTGCGGGTTTGGGTATGGTAGCCAAAGCCCATGTACAACCAGCCTGCATAGGGGCGGTCGGTTGGGTCGATGCTGGTACGCTCGCGATCCTCCGGCGTATACATCAATTGCCCCAAGGTGAAAATCAGGCGGCGGCTCACGTCTTCGCCAAGACGGACAGGCTCAGGGTCAAGCGGTGCCAGCAGGCGGTTGGCATCACGCATCCAGCCGGGCAGGTCTGGGTCATCGATAAAGTTGTCGATTTCGGGTGATACAAACGATAGCCGCACACCATTGGTGTATTGCTGGTCAGTATCGCTGAACAGGTCGTTTTCAAAATAGAAATTGGCTGTCCAGCTTTGATCCGGGTTGAGTGAGGGTGATTCCGCCGGCGGTTGTTCGGCTGCGGTTACCGCCGAAGCCAGGCAGCCGAGGCTCAGTAGACAGAGGGCTTGTTTCACTTTCGACGCCACTGACCGTTACCATCCTGAATATACTCTCCGGCTGGGGTCATTTCCTGCAGGCGCTGGCCGGTACGCAGTTCCATTACGTCCAGTGAAACCCCGGCTTTGCTGGCTTTTTGTTGATACAGCGCGCGGCGTTTGTTGTTGATTTCATTCACCATCGCCTTTACATCGGCACTGGGGTTGGAGGTCACGATGCCGAGGTAGCCGGTGGCTCTTTCACCTACAACGCCGCTGGATTTGGCTTCGTCCAGTGACAGGGCAAAGGCGGGCATGCTCAGGCTTACAGCCAACAGGCCTGTGGTCAGAATTTTACTCAATGTGCGCAACATGGTTCGCCCCTCAGAAAAGTTCGCTGTTTTCATCCAGCATGGAGTCAATTTCCTTGTCGACCTTGACCAGAATCTCATGCTTGATCTTGACGTTGAGATTGATGGTGATCGGCTCGGACGGCGCGGCCACTTGCACGGTAGGGGTGCAGCCGGCTGCGACAAGCAGACCAAGCGCGCAGAGCGTGGCGGGCAGCAGTTGTCGGCTGAGCATAATAGGTTCCTTTTCTTGCTGGGCTGTATGCGGTCTGACACAGAATCGCATCAATGGTTTCCATTGAGCAGCAGCTTAGCTGAAAGCAGCCTTAACGGAAACGGGCTAGCGGCGGAAACGACGGTCGATGGAGTCGGTGACACGGCCTGTGAGCTGAAGCGTGCGTAACAGGTCAAGCAGGTTCTCCTCTATATTCAGGTTAAGATCGACCGGTCGGCCCTGCTGCCAGCCAGGATTGTGTCCCTTAAGCCGGGCTCTCATATCGGCATCACCGTTGGGCTGGTAGTCCAGCTTAAGGTCCAACAGTTCAAAGCGCAGGTCTGTCAGGGCACCCAGTGCCAGTTGAATGCCGGGGTTCTGTTGTCCCATCAGCGCGACTTCAGGGGAGGGTTGATAGCGGATTACGCCACCTTCTGCGCCGCTGAGCAGATGGCCGTTTTGGATGCTGACCTTATTGCCGTTGATACGGATGGGCAGCTCTCCACCCAGCACACCGCTGCCATAAAGGCCCTCCTGGGGGTACAGCTCCAGAATCCGGCTCAGGTCAAAGGCCGAGACGGCCAGGCGAGTGTCCAGATCAGGCTTGAGCGGATCAAACCCCAGCGCCGGTACTGCGATGATGCCATCCAAGGCTGACAGGCTGAAAGGGGTCAACTGCAGCCAGTATTGGCTGTTGCCATAGCCGGTCAGGATGTAGTCGAGGTCAGGGCCATGGACCCTAAGGCCCGTATCGGTATGGTCGATACTGAAGTTGCCGCGTGCGCTGAAACGTCCACTTGGCGCAAGCTCGATCTGGCTATCCAGATTCAGGCTGTGGATATGAGTGTTGTCCAGGCTGAGATTGACTCTGGTCAGTGCTGGCCGCAGCTCCAGTTGCCAATCACCTTTACTCAAACGGAGTTCACCCCCGGCCTGAAGTTGCCCCTGGTGAATATCAGGCCAGGTTGTCTGCTGAGGCAGTAAACGTTGTAATGCCGGTAACAGTGCAGCAAGTTGAACGGGTTGCAGGTTCAGGCTGGCTTGGCCATTGAGGTTGGCATCCAGTGTCAGTTCGGTGTCCAGCTGCAACGGAGGTTCCTGTGTGCGCAGGCCGACCACACCATTTATTTGCATAAGGTGAGGCTGCAGTTGCAGGTCGGCACTCAAATTGATCGGCGGCAATTCTGGAATATCCGGCTGCTGGAGTACCAGCCGGGTTGAGGGTTTCAATTGCAGGCGAATTGAGCCATCAAGAAATTGCAGGTCGGCTTGCAGATTCAGATCGCTGCCGGGCAGGGAGTTCTGGCCTGGCAGTTTGAGCCTGGCGGCAATGTCGTGCCGACTGTCGAGATGCAGCATTGTTTGCGCGTCAGGTGTCAGCTGGACCGGCAATTCCAGCTGACTGTTAAGCTTCAGCACGCCACTGAGTCGGCGCACCTCTTGTGGCAGTGAAATCTGCAATGACTCAAGGGCAGGGAGCAGGTGCTGGATATGAACCGTAGTATCGGCTTCAAAACGCCAGTTTTGTGCGTCAGGGGACAGCTGTAGTTGGCTCTGCAGTAATGGTTGCTGGGTGTTGCTCACACTCAGCTGCAGCTTATAGTCGGGATCAAAGTTGAGATCAAGATAACCAAGCGGTTGCTGATCCAGTTGGATCTGCATTCGGCTCTGCAGCAGCTGTGGCTCCAGATCCACATTGCCAAGCAGGGTCAGGGGTGGTTGCTCCGGCGCCGTGTAGTTCAGCTCTAGTTGGGCAATCACCAGTCGTCTCGAAGGGGCGTAACTGAACAGCTGTTGCGGATGGAAACGGGTCAAATCGATCGGGTCGGGTTGTAGTTGAAGCTGTTCAGCACGGCCTTTGAGCGAATGATCCGCAACGATATCGAGACGAGCCTGTTGCACGCGCAGCTCTGCCAGCTGTCCCTGCAACAGGTTGATCGGGTCGAAATGCAGCTCAACATGATCGGCGCTGAGTGTTACACGCCGGCCATCGCCGGTTTGACTGACACTTAGGTGATCAATATGAAGCTTTTCCCATGAGGGGTGGCGCATATTGAATGCGGGTGCAACGAAGCCCTGTTCAGTCAGCCAGCGCTCGATCAGATACTGGGCGCTCCAGGGCAGGGACAGCCACACCAGGCCTGCCAGCAACAGTGGTAACAGAAACAGCAGGCCCAGCCACTTCTTCATGGCAGCTTGCGGACTACGTTAAGGCCGTCGCGCACGGTCAAAAACACGTTTTCCACCTCGGGATCGGCGGCGATGAAGCGGTTGGTTTCAACCAGAATGTCGTCAATCTCGGATTCGGGCTGTACCACCTTGCCTGACCAAAGCACGTTGTCGAGGATAATCAGCCCACCGGGACGGGTCATCTGTTTAACGCGCTGATAGTAGTTGAGGTAGTTACGCTTGTCGGCATCGATGAAGGTGAAATCCAGCTCCAGATCCAGTGTTTCCAGCGTATCCAGCGCACGGCCGAAAATTACCTCGATCTTTTGACCGTGCTCGCTGCGATCGAAAAAGCCCTTGGCAAATTCGATGGCACGAGGGTTGGTTTCACAGCAGATCAGCTTGCCATCGGCTGGCATGCCTTCTGCGATTGATAGCGCGGAGTAGCCGGTGAACATGCCGATCTCCAGTGCCTGCTTTGGCTGTGCCAGGGCACTGAGCATTTTCAACGTGCGGCCTACCAGGCGGCCCGACAGTTTTTGCGGCCAGCCCATGTTGAGGTTGGTCTGGTCGATCAGCTCCTGCAGCAGTGGCGGCTCTGAGCGAGTGTTAACAAAGGCATAGTCTTCAATGGTTTCATCAACCAGAAAGTCGGGCATGGTGGTGTACCTGAATCACAAACGGCAAAGTGCAATTCTAGCATTACCCCGCAGCACTTTTCCCGGTCAGGGATATTGATACCGAAATGCGGCCTGATCTTTTACAATCTGCGCTGATTTGAAGGAGAGTTCTGATGTACGAAGCTTTGTATCTGTTTCTGGCGACGGGCCTGGTGTCCATGTCGGCGGCACTGAGTGCCGGAGCACTGAACAAGTTGCCGGAGGAGAAGCGCCCGGCGTTCATGCAGACCCGCAACGGTGCGGTGACCGTAGTGATGGCCGGCAACCTGGGAGCGCTGACACTGATCGGAGCGCTGGCTTATGGTATTCGGCACCTTGATTGGTGGATTCCCGTCAGTTGCCTGTTCATCACCTTTCCGGTGGTGCATCTGGTGCTGGTTCAACGCCTGCTGGGTGACCTCAAGGCGTTGTTGCTGATGCTGCCGCTGGTGTTGGCGTCCATTGTGGCCCTTTGGTACTTCTGGTAAGACCATGATTTCCGTTGTGGGGTATGGCTCGCTGCTGTCGGAGCAGTCCGCGCGCGAAACTGTTCCGAATCTAAGCAATTACCGTTTGGTGCGAGTGCCAGGCTATCGCCGCGTGTTTGATAAGGTAGGCATCGTGTTCATCAGTCGGCATGGCATGTCACCGGACAGTTTGGAGCTGGCCTCATGCTCCACCGAAGCGGCAGACGGTGTCGACATCATTGCCGCTCAGTTCGAGTGCAGCGAGTCTGACTTTTTGGAACTGTACGAACGCGAGCATCGTTATCGCTGGATCGAGGTGGAAACGTGTCATCTGGACACTGGTGAGCCTTCTCGAGGACGCATGTGCACAGGCTATTCGGATACGGATTACCGCCTCAACAAGTGTGTCACTGAGGCGGAATATCAGCGCCGGGTCGGGCAGTATTACGCGGGTCCGCTCTGGCGACGCGATATTCTGCCCAACCCGCGCTATCTGGCTTTCTGCCTGCAGTCTGCGGCCACTCAGGGCGAGTCGGTGCTGCAGAATTTTCTTGATACCAGTTTTACTGCTGACGGACGCTCTGTGCGTCAATATCTGGCGGATAACCCCGGCCTGATTCCGGCCGAGGTGGTTGAGTACAGCTACCGCTGATCAGCGCAGCAGCGGTTCCAGCCAGCGTGCGATGCGCAGCAGGTTGTCATCGCTGTGCGGTTGCCCAATCAGTTGAATCCCCAGCGGCAGGTTGTCGGCATCCGTCAGCCCCGGCAGTGTTACCACCGGCAAACCCATCGCTTGCCATGGACGGCTCATGTGGGGTGCGCCGGTGCGTTCGTGTCCTTCGGGCGCCACGCCCGGTGCGGCCGGTGCGAGCATGGCATCTACATCCGGGTAGCGTTGAGCCAGCGTGTCACGGATATCTGCCACTGCTTGCAGGGATGCCAGATAATCGGCGCGCGGGGTCGCCAGGCCCGTTGAAATCAGATCCTGCAGCGCCGGACTCAGAAGGTCAGGCTGGCTTGATTCAAGTGCCAGGTTGCGAGCTGCCTCATACGCCATGATCAGGCTATGATGCTGTACCAGCTCACCCAGCCAGTCACTGTTGTCGGGCTCTATTACGTCAACCCCTTGAGTGCGCAGAGTGGTAGCGGCCCGCTCGATGGCGTCTGCCATGTCCGGCTCGACCTCACCGGCGGCATCGCCCCGACACAGAAGGATGCGTTTGGGCTGCAGGGCGTCGGCTGTGGTCATCGGCTCCGGCTGGCGCAGCAGAATGGCGCGCAGCAGTTCGATATCTTCAACTTGGCGGCTGAACAGGCCGAGCGAGTCCAGTGATTGTCCCAGTGGCTGGATGCCACGCAGCGAAAACTCCCCGCGAGTACCCACATAACCCACCGTACCGCAGTAGGCGGCGGGCCTGATGACGGATGCAGCAGTCTGTGAGCCCAGTGCCGCTGGCACCATTCCATCGGCGACAGCCGCCGCCGAACCACTGGAAGAGCCGCCTGGCGTTCGTTTCAGATCGCGTGGGTTAGCGGTCTTGCCGGGTTTGAAATAGGCGAATTCGGTTGTGACCGTCTTGCCAATAATAATGCCGCCGGCCTGGCGCAGAAGTGCAACACAGCTGGCATCGTCAACCGGCTGGCGACCCTTGTGGATGGGGGACCCCATCTCGGTCGGCATATTGGCGGTGTCGATGATGTCCTTGATACCGATGGGTAGTCCTTTCAGCAGGCTGGTTTCATAAAACGACTGGTTATTGCGGTAATGTTCCAGGCAGGTTTTGGCGTCAAGGCGGTGCTGCCAGGCACCGACCTCAGGCTCGCGGGCCTCGATTTGGGCAAGGCAGGCCTCCAGCAGTTCCAGTGCGGTACAGTGACCTTCCTCGATAAGGGTAAGGGCCTTTCGCAGGCTAATGGGGGTTGCCAACTTGTTACTGTTCATCTGCGCCACTCCACGGGGTCAATACGGCGGGGAAAGAGTCGGGGCATCAGTTTGGCGCCATACGGGGCAGGGGTAAAGCACCATTAATCAATCCGTTACAAATTGTTACAGGTTTTTACACCACATGTATCACGCATGGTTGCCTGTAAAGGTAATCAGCATTACTCTTTTCGTCTGCTGCATGCGACTCCGACCAAAGTAGCAACATAACAATAATGAGTGTGCCCCGATGAGTCTCTACCAGAGTATTGAAAAAACTTTCTTCCACAGCCTGACCCGCAAAATCTGCGGCAATGTGCTTTTCCTTGTGTTCCCCAGCCTGATTCTGATCGGCCTTGGCTACTGGCTGCATTTATCCCTGCGGGATCTGCAGGTGGTGTTGGCCGATACACCCGCGGCAGGAGAACAGGTGGCGCAGCTGGCGCACACCACCGGTATGATCTCGGGTGCCATGTTGGTGTTCACCCTGGTGATAGCCGCTTTCGCGCTGTTTTTCATGCGTCATCTTTTTCTGCGACCGATTCACAGCATGACGCGGGTCCTGAGGGCGGTGAAAGACAAGGATGGTGATATCTCGGCAACTTTGCCGGTACAGACTCAGGATGAGATCGCACGCATGGCGGAAAGCTACAATGATTTCTCGGCCAGCCTGAAGCAGATGATTGCCGATACCCGTCAGCGCAGTGTGCGAGTGTCGCTCAGTGCCAGTCAGCTGCAAAAGGTGGTGCTGGCGGCAAAGGGGTCGGCCGAAGAGCAGGTGTCGAAGGCGCAGGCCGTGTTTCAGGCCAGTCAGGAGTCCACCACGGCGATCGAGGGAATCGCTGCACATACTCAAAGCATTTCGGAGCGCAACAGCCATAACCTGGCTGAGGTGAAGGATTCCAGTGCAGAGCTCATGCGGGTCAGTGAGCAGGTAGCAACCATCGAAACTCAGGTAAAGGAGTTTCAACAGGTGGTGGGGCAGCTGGCGGAAAATTCCGCCAGTATCATCAGTATCCTTTCTCTGGTGCAAGGGTTCTCTGAGCAGACCAACCTGCTGGCACTGAATGCGTCCATTGAAGCGGCGCGTGCCGGTGAAGCTGGGCGGGGGTTTGCCGTGGTCGCGGATGAAGTGCGTACGCTGTCCCAGAAAGTGAACACCGCCACCGGCGAAATCGACAGCAAGATCAACGCAATGGTGTCGCTGGTGGAAAGTACCCGCAGCGGGGCTGAAGTGATTATGCAGAACGTCTCGGATACAGATGGCTTCATCTCTCAGACCAGTCGTCGCTTCAGCACCATGGTGAGTGATTTTGAAGCGCTGAACAGCCAGTTGGGCGAGATCAGTGCCGCCATTGAAGAACTCTCCTACACCAACCGACACAGTCATGAACAGGTGTCCGATATAACCCGGTTGGCTGACAGCATTCGGCAGGAAATGGAAGTATCGAGCCAGCACTCGCAGGAACTGGATGGTGCAACCGAAGAGATGCAGGAGCTGCTGTCGCGCTTCACGATCGGTTATGGCGGTTTTGAGCAGATCATCACCACAACCCGGGAATGGGCGCGTATGGTGGAGGCCGAGCTGGAAAACCTGGCGGCTCAGGGGCTGGACCTGTTCGATACCAATTATGTTCGTACCAACAAGGACCAGTTGCCGGAGAAGTATGATACTCGCTACACGGATGCCTACGAAGCCAGGCTACGGCCACTGTTTGACCGCTGTATTACCGAAAACGACGCCTTCCTGGTGGCTGCTGGGTTTGATTTGAATGGTTACTGCCCGGCGAACAATACGCGCGTATCCAAGCCGCTTACGGGTGATTTTGAAGTGGATAACGCTCAAAGCCGTCACCGCCGCATTTTTGCCGGAACGCGCGCCGAAATCCGCCGTGCTTCCCACGACTCCCCGTTCCTGCTTCAGACCTTCATCCGTGATACCGGCGAAATTCTTAACTCCTTGTCGGTTCCCCTGTTCGTAAATGGGCGTCGCTGGGGCAGCTTCTGCGTTGCCTTCACACCTGATCACCTGCTTAACGCGACCCGCGACTGACGTTCACAGGGTCATCTGAAGGCGGCATACCGACATCGGGTTGCCGCTTTTTTTTCGTCAAAATCCCAAAACTTAAGGCTATAAAAATCAAAATCAAATATTGATTATTTCGCGTTTCGTCAAAATAAAGTTTTGAATAATCATATGTTATTCAAAATTAAATATTGATGATGGTATCATGAAAATAAATTGATTTTATTTTAACCAGCGGCAACTCCATTCACCCTTGGGCAAAGCAGGTTGCTGAAAAATAACGAAAAAACGCTAAACAACGGCAAAAACTTGCCGATATAAAATAACGTGCTGGTTGTTGATTTTTTGACCATGTACCGGCGATACTTACTCGCAGCTTAATTCGGTAGCTGTTTGAAGAACTGGCCCGGATTTTGCGTGTAATATGGCAACAGAGATGAAATCAGGGTTATTCCCTTCCGCCTGTCCAGCTGGGTTCAGAGCACACAATATGGTGACTGCACATAACATGATCGTTGCACTCGATATCGGCACCTCAAAGGTGGTGTGTCTGGTGGGCGAGTTGACCCCTCAGGGCACCATCGAAATTATCGGTGTTGGTGCTCAGCCTTCGCGAGGGTTGAAACGCGGTGTCGTGGTCAACATCGAATCGACGGTCAGTTCGATCCAGCGCGCGGTTGAAGAAGCAGAACTGATGGCTGGCTGTAAGGTTCACGGCGTGACCGTGGGCATTGCCGGCAGCCATATTAATAGCCTGAACTCTCATGGCATCGTTGCCGTGCGTGATCGAGAAGTATCCGACTACGATCTTGAGCGAGTGATTGATGCGGCGCGTGCCGTGGCCATTCCGGCAGACCAGAAAATCATCCATATTCTGCCGCAAGAATACCTGATTGATAACCAGGAAGGGATCAAGGAGCCGCTGGGAATGTCTGGCGTCCGACTTGAGGCCAAGGTTCATCTGATTACCGGCGCAATTAACGCGATTCAGAACGTCGAAAAATGTGTCCGCCGCTGTGGTCTTGAAGTGGATGCGGTGGTGCTGCAGCAGCTGGCATCCAGTTACTCCGTACTGACGGATGACGAAAAGGATCTGGGTGTCTGTATTGTTGATATTGGCGGTGGCACCACTGACATTGCCGTATTTACCGGCGGGGCTATTCGTCATACAGCCGTCATCCCAATCGCCGGCGATCAGGTCACCAGCGATATTGCCATGGCGCTGCGCACCCCGACTCAGCATGCCGAGCAGATCAAGATAAAATACGCCTGTGCACTGGCTCAGCTGGCCAGATCAGATGAGATGATCAAGGTGCCCAGTGTCGGCGACCGCGCACCACGCGACCTGTCACGTCAGGCACTGGCTGAGGTGGTTGAGCCGCGTTATGAAGAGTTGTTCACCCTGGTGCAGTCGGAGTTGCGCCGCAGCGGGTTTGAGGATTTGGTGGCAGCCGGGATCGTGCTGACCGGTGGAACCGCCAAGATGGAAGGCGCCGTAGAGTTGGCGGAAGAGATTTTCCATATGCCGGTACGGCTGGCTAAACCGCAGGGTATCCGCGGTTTGGAAGCTCAATTGAGCAACCCCATTTATGCCACTGTTATCGGCTTGCTGCACTACGCACGCCAGGATCACGGACCGGTCAGCCCGGTGCCGGAAATTGAAGAATATGAAGACAGCCTGCGGCCACAGCGCAGGGCTGAAGGCAGCCTGATCTCGCGTATGAAGAACTGGCTGCAGGGCAATTTTTAAGTTTGGGCAAACAGCGGTACCCGGCGACAGAGCGGGGCCGTATCTGGAGGGGATAAATATGTTTGAGCTGGTGGATAGTGTACCTCAGAGTGCTGTAATCAAGGTGGTCGGTGTTGGTGGCGGCGGTGGTAATGCCGTCAACCACATGGTGACCACCGAGCTGGAAGGTGTGGATTTCATCTGTGCCAATACCGATGCGCAGGCACTGAACAGCATGGCGGCCAAAACGGCACTGCATATCGGTGGCGAACTGACCAAGGGGCTGGGCGCCGGTGCCAACCCTGAGGTGGGCCGTCAGGCTGCACTGGAAGACCGTGAGCGTATCGCGGCAACCCTGTCCGGTGCTGATATGGTCTTCATTACGGCTGGCATGGGTGGCGGTACCGGTACCGGTGCCGCTCCGATTGTGGCAGAAGTGGCTCGTGAAATGGGCATTCTGACCGTGGCGGTCGTGACCAAGCCATTTCCGTTTGAAGGTCGTCGTCGCAAGAAGATAGCCGAAGAGGGGATCCGTGAACTGCAGGAACATGTTGATTCACTGATCATCATCCCGAACGAAAAACTGCTGCCGGTACTGGGCAAGAACTGTACTCTGGTCAGTGCCTTCGGTACGGCCAATGATGTGCTCAAGGGCGCAGTGCAGGGGATCGCGGATCTGATCATCCGCCCTGGCATGATCAACGTGGACTTTGCCGACGTGCGTACCGTTATGTCTGAAATGGGCATGGCGATGATGGGTACCGGTGTCGCCCGCGGTGAAAATCGTGCTCGTGAAGCGGCCGAAGCGGCAATTAACAGCCCGCTGCTGGAAGATATCGACCTGAAAGGCGCCAGCGGTATTCTGGTTAACATTACCGCTGGCCTGGATCTTAGCCTGGGCGAATTCTCCGAGGTCGGTGATCTGGTCGAAGAGTATGCCTCTGAAAATGCCACTATTGTGGTTGGTACCGTCATCGATCCTGAGCTGTCTGACGAGCTCAAGGTGACTGTTGTCGCCACGGGTCTGGAACGTGCTCAGGCTGCTGAGTCTCGTGTCGTGAACGGCGATACCAGCGCTCCGCGTGCTCAGTCTTCCCGTACGGTAAAGACGGCTGACTTTAACCAGCTGGAGCTGCCGACAGTATTGCGCAACCGCCAGAGTGAAGAGAAAGCACGTCCGGTGCAGAATGAGCTGGCTGAAACGCAGATGGATTCAGTGCCGATGAAAAAGACCGGCACTGACGATATGGATTTCCTGGATATCCCGGCGTTTCTGCGCCGTCAGGCTGATTGATTAAGTGATCACCCCCGGGCAGTGCTCGGGTTCCCTCCTGAATTCCCGCCCGGCCTCAAGGCCCGGCGGGTTTTTTGTTAGCTGTCTGGCAGGGATAAAGCTCAGTGCTCTCGCGCAAGACTGCGCCTGAACAGCCCCAGTGTCAGCAGGAAAAACACCAGCCCTATACCGGCGGTAGCCAGGAAAGAGGGCCAGACCACGGCAAGGCCGGCGCCTCGGTAGAGAATCGCCTGGGCAAAGCTGACAAAGTGCGTGGTGGGTGCCAGCAGCATCAACTGCTGGACCGTTTCGGGCATGCTTTCGCGGGGGGTAATGCCGCCACTGAGCAGCTGCAGGGGCAGAATGGTCAGAATCAGCAGCAGGCCGAACTGAGGCATTGAGCGAGCCAAAGTACCAAGGAAAATTCCAATACTGCCAGCGGCAAATAGATGGATGGCGGCTCCGGCCAGGAACAGGGGGATCGAGCCGCTGACCGGGACGCCCAGCGCCCATTGCACCACCAGATACAGCGACAGGCTGGCGGCCAGGAGGACGACGCAGGCGTTAGCGGTCAACTTGGCCAGCATGATCTCGGCGGGGGTAAGCGGCATCACCATCAGGTGCTCGAGGGTGCCGTGTTCACGTTCACGAATCAGAGCTGCTCCGGTCAGGATGATCGACAGCAGCGTAATGTTGTTGATGATCTCCATGACGCTGCCGAACCAGCTGCTTTCAAGATTGGGGTTGAACCAGACACGGGTTTCCAGGCGAATCGGCAGTTCGCTGTTGTCCGGGCGGTCGTTGAGTGTCTGCAGCAGTTCCTGCTGAACGATCTGCTGTATGTAACGGCTGCCGAGAAAAGCCTGGGTCATTCGGGTGGCATCTATGATCAGCTGCAGCTCGGGCTGCTGGCCTGCCCGCAGGTCCGCTTCAAAACGATGGGGAATAAACAGTACGAAGGTGTAGTTGCCCCGGTCCAGCGCGAGATCCACCTGCTGCTCTTCAAGCAGGTCTGGCGCCTTGAACCAGGGAGGGGTAAACAGTGTCTGGAGTCGTGTCGACAGTGGCGATCGATCCTGGTCGACGATGGCAATGGGGGCGTTATGGACCGCCACCGAACTGCTTTTGGCCATCGCGTAAATGCCGCCACTGAAGGCCCAGATAATCAGCAACAGTAACACCCGGTCATGCCAGAGGCTGCGCAGTTCCTTGATGCCCAGCTGGGCGATATTGGATACCTTCATGTCAGCGCTCCTGCTGCCTGAGCAGGATCAGACTCAACAGCGTCAATACCGGGATGAAGGCGGCCAGTATCAGCAGGTGTGGCCAGAGTTCGGCCAGCCCCAGTGATTTGGTGAAAATACCGCGGCTGATGGTCAGGAACCAGGTAGTTGGATAACCGTTGCCGACCAGGGCAGCGACCCCTTCCAATGATGTGACGGGCTGGGTCAGTCCGGAGAAGTTGATCGCCGGCAGCAGCGTTATGATAGCGGTGCCGGCCAGTGCTGCTACCTGTGTTTTGGTGAAGGCTGAAATGCACAGTCCCAGTCCCGTGGTTGCTGTCACATAGAGCAGAGTCGCCAGTGTTAGCAGCAGAAAGCTGCCTTTTAGCGGTACCTGGAACAGGATGACCGAAATCAGTACAAGACCGATAAAACTGATCATGCTAAGCAGGATATAGGGCAATTGCTTGCCAAGCAGGAACTCCAGCCGTGTTACCGGAGAGGCGTAGAGGTTAGTGATCGAGCCCAGCTCTTTCTCGCGCACGATGCCCAGTGCCATCAGGATCGATGGGATGAAGATCAGCAGAATCGGAATCATCGCCGGAACCATGGCGTTGAGGCTGCGAAAGTCCTGGTTGTAGCGGTAGCGGGTTTGGAATCCGGCTGGTTGCAACGCCGAAATGTCCATCCGCATCTGGGAAGCCATTTGTAGCAAGTATTGCAGGTGCATCCCCTGCAGATAGCCGTGAATGGTCTCGCCACGAAAGGGCATGGCGCCGTCGATCCATACACCGGCCTCTGGAGATTGTCCCAGCTTCAGCGCACGGCCATATCCGGCCGGAAGAATCAGTGCGACGGCGAGTTTGCCGCTGCGCATGCGTTGTTCCAGTTCGGCTTCCGAAACGGCATCCGCTTGCCGGTTGAAGTAGCGTGAGCCGGCAATGTTGTCGATGTAGGCCCGGCTTTCCGGGGTACGGTCATGATCCAGCACGGCAAATGTCAGGTCTTCCACATCGAACGATAGCCCGTAGCCGAGCACCAGCATCAGAATTACCGAACCTAGCAGTGCGAAAGCCGTGCGTATGGGGTCGCGAAGGATCTCCAGCGTTTCGCGGCGAGAGTAGGCCAGCAGGCGGCGTGGGCTGAACAGACGGTTGGGTTCTGTGGTTGCCGGTTCGGGCCGGGTATCGGCTTCCGGCTTTGTCTCCGGTGGTGTGTCAGCATGCTGTGTCTCAGCCTGAAGGTAATCGATGAACGCTTCTTCCAGCGTCTCCCGACCCTGTCGTCGGATCAGTGCGTCGGGTGTGTCGCAGGCGAGGACCTGACCGGCATGCATCAACGAGATGCGGTCACAGCGGGCGCCCTCGTTCATAAAGTGGGTTGAGATAAAGATGGTGACCCCTTGCTCGCGAGACAGGCGAACCAGTTCGCGCCAGAAGTCGTCACGCGCCCGTGGATCAACGCCGGAGGTGGGTTCGTCCAGTATCAGGATGTCGGGTTCGTGAATGATCGCCACTGCCAGCGAAAGGCGCTGACGGATACCAAGTGGCAGAGCGGTGGCCAGCTGGTCGCGATACTCGGTCAGGCTGAACTGATCCAGCAGCTGGGCGACGCGGGATTCCCTGTGCGCCGGCGGCAGCTGAAACAGGCGCGCATGCAGCAGCAGGTTCTGGATCACGCTCAGCTCTTCATACAGGGAGAATGCCTGCGACATGAAGCCGACGCGGGCGCGGGTCGCCAGATCGCGAGCATTCAAGGGCTGCCCAAACAGTAGCGCCTCGCCTTCACTGGGTTCGAGCAGGCCGGTCAGCATCTTCATGGTCGTGGTTTTGCCGCAGCCGTTGGAGCCGAGGAAGCCGAAGATCTCGCCGCGCCGGATTTTGAAGCTGACATTGTCGACGGCTGTGAAGCGGCCGAAACGGCGAGTCAGCCCCTTGGCTTCGATGGCGATGCTCTGGTCATCCAGTTCAAGGGGCGGAATCTGCAAGGGCTGGTGGGTCTTCCCTTCGGACTCGGGGAGCAGGCGGACAAAGGCGGTATCCAGTTCCAGAGCGCCCGTGCGGGCAAGCAGCTGCTGCGGGCTGCCGGTCGCCAGCACTTGGCCGGCGTTCATCGCTACCAGCCAGTCGAACCCCATGGCCTCGTCCATATAGGCGGTGGCGACCAGTACACTCATGCCGGGCCGCTGACGGCGGATGCGCTCGATCAGTTGCCAGAACTGGCGGCGGGACAGCGGGTCCACCCCGGTGGTCGGTTCATCCAGAATCAGCAGGTCGGGGTCATGGATCAGTGCACAGCAGAGCCCCAGTTTCTGCTTCATGCCGCCGGACAGCTTGCCTGCCGGTCGATCGCGAAAGGGAGCCAGGCCGGTGCTGTGTAGCAGGTCGTCAATGCGTGCCGCGCGAACGCGCCGGTCCTGATCAAACAGACGGGCAAAAAAGTCGATGTTCTCCGCCACAGTCAGGGTCATGTACAGGTTGCGCCCCAGCCCCTGGGGCATGTAGGCGATACGCGGGCACACCTGGCGGCGAAAGCTCGGCTGCTTAAGGTCGCCCTCGAACAGGCGGATAGTGCCCGTCTGGATCTTGCGCACACCGGCCAGCAGGCTGAGCAGGGTGGACTTGCCGACGCCGTCCGGCCCGATCAGGCCGATCATGCAGCCGGCAGGCAGTGCCAGGGTGGTGGGTTCCAGCGCGGTCACGTCGCCATAGCGGTGGCCGACACTAACCAGGTGGGCCACAGTGTCCGACATGGTCATCTCCTCAAAGTGCGTCGGCAGTGGTCAGGCCAGCAGGCGGTGTCAGCCATTCCGGCCAGTGGACCTGAGGATCCAGGCGCAGATAGCTGATGCCAGGCAGGCCTGTCTTGACCTTGTCGCGGTGCTGTTCCAGTACGGCAGGATCGATACTGACCTTGACGCGAAACATCAGCTTGTCGCGCTCGCTGCGGGTTTCCACCTCTTTAGGGGTGAATTGGGATTGCGGCGAGATGAAGGTGATGCGGGCCGGGATGGCAACCTCCGGCAGGGCATCAACCAGAATACGCGCCTCGTCACCCAGGTTCAGGCGACCGATTTCGGCGGTCGGCAGATAGACCGGCATATAAACCTGACCGATATCAAGCAGGGTTATCACCTTGCCCCCGGCGGCCAGTACTTCGCCCGGTTCATTCAGTCGGTAGAGTACCCGTCCTGCGACCGGCGCGGTTAGCAGGGTGTCATCCAGCAGGCTGCGAATCTGCTCCGCGTTCGCCTCGGCGGCCGTGATTTGGTCCAGTGCCAACTGAGCTTGGCGCTGCGCCGCGAGCAGTGCAGCCGCTGCGCTTTGGCTGGCGTTGAGTGCTTGGTCCATTTTGTCCTGGGAAGCCAGTTTCTTATCGACCATGCTACGCACTCGGGCCAGCTCCTTTTGAACGAGTGTATGACCACTCTCGCGTTGCTGAACAACAGCAAGGGTGTACAGGTGCTGCTGCTCGGCTTGGCGTACTGCGGATTCGGCGGCCGCCAACTGGGCCTCCAGCTGACGGCTATCCAGTCGCGCCAGGGGTTGTCCCTGTTTGACCAGGTCCCCTTCATGCACCATAACTTCAACGATCCGGCCGGCTACCTTGGTTGCAATATCGATCTCCGCTGCTTCGATACGACCGTTGGCGGCGGTTAGTCCCGGCGGCAATGCGTGTTCGTCACTCAGTGGGTTGAACAGGTAGATGCCGGCAGTGGCCAGCAGGGCGAGTATGACAACAGAAGGAAGCAGGTGGCGCACGTTTAACTCCTTGTAGCCGGGTACCTGTTGTGTCCAGTGTACTGCTCTGGTCCGCACGGGGCCAGAGCAGTGGGTCTGATCACATCTCGTGACGCCACTTGAGGTTGTACAGATCGCGCCTGCGATCTTTCAGGTTGGTGACCGAACCTTCGTTGCGGATCACTCGGATCTGGTCCAGATCCAGATCTGAGAACATGATCATCTCGGTGTTGGGGGTGGTTTCGGCCATCACGGCATCATGCGGGAAGGCAAAGTCAGAAGGCGAGAAGACGGATGACTGCGCATATTGCACGTCCAGACTTTCAACCGAAGGCAAGTTGCCCACACTGCCGCAGATGACGGTATAGCACTCGTTCTCGATGGCCCGTGCCTGAGCGCAGTTGCGCACCCTCAGGTAGCCGTTCTTGGTGTCGGTCCAGAAAGGCACAAACAGAATATCCATATCCTGATCCGCCAGCAGGCGGCCCAGTTCGGGAAACTCCACGTCGTAGCAGATCAAGATGCCTACACGCCCGGCATCGGTCTCGAATACACGCAGCTGGTCACCGCCACGAATGACCCAGTCACGTCGCTCATGCGGGGTAATGTGGAGCTTGCGCTGCTCTTCCACCGTACCGTCACGGCGGCAGAGGTAGCTGACGTTGTAGAGGTGGTCACCTTCCAGCAGTGGCATCGAGCCGGTGATGATATTGATGTTGTAGCTGACCGCAAAGTGGGACATCTCATTACGGAACCGCTCGGTGAACCCTGCCAAGAAGCGAATGGCGCTGGTCTGGCTGGTTTGATCGGTCAGGCCCATCAGCGGTGCGTTGAAAAACTCCGGGAACAGCGCAAAGTCACTCTGATATTCAGACAGTGTGTCGACGAAATACTCGACCTGTTTGAGCAGCTCTTCCACCGACTCCACTTCACGCATCTGCCACTGGATGGCGCCGATTCGGACCTGGGTTGGACGGCTGCTGATCACGTTGTCTTCGGGCTCGAACAGAATATTGTTCCATTCCAGCAAGGTGGCATAGCCCTGAGACTTGGTGTCTTCCGGCAGGTAACTGCCCAGCAGGCGTTTGACCTGAAAATTGTTCGACAGCTGGAAGGTCAGGATCGGGTCGTATAGTTCGCGTTGTCGCACCTTGCCAATGTACTCACTGGCGGTCATCTCGCTGGCGTGTTTGTAGTAATTGGGAATGCGTCCCCCTGCCAGGATCGAGCGCAGGTTGTACTGACGACACAGCTCCTTGCGTGCCTCATACAGGCGGCGACCCAGGCGAAAGCCGCGGTACTCCGGGTGGATCAGCACATCCAGACCGTACAGGGCATCACCGTCGGGGTCATTGAGGATGGTCATCCGCTTGCCGATCAGGTCTTCATAGGAGTGAGGGTTGCTGAAGCGGTCATAACGCACTTGTGCTGACAGCGCGATGCCGGCCAGTTCATCACCGTCAAATACACAGATCTGGCCTTCAGGAAATTCCTCGATCAGCTTGTTAATGGTGTGTTCGGGCCAGGACCCGCCAATATCATCATAGACACGGTCCATCAGCACTTTCAGGCGGGGGTAGTCCTCATGTTCCAGGTTGCGGATGACAAGGTGCATGTCTTCGATGCGCATGATCGGTCCTCTTTAGCGGAATTCGCTTGCAGTGTGCGGCAGGGTGGGAATGGGCGCAAGTCAGCCTGACCGGCGAGCGGCGAGCAGGAACTCGCGATTGCCATCACCACCGGTAATCGGGCTTTCGCTCCACCAACAGGGTAAAAGGTTATTGTCGCGGCAGCAGGCTTCAATTTTCTGACGTATCCGTTCATAGATGGCGGAGTCACGTACCAGACCACCCTTGCCGATATGTTCAGGGCCGGCTTCAAACTGTGGCTTGACCAGCGTAATCAGCAGACCCTCGGGTCGCAGTAGAGGGGCGAGTGATGGCAGGATCAGGGTTTGTGAAATGAATGAAACGTCCATGACTGCCAGCTCGAACCCGAGTGCTTCGGGAGTGTGCTCACACAGTGACCGCTCAAGCGCGCGGGCGTTGTAGCCTTCAAGACAAATAACCCGCGGGTCCTGACGCAGGCGCGGGTGCAACTGATCGTGACCAACCTCAATGCCAACAACCCTGGCAGCACCGTGCTGCAGCAGACAGTCGGTAAAACCGCCGGTGGACTGGCCTACATCCAGTGCGGTGATGCCTTCGACACCAGGGTTGAGTGATGCCAGTGCATGCAGCAGCTTGAGAGAGCCGCGTGAAACAAACCGGTCTTCGTCACTACTTTCCACGCGCACGGGAGTGTCAACCGGCAGCTTGAAAGAGGGTTTGTCCAATCGCTGCCACTGCCCCAGCTCAGCCTCGACGCGACCCTCTTTGATCAGGCGCTGGGCACGGGTGCGTGTCTCGGCAATGCCGCGTTCCACCAATAGCAGATCCAGTCGTTGCATGGCGATGATCCTGAGTTAAATTGGGTGATTATACCGAAACCATTTAAATGCGAAGGCCTGTTGTTGCTTTAGTTTTGCAAACGGCCGGCAAAGGATTAACATGATGCCGTTCTAATCATTGATCTGGATAGAGAATTTCGGTGTCAAGCCAAGACCTGTGTACCAGTCGTAAAGCCGCTGAATTGCTGGGAGTAACCCCTCGGACCATACAGCTGTGGGCAGACGCCGGCATTTTGCATGGCTGGAAGACACCAGGCGGACATCGACGCTTCAGTCTCGGTGCGATTGAGCGTTTGGCCGAAAAGATTCGCAGTGGTGAGGCTGTCACAGCCGCAGCGGATGCGGTGCGCCCCGAGCCAACCCGTCCGGTGAGGCTGCAGGTGATTGAGGATGAGCCCGCGCTGCAGCGGCTCTATGCCCTGACTATTCGCAGCTGGGGGCTTCCGGTGGAGTTGCGCCAGTCAGTGGACGGCTACCAGGGGCTGTTGGAGTTGGGGCGCTTTGAGCCCGATTTGCTGATACTGGATCTTAACCTGCCGAATGTTGATGGCTTCAGTGTTATCGAGGCGCTGGTGCGTCAGGAGCTGCTGCAGCAGATGCAGCTGATTGTGGTTACTGCATTGGGGATGAGACAGGTACAGGATCGTATCGACGCGATCAGCAGGGGTATAGAGGTGTTACCCAAACCGATTCCATTTGCGCGCTTGCGCGAAAAGGTTGAACAGATTTTGCTGGGAATGTCTGATCAGATTTGAAATTCACTTTCTTTCGCTTTAGAATCGGAAAAAACGGAAGCCGGAGTCGGTTTTCGCGTTATGGTCTGAAAGGTTGTGTCGGTTAGGTGGGGGCCAATCCGATACAGCTGAATAGGACCACCCCCTTCCTTTTTTACCTTCGTTCTCGTTCTGTCCGGAACTTCATCTTTGAGTCTATGCTCAGCTGACACGTTTGTTGGTGAACTTCAGTGCCTGTGTGCTCGTCTCTGAGTGTAGCTGGCGGTATTCACTGCCTTGTGTGCTTTATGGCAGTTGAAAAATCTTCTTTTGAATTTTTATAAGAGTATTTTTCTATAAATAGATATAAATACGGAAAATAAATACGTCATTTTTGATCCAGAATAGTGACTTCTGTTGCATAACGATGAACATGAAGGTGTTGCTATGCGTGTGATTATTCTTGGCAGTGGCGTTATCGGCGTGACCAGTGCCTGGTATCTGGCCCAAGCCGGCCATGAGGTGGTGGTGATTGATCGCCAGCCGGAGTCGGCACTGGAAACCAGTCATGCCAATGCTGGCCAGATATCACCGGGATATTCGGCCCCTTGGGCGGCCCCCGGAGTGCCGCTGAAGGCGATCAAATGGATGTTGCAGGATCTGGCGCCCCTGCGTGTGGCGCCACGTCTGGATCCTGCCATGTTGCGCTGGCTGGTCAGTATGCTCTCAAACTGTACCCGGTCAGCCTATGCCCGTAACAAGTCGCGCATGCTGCGTATTGCAGAATATAGCCGAGACTGTTTTATCGAGCTGCGCCGGGAAACCGGTATCGAGTATGACAACCGGGCTCAGGGGCTGGTTCAACTGTTTCGAAGCCAAAAGCAGCTTGATGCCTCGCTTGAGGATATCCGTATCCTGGAATCCTGCGGTGTTGCCTATGAATCGCTGAACCGAGAGGGAATACTGCAACATGAGCCAGCCCTAGCACATGTGCGTGACAAGCTGGTTGGCGGTTTGCGTTTGCCCGGTGACGAAACCGGCGACTGCTTTCTGTTCACTCAGGCACTGGCAAAACGCTGTGAAGCGTTGGGGGTAGAGTTCAGGTTTGATACAACCATCGACTCTATTGAGGCCGAGCAGGGGAGAGTCAAAGGCGTTAAGACTTCGGGCGGTGACGTACGGGGTGATCGTTATCTGGTGGCGCTTGGCAGCTACAGTCCCCAATTGCTTAAGCCTTTGGGGATGCGTTTGCCAATCTACCCGGTCAAGGGGTTTTCGCTCACCATCCCGATTACGGATGCATCGAGAGCACCGGAATCAACGGTAATGGATGAGACCTACAAGGTTGCGGTCAGCCGGTTGGGTGATCGCATTCGTGTAGGGGGAACGGCAGAGCTGACAGGTTATGATCTGTCTACGCCCGAGAGCCGGCGCGCCAATGTGGAATTTGTGGTCAACGACCTTTTCGGTGGCAGTGGGGACCCGTCGCAGGCCGAGCTGTGGACAGGGCTGCGACCGATGACGCCCGATGGCACCCCGATTCTGGGCCCAACGGGTTATCCCGAGCTGTTTCTGAATACCGGCCACGGTACGCTGGGGTGGACCATGTCACTTGGCTCTGCCCGCTATATCACCGATATAATCTGTGGTCAGACGCCGGCAATTGAAACGGAGGGGCTGAGCCTTGACCGTTACGCCGGTTGAAACACAGCATTCTCTGGCAGTAGAGGCAATTTGCGTTATAGTCTGCCGATTCCATTTATCATCAAGCACAGGAAAATAACATGTCCAATCGCAGCATCATCAGCACTGAAAACGCTCCAGCCGCCATCGGAACCTACTCTCAGGCGGTTCGTGTCGGCAATACCGTGTATCTTTCAGGTCAGATTCCGCTCGATCCGGCGACCATGGAAATGGTGACCGACTCGTTCGAGGCTCAGGCGGTGCGTGTATTTGAAAACCTGAAAGCCGTTGCAGAAGCCGCTGGTGGTTCACTGGGTGACTTCGCCAAGGTGACGATCCTGTTGTCTGATCTTGAGTATTTTGCACAGGTAAATGAAGTGATGGCGCGTTACTTCAGTGAACCCTATCCGGCCCGTGCAGCCTATGCCGTCAAGGCGCTGCCCAAGGACGCCGATATCGAAGTGGAAGCGATCATGGTGTTAAAGGACTGACAGCCAGCCGGTGGAGGGCAGGGCATGAGCCGTAAAGTGCGCGCGGATATCCATCTGGATGCGATCGTTCACAATTACCGCTTGGCCAAGGCACAGGCGCCAACGGCGATGGCGGCTGCCATCGTCAAGGCGAACGCCTATGGCCACGGTGCAGTGCCGGTGGCGCGTGCATTGGCCAATGATGCTGATGCTTTTGGCGTTGCCTGTGTTGAGGAAGCAATGGAGCTGCGTGAAGCCGGGCTGCGCCAGCCGATCATTCTGCTGGAAGGTTTCTTTGACGCCGATGAGTTGCCATTGATCGCTGAGCACGGTTTCTGGCCTGCATTGCACAGTGAGCATCAGGTACGTTGGCTGGAGCAGTTCAGCAGCCCGGCGCGTTTCCCGGTGTGGCTCAAGCTGGATACCGGCATGCACCGCCTGGGTGTGGCACCTGATCAGGTTGAGTCGCTGGTGGCGCGTCTGCGTCAATGTGAAGTGGTTAGTGAGGTGTTACTGATGACCCACTTTGCCCGCTCAGATGAGCCGTCATTGCCGATGACCCGCGACCAGCTGGGCTGTTTTGATCGGGTTGCGGCGCAACTTGGTTTGGGGGCAAGCCTGTCGAATTCCGCTGCCGTGATGGCATGGCCTGAGGCGCACCGACAGTGGCTGCGCCCCGGCATCATGCTCTATGGAGCAACGCCTTTTGGTGAGTCGAACCCGGTGGCGGATCAGCTGCGGGCCGGTATGACGCTCAGCTCCGAGATCATCGCGGTGCGAGAAGTGCCGGCGGGTGAGACGGTGGGCTATGGTGCGACGTTCAGTTGTGATCGTACGCGCCGTATTGGTACCGTGGCCATGGGCTACGGCGACGGTTACCCACGTCATGCCCGTAACGGTACACCCGTGCTGGTCGAAGGCGTCAGAACATCACTGGCAGGCCGGGTATCGATGGATATGCTGACGGTTGACCTGACCGATATCCCGCAGGCAGATATCGGCAGCCGGGTAGAGCTTTGGGGGCAGCGGTTGCCGGTGTCTGAGGTGGCGCAGTGGTGCGATACCATTCCCTACACGTTGCTGACCTGCCTGACCCCACGTGTACCGCGCGTTTACTCTGACTGATCCAGCAGGCGCACCAGAAGCCGTTTGACTGTTTCGGGTTCAAACGGCTTGTCAGTGAGCGCGTTTACACCCGCATGCTCGACATGACTCAGGTGGGTTTCATTGGCCTCCGAGGTCACCATCAGAATCGGCAGGTGAGAGTGAAGTTCAGAGCTGCGAATGAATTCAGCCAGCTCCAGTCCATTCACTTCCGGCATGTTGTAGTCGGTGACCACAAGGTCGACCGTTTCACGCTGCAGCAGCTCGATCGCTTCGCGCCCGTCCGCCGCTTCCAGCAGGTGTACGATGCCCAGATTGTGCAGCACACGATGGATCAGCTTGCGTGCCATACGGCTGTCGTCCACGATCAGCACCCGCAGGCTTTCCACGTCATAGAACTCCAGCTCCAGCTCATCCTTGCCCAGCAAATCCAAGGTGGCATTCAAGGCGGACCCAAGATGCTGACGGGTAAAAGGCTTGGGCAGTATGGCGACCACGCCAGACTGCTTGAACACTTCCAGCTGTGGCTTGCGGGTCTCGCTCGATACAAGCATGAACGGCAGGTCGGCCAGCTCCGGTAAGCGACGAATGGCACCCAGCAGCTCAACTGCGCTGCCATCGTCATAGTGCAAAGCACTGATCACCAAGTCGGGTTTTACCTTCATGATCTTCTCCAGCGCCTCATGCAGGTTGGCGGCGGTATCGATCGCCATGACCTGCTCATCCTGCAGCTGCTGAATCATGATTTTGCGCTGCATGGCGGAAGGCTCGACCAGCAGTATGTTCAGTTCACTGACACCCAGGGTGCTCATCCGCATTGTCCTGCCATTGGTGGGGATTTTTGGACTGAGCGTATCAGTTGTTGCAGGATGAGGACAGAGGCAAGGCCTGATCGGCGTCAGGCCCGCAGTGATTACCACATCAGATCGTCGGGAATCTGATAATCGGCATAGGGGTCATCCGGCTCAGGGGTGTCGTCCACAGGGCGTGGCAGAACAACATCCTGCAGGCGTGCTTCGATACGCTCAACGACTTCGGCCGGGATTAGGTGGTAGCCATTGTCGAGTACGGCAATACGCAACTGGCCGCGGGCAAGCTGGTCGATCTGTTTCTGCTCAAGATAGAGATGGCGGATGGTGGTGCCGTGTACAAAGTTGTAGCGCAACTCAGCCTTGGGCGACAAAGGCAATCGATGAGTCTCGATCAGCTGGCGGACTTCGGCCTGGGCCGCTTTATGTGCCTGCTCTTGTTGACGTTGACGGTTCAGTTCACGGTCGCGCTCAATCTTTCCCAGCCGTGCCGCCTCAACGGCTTCGCGCCGCTGGTGTTCTTCATCGACGCTGGCCTGTCCGCCCCGTTTCTGTTTCGACTGTTTGCGTTTAAGATCCTTGGCTTGTTTGGCCTGTTTTTTGTTTGCCAGGCCTGCGTTGAGTAGCTGGTCCTGAAGTGAGCCTGCCATGGTGAACCCTCGGATACCTGATTCATGGTGATAACGGCGCAGGACTATAGCATAGTCTGCCTTGGCGGGCATGATCGACAGTGGTCTGAACGGGTCATCAGGGAGTTTTAAGGAGAGAGTAATGTCATTGATGTTGTGGTTTTCGTTGCTGTTGATCTGTGTGCTGGGGGCGATGTCGCCGGGTCCCAGCCTTGCGGTGGTGCTGCGTCAAACCGTCAGTAACGGTAGGGGTCATGGCATAGCTGCCGGGTGTGCCCATGCGCTGGGGGTTGGGCTGTGGGCGATGGCAACGGTGTGGGGGCTCGGGCTGCTTGTAAGCCGTCATGAAACCCTCTATCAGATTCTGACCTGGCTGGGGGCTGCCTATCTGGTTTGGTTGGGGTTCAATGCCCTGCGTCATGCATCTGCATCGGGGCTGCAGGCCGAGCAGGGCGCGCGCGACAGCCTGTGGCAGGCGGCCCGTTCCGGGGCACTAATTTCGCTGCTGAACCCCAAGCTGGCGGTGTTTTTTACTGCGCTGTTCTCTCAGTTCGTTACTGCAGATCAGACGCTTAGTGACCAGTCGCTGATGGTGGCAACGGCAACCGTTGTAGATGGCCTCTGGTATTCGCTGGTGGCTTTGCTGTTTTCCCAGCCGCACCTGCTGGCCTGGCTGCGGCGCCACCTTAAGCGGGTAGAGCAGTTGACCGGTGTGGTGCTGATCGGTCTGGCCGTGCGCGTTGTGGTGCCCTGATCGGGAGCGTTTGCAATCCTGGTCACGGATGCTTATACTGCGCGCCTGTCTTTTGAGACAGGGCATAATGCCGCGTTATGGCGGTTCTGCTGGTCCTCTCGCAACGATACACCGTGAACCTGGTCAGGCCCGGAAGGGAGCAGCCACAGCGGTCGACTCGTGTGCCGGGATGTGGCTGGTGGAGCCGCCCCCATCATCTGTTTTATCTCTTTTCAAACGCTCATCATTTTCGGCCCGTACCGGTCTCCGGCTTGCCGCTTGTCAATCTGTGTACAATGCCTTTGGCAATCTGCTGCAGCATGTTTTTTGGCCGGTCGGGTTCAGGCAGGGGCCGGCAGAGCTTGATGGTCATCAGGCCGGTCCGAGCGGTAAAGAGGCCAGCGCCTATCCCTTGCCCGGCTCGTGCAGAAAGACCCGTGGTCAGAGAACTTCCCAACAGCGCAGAGCCTGCATCCATTGCCACTTCACTGGCGCCGGCAAATGCCAGGTTTTGCAGAACCTGCTTCAGTAATTTGCCTTGGGTCAGTAGCCCCGGCGCGATGCCATACACCGTGGCGATTTCACGAATCATGCGCAGGTTGCGCCAGGCGACCAGCAGCATATCGAAACTGGCCCAGGGGCTCAGTGCGACCATGACACCCGATTCCACACTGTAGCGTTGAACGCAGCGCTGGGCGGTGCGGTCGGCTTGATTCAGGGCGTGTCGGCTCAGGTACTGAATAATCTCCCGGTCGTTGTAGCTGCTGTCGAGCTGTGTGATGGCACCTTGTAACTCGTTCTTCAGCGCCGTGTGGTGGTAGCGCTGCTCCAGTTGATGCAGCAGTGCTGTGCTGTCGCCATGACTGGTCTGTTGCAACAGGGCTTCAGCCTGTTGCTGCAGACCTTGTACCTGTCGCAATTGGCGGCTGCCACTGAGGCCTCGCCTGATTTCGATACCGACCACAAGCATCAGTAGCAGCGTCAGCAGGCTGAAGGCACCGCCCAGCAGGGGGTGAATGGATATGCTCCAGCTGATCAGTCGGTACAACTCGGCACTGATGGCCAAAACGACCAACGTTCCCAACAGGGGCACTAACCAACCTCTACTGCGTACATTGCTCTGAGGCGGCGAGGGAGGTAGCTCCAAAGAGGTGTCATCTTCAACAGTCTGGGTCTTGTCCAGCGGGATATCTCGAGCTGGCTGGTGCGGGGGATGTTCGGCTGGATCAGCTGCCATCGCCTCGGGCGGTAGCTCGATTGGACGTTGCCATTTAGGTGTGTCACGCATCAGAACAGGTCTCCCAACAGGTATTCGATCGCCTGGTCAAGGCGGATATGGTGCTCGGGCCTCAAAGTGCCTGCAGGTAATGGACGTGGTGCAAAGTCGACAAAGCGGAAACGGTCACTGTTCCAGTCTTCGGCGCGAGGCAGCTCAGTGGGCACTTCGCCGGGGAAAAGGGCAATCTCTTCGCCCGTGTCTTTTCGGTGACCGCGCAGACATGAGAGGTGTTGGCCATCCAGTCGTGCCTGCGCAGCTTCAGTGGCACGCAGGGATGACAGGGCAAGGCATCGCGTGTCGACCTGTTCAAATCGGATCTCGCGCTGAGCGGCTTCAATCATCAGGCGCAGGAACTGGTCCAGGTTGTGGTGCTGATTGGCCGTAACATGGTCGGCCTTGGTGGCGGCGAACAGGACGCGGTTGATGCGCGGGCGAAACAGGCGTCGAAACAGGCTGTTGCGGCCATACTGAAAACTGTGCAGCAGGGTGGTTAGGGCCAGCTGCATGTCATTGAAACAGGATTCGCCGCTGTTGAGTGTTTTCAGGCAGTCCACCAGTACGATCTGACGATCAAAGTGTCGAAAGTGGTTCCGGTAGAAAGGACGGACGACCTGTTCACAGTAATCGTTGTAGGCCTGTTGCAGTTGCGTAAACAGGCTGTTTGTATCCGCGTTTTCGGGTGCTTCGGGCCAGTTCTGGATAATCGGAAACAGGTCAAGCAATGGACTGCCTGCCAGTTCAGCCGGCATGAGAAGACGCCCGGGCTGCAGCAGGCTCAGGTTGTATGGGGGCTCACGCAGTTGCTGCAACAGGGATCGGTAGCGTTCAGTCAGTTGCTGCCGCAGGCCCTCCGGAGCGGGAGCCAGCCAGTCGATCCCGCTCTGCTGAGCGATCCAGTCAGCAGCCACTTCTGTGCGTGGGAGAGAGGCAAACAGGGTCTGCTGCTGTTTGCACCACTGCTCGAAACTGAGTGTCAGCATGGGCAGGTCGAGCAGCCATTCGCCGGGGTAATCGATCAGGTCCAGATAGAGTGTGGAGTACTCGCCCAATGCGCGCCCCAGCCCCGGTTTGCGGCGATAGCGCAGTGCCAGCCGGATCTCCGACAGTGCTTCGGTCGAATCCGGCCAATGCGGTGGAGAGGCTTGAAGCCCCGCGAGGCTTTGTTGCAGCGGAAATGGGCTGGGAGATTCCGTGCTCACGTCACGGGTAGCGACAATTCTGCCTTCGGAAGCCGCAGCAAAAAACGGCAGTGAGCGCCCCTGCTCACTTTGCAGCAGGTGGCGAGCCAGGGCGCTTATGAAGACGGTTTTGCCGCTGCGGCTCAATCCCGTGACGGCCAGACGGACACGTTGTTCCATGCCGCGTTCGACGCTCATCTTCAGCTGTTCGGGCCAGTCAGTCAGACCGCTTTGTCGGATCAGGCCACCCAGTTTGTTCGGTATGCTCATGCATGGCTCCGTTTGAGGTATGGGATTATTCTGTCATCCCTCAGCTGAAGTGTGGATGAAAAACTCCATTTACGGTTAGATCCTGACATCATTTCTGCGTGTTGATATAAATCCTGTTGCTGCGGGCTGAAGCTGAACAAAAAAAGGGAGCCACAATGGCTCCCGTTTTTGTTCAGTGCTGGATCAGTTGCGGTTGAAGTACTCTTGCGTCAACTTGAACACCACCGGGCTCAGAAGAGCGAGTGCGACCAGGTTGGGGATCGCCATCATGGCGTTGAGGGTATCGGCAACCAGCCAGACGAAATCCAGGCTCAGCGTTGCGCCCAGTGGAATCGCCAGAATCCAGAGGACGCGGTAGGGAGTGATCGCCTTGATGCCGAACAGAAACTCTACGCAGCGTTCACCGTAGAATGACCAGCCGATAATGGTGGTAAAGGCGAAGATGGCCAACGCAATGGCGACCAGGTAGTTACCCAAGCCGGGCAGGGCAGTTGCAAAGGCCTGGCTGGTCAAGGCTGCACCGGATTCGCCGCCGGTCCAGGCGCCGGAGCTGACGATCACCAGGCCGGTGATGGTGCAGATCACCAGCGTGTCGAGGAAGGTGCCCAACATTGCGATCAGCCCTTGGCGCACCGGGTCGTTGGTCTGGGCAGCTGCGTGCGCGATGGGGGCTGAGCCCAGGCCTGCTTCATTGGAGAACACGCCTCGGGCGACACCAAAGCGGATGGCGGCCCATACGGCTGCCCCGGCAAAACCACCCTGCGCGGCAACAGGGGAAAAGGCGTGGGTGAAGATCAGATCCAGTGCCTGTGGCAGAAGGTGGGCATTGATCGCCAGTACGATCAGTCCGGCGATCAGATAGGAGAGCGCCATGAAAGGTACCAGTGCCCCGGCTACATGGCCGATACGCTTGATACCACCCAATATGACGGCACCCACCAGAATCATCATCACCAGTCCGCTGATCCAGGTGGGAATGCTGAAGTTGGCATGCAGTACATCGGCGACCGAGTTGGACTGCACGGTATTGCCGATACCGAAACCTGCCGCGGCGCCAAAAATGGCAAAGGCTACGCCCATCCATGCCCATTTTTTGCCTAAGCCATTCTTGATGTAATACATGGGGCCGCCGACATGTTGGCCCTTTTCATCGGTTTCACGGTACTTGACCGCCAGAACAGCCTCGGAATACTTGGTTGCCATGCCGATCAGGGCTGTTATCCACATCCAGAACAGTGCACCCGGCCCGCCCAGGAATATTGCCGTTGCAACCCCGGCGATATTACCAGTGCCCACTGTGGCTGACATGGCGGTCATCAGTGCCTGAAAGGGTGGAATTTCGCCTTCTTTTTCGTCACCGGCGCTGGCAGTCCGCCCGCCCCAGAGCAGCCGGAAACCGGTGCCGATCCTGAGGATAGGCATCAGTTTCAAGCCGATTGAAAGAAACAGGCCTACCCCGAGGATAAGCACCAGCATCATGGGGCCCCAGACGACCCCGTTAATTGCCGAAATAAACGATTCGATTGCAGCCATCGTAAGATGTCTCCGTGTTGTAAACCTGAAGTGGTCGGTACCGACTTCAAGGTTTGAGTCCTGAATTCACTGCCGAGCCATATTGCATTGTTTCGGGCCATGAAAGTACCCAAAGCTATAGCAGATCCCATGCCACTTAAAGTGAAGGCTGGGTCAAGTCAGGCATTTTTCGTATTGTTTTGTGAGAAAAACCTGTTTTCTGTTTCTAAATCAGAAATACTTTCTGATTCAAAAGGAGGTTGTCCATTCACATCTCGGCTGCAGCAACAATGTGTGCGCTACAGTTGTACCCAGTGCACCGTAAAGGTTCAGGCGATGACGATATGAATGGTTATTCAGACATGGAGGATGAGGGCCGGCATCAAGCCGATAGAGTCGGGTCATGTTGCGCTCCGATGGTATTGTTATTGTTGGATGCGTTTCATGGAATATATTAGAGCCTTTTTGGGGCTCAACAAGGTTTTTTATTCTGTATTGCCAGCTAATGACGGAATAATTAACTGCCTATGTCAACCGGAAGCTGTGTCTGCTCTTTCACTTCCTCCATCACGATATAGGATTTGGAGTTTTTTACGCCGGGCAGGGTTAACAGCATGTCACCCAACAACTCGCGGTACTGTGACATGTCATGCAGGCGTGCCTTGAGCAGATAATCGGCATCGCCGGATACCAGGTGACACTCCAGGATATAGGGCAATGTACTGACCGCCCGGTTGAAGCGCTCAAATGCATCAGGTGACTGGTAGGAAAGGGCAATCTCGACAAATACCAGCAGGTTGTAGTTAAGCATTTGCGGATTGACGCTGGCGTGGTAACCCGTAATAAAACCGTCCCGCTCGAGCCGTTTGACACGTTCCATGCAGGGCGTTGTGGACAGCCCAACCCGGTCCGCAAGCTCGGTATAGGAAATGCGCCCCTCTTGCTGCAGTATCGTCAGGATATTGCGGTCGATTCGGTCAATCTTCTTGACCTTCTGTTGTTGTGCCATTGTCTGGTGATTCCATCTGTAAATTGATTAATGAGTATAGTTTTAACCTGATTCAGGCATGGTGCAACGTATAAATGGCTGTCATCTACCCCTGCCAAGCTGCTTCGGCAGTGGGGCGTTGAACAGTAAAGCGTGGTAATATCGGCAGCCATACATGAATGAACCGACCGGATGAATGAGGCAGCATGAGCTATCAGGTTCTGGCACGAAAATGGCGCCCCAGACGTTTCAAGGAAATGGTTGGCCAGGAACATGTTCTGAAAGCGCTGGTCAATGCGCTGGATGATGACCGGCTACACCACGCCTACCTGTTTACCGGTACTCGTGGGGTGGGCAAAACCTCCATCGCGCGCCTGTTTGCCAAGTCGCTCAATTGCGAACAGGGCATCTCCTCCGAACCTTGCGGCGTATGCAGTGCTTGTGTCGAGATTGCCGAGGGTCGGTTCGTTGATTTGATTGAGGTGGATGCGGCCTCTCGCACCAAAGTTGAGGATACGCGCGAACTGCTCGAAAACGTGCAGTACTCACCAACACATGGTCGGTTCAAGGTGTACTTGATCGACGAGGTGCACATGCTGTCCAACAGCTCGTTCAATGCGCTGTTGAAAACGCTGGAAGAGCCACCGCCACATGTGAAATTTCTGCTGGCGACTACCGATCCACAAAAGCTGCCGATGACGGTACTGTCGCGTTGTCTCCAGTTCAATCTGAAAAACCTCACCGCCGAGCGTATACAAAACCACCTTGGTTTTGTGTTGGGGGAAGAGGGCATTGAATCTGAAAGTGCGGCACTCTGGCTGTTGGCGCGTTCGGCTGATGGTTCCATGCGTGACGCGCTCAGCCTGACCGATCAGGCAATTGCCTTTGGTGCCGGCAGCGTGCGCGAAGCAGATGTGCGCACCATGCTGGGCACCATTGACCAGCGTCTGGTGTACCGGATGCTTGAGCAGATTGCGCGGCAGCAGCCGGCACAGGTGCTGGAGGCAGTGCGTGAACTGTCAGAATTTTCGCCTGATTACCTGACGGTGCTGGGGGATATGGTCAGCCTGCTGCATCGTATTGCGCTGGCGCAGGTAATGCCGGCCGCGGTGGATAATAGCCTGGGTGATCGTGAGCAGGTACTGGAGCTGGCACGGCTGCTGCGTCCGGAAGAGGTTCAGCTGTATTATCAGGTCGCTCTGATGGGGCGCAAGGATATGCCTTTGGTGCCTGAGCCACGAGAAGGGCTCGAAATGACGCTGCTGCGTATGCTGGCGTTCCGACCGGCCGGCAGCGAGCCGCTTCAGGGGCTGAGCCCGACTGAGGCGAAGGGGACTGATCCTGTGTCGGAATTTGCCGCTGCAGCTGCGCCTGCGCCTGCAGCCACCGAACATGTTGCGCCGAAGGCCGCTGCTGAGCCCAGCCAGCAGCCGAACGCGCAGGCACCCGCTGAGCCGCCGTCTGCACCGATGCCAGAGGACATTCCTCCTTGGGATGACCTGCCGCCGGACCTGGCCGAGAATTCGCCAAAAAAGTCTGACCCGGCTGAGGTGGATGCCCGGCCGGAGCCTGCCTCGATAAGTACCGCACAAGCGGAACCGATGGCTCCGGTACGGACTCCAACTCCAGAGCCACCGACTCCGATGCCTGAGGCCTTGCCCGTACCGGCTGCCTCTGGTCCCGTTGCAGGCAATGGTGACTGGTGTGATCTGCTGCCACAGCTGGGGCTTAGTGGCATGGTGGAAAGCCTGGCGCGTAATCTGTCGCTGGAGTTGGGCGACGCCAGTCGCATGTTGTTCCACTACACGCCTGAGCAGGATGCACTGCTTAACGAGGATCGCCGAGAGCGTATTCGAACCGCGATCAGAGCGGTTCGGGGCGAACAGGTTCAGATTGAGTTTACGCAGGCGGTGCAGACAGTCGAAACCCCGGCCCAGCGTATCGAGCGCCTGCGTGCCGAGCGTCAGGCAGAAGCGGTGCAGGCAATCGAAGCCGACCCGTTGGTACAAACATTGATCGAACAATTTGGCGCGCGGATCGAAACCGAGTCGGTCCGCCCGTTGGACCCAGAACGCTGATATTAAAAGAGGAGTCTGAACATGATGAAAGGTGGCATGGGAAACCTGATGAAACAGGCCCAGAAAATGCAGGAAGACATGCAGAAGGCGCAGGAAGAAATTGCACGCGCTGAGGTTCAGGGTGAGTCCGGTGCCGGTCTGGTCCGCATCACCATGAACGGTCGCCATGATGTGAAGGCGGTCCAGATTGATGAGAGCCTGATGGAAGAAGAGAAAGAGATCCTTGAAGACCTGATCGCCGCGGCCGTTAATGACGCCGTACGCAAGGTTGAACAGAATACTCAGGACAAGATGTCCAAAATCACCAGTGGCATGGGTATGCCACCGGGCTTCAAAATGCCGTTCTGATCATGAGCTTCAGTCCCTTACTGCAAAACCTGATAACGTCACTGCGCGCACTGCCCGGTGTCGGACCAAAATCGGCACAGCGCATGGCACTGCATCTGCTTGAGCGTGATCGGGAGGGTGCGCGAACCTTGTCTGAATCCCTTCTGCAGGCGGCTGAAAAGGTTGGTGAATGTCAACGTTGTCGCAACCTGTCTGAAGAGGCGCTATGCCCTGTCTGCGAGGATGACAGCCGTGACCATCAGCTGATTTGCGTACTGGAGTCACCGGTGGACCTGATCGCTGTAGAGCAGACGGGTGGGTTCAACGGTGTGTATTTTGTCCTTAAGGGGCATCTGTCCCCCATTGACGGGGTTGGCCCGGAAGATCTGGGGCTTGATCAGCTGTTTGAACGGGTAGAAAGCGGAGAGGTGCGTGAGCTGATACTGGCAACCAACCCCACGGTAGAAGGGGAGGCAACGGCTCACTACATTGCTGAACAGCTGCAGGACTTGAATGTGAATATCACCCGCATCGCCCATGGCGTCCCGGTCGGGGGCGAGCTTGAGTTCGTCGACGGCGGTACGCTGGCCCATGCTTTCGCCGGGCGGCGCTCCCTGAAACGGAGTCAGGATGACTGAATTGATGCAGCGTTATGACTGGCATCGGCTGCAACAGGCTGCGGCCAGCCCGATCTGGATCAACGATACCGCAACACTGATGCATTACTGCCAGCAGTGGCTGCAGTTGCCGTTGATCGCGCTTGATACCGAATTCATGCGTACCGAAACCTTTTACCCCATACCGGGCTTGATCCAGATAGCGGATGACCAGGGCTGTTATCTGATTGACCCGCTTCAGGTTGAGGACATGTCACCGCTGGCAGAAGTGCTGCGTGCGCCAGATGTGCTTAAGGTTCTGCATGCCGGTAATGAGGATATGGAACTGTTCCGCCACAGCTACGGCGTACTGCCGCAGCCGCTCTATGATACCCAAGTGGGCGCTGCCTTTGCGGGCTGGGGGTTCAGTATGGGCCTGCAGCGCTTGGTAGCGTATGCGCTTGAGGTTGAACTGGGTAAGGGGGAGACCACCTCCGATTGGCTGCAGCGTCCACTTACGGCTGAACAGGAGCATTATGCGGCACTGGATGTGGCCTATTTGCCAGTTCTGGCTCTGATGCAGCACGAGCAGCTTGGGGCGCGAGGGCGTCTGAGCTGGGTAATGGAAGAGTGCGAAAGCATTGGTGCAAGTGTAATGGCGGCTGATGAAGCAGACCCGCAAGCATACTTTCAGCGCTTCAGTCAGGTATGGCATCTGGATGATGTGCGACGTGCCTTGCTGCGTGATCTCAGTGCATGGCGGGAACAAACCTGCCGTGAGCGCGATATGTCTCGCAATCGTCTGCTGCGTAACGAAATGCTGCTGGAAATCGCTGAACGGATGCCTCAGAACGAGCAGCATCTGGATGCCATTATCAAGCGTGGTCGTATCATGCGTGAGTACGGACAGGCGATTATGGCAATAATCGCGGCCGCTCCTGAATCGGCCCGCCGAAACCCGCCGGCTGAGATCGATCGCCCGTTGCACTATGTCTGGAACAAACGGCTCAAGCAATTACGGTCAATTGGCCGTCAGGCGGCAGACGCGAATGATCTCTTGCCTGAAATACTGTTGCGCAAGCGAGACCTTGATGCGCTCATACGCTCACGTGATGCCGAGGGGCATTATCACCTGCCACCCAGTCTTTCCGGCTGGCGCAAGCCACTGGTGGGCGATGCCCTGTTGAATCGAATCGAACAGTTTGAAACGAGTTGATGATGATAATTTTGAGTATCTTCAAGAGTCCGCGCAAGGATGAGATGTATCTTTACGTTGACAAGCGCGAGCAGCTGGAGCGTGTCCCCGAAGCTTTGCTGGAGATGTTTGGTCAGCCTGTGCACGTCATGGATATGCCGATGACGCCAAACCGCAAGCTGGCGCGGGTCGAAAGTACGGCAAAGCTTCTGGATGATCTGGACAGTCGAGGGTACTACCTGCAGATGCCGCCTCAGAAGGAGGAGTATATGCTGGATCTGTTCAAGAACCGGCCCGAGACTGGAGTGCGCTGAGTATGGCGCAGGAAGTGTTCTGGCGCCGCAAGGGTCTGAAGGAAATGACCTCTCAAGAGTGGGAGTCCCTTTGTGACGGGTGTGCGCTGTGCTGTCTGCATAAAGTGGAAGATGAGGATACTCGGGAAGTCTTTTACACCACCGTTGTATGTCATCTGTTGGATTTGAACGACTGTCATTGCACAGAGTATGAAAAGCGCTGTCAGTTAGTGCCCAGCTGCATCAAGCTCAAGCCCGAGGATGTGGAGAGTTTTGACTGGTTGCCACCCAGTTGCAGTTATCGGCTCATTCACGAAGGGCAGGAGTTGCCGGACTGGCATCCGCTGCTGACGGGTGAGCGCAAAACAGTGATTCATGCCAATGCCTCGGTATTGAGCGTGTATGAAGTGCGTGATAACGAGATCAGTGATGATCAGCTGATCGACTTTGTGCTGGATGAGGATTACTGAGCCTAGGGGCTTGTGGCTCAGGGCAGTGATCAGAGCTGTTTGATCTGAAAGATACAGACAAAAAAAGGGGCGCCATGGGCGCCCCTTAGTGTTGCAACTGAAGAGGAAAATCAGTTGTTCTGGTTGGCCATCTGCTGCTTGATCAGATCACCGATAGTGGTCGGCCCCGGAACTTCAACTTCCTGGTTGCGAACTGCACTGATGGCTGCTTTCTCTTCAGCCTGATCTTTGGCGCGGATCGACAGGTTGATGACGCGGTTGCGACGGTCAACAGCTGTGATCTTGGCTTCAACAGTTTCGCCTACCTTGAGTGCCGTAGTGGCATCGTCGATGCGCTCAGCAGCGATCTCGGATACTTTCAGAGTGCCTTCGATGCCTTCAGCCAGCTCGATAACAGCGGCTTTCGGCTCAACGCTCTTCACGGTACCAGTTACGATGGTGCCCTTGTCGTTAGCGGCCAGGTATTCAGCGAACGGATCGCTTTCCAGCTGCTTGATGCCCAGAGAGATGCGCTCTTTCTCGGCGTCGATAGACAGGATGACCGCTTCAACTTCGTCACCTTTCTTGAACTGACGCAGTGCAGTTTCAGGATCGGCTTCCCAGGAGATGTCGGACATGTGAACCAGACCGTCAAGATCGTTATCCAGACCTACGAAGATACCGAAGTCAGTGATGGTCTTGATGGTACCGCTGACCTTGTCGCCGGCAGCATGCTGCTCGGAGAAGGAGATCCACGGGTTGATGGTGCACTGCTTGATACCCAGGGAGATACGACGACGCTCTTCGTCAACGTCCAGGATCATCACTTCCACTTCGTCGCCGATGTTAACGATCTTGGACGGGTGGATGTTTTTGTTGGTCCAGGACATTTCAGACACGTGTACCAAGCCTTCAACACCATCTTCGATGGAGGCGAAGCAGCCGTAGTCGGTCAGGTTGGTGACGCGTGCAGCAACCTTGGTACCGGCCGGGTAACGATCCTTGATGTCATCCCACGGATCTTCGCTCAGCTGTTTCAGGCCGAGGGAGATACGGTTGGTTTCCTTGTCGAACTTGATGATCTTGACAGAGATCTCATCGCCCGGGTTCAGCATTTCGCTCGGGTGAGAGATGCGCTTCCACGCCATGTCAGTGATGTGCAGCAGGCCGTCAACACCACCCAGATCGATGAACGCACCGTAGTTGGTGAGGTTCTTGACGTAACCCTTGGCGATCTGACCCTCTTCCAGGGTGGCCAGAAGCTCTTCGCGCTGAGCGCTGTTGGCTTCCTGCAGAACGGCACGACGAGAAACAACGATGTTGTTGCGCTTCGGATCCAGCTTGATCAGTTTGAAGTCAAGCTCTTTGCCTTCCAGGTGGTCAACATCACGCACCGGACGAACATCAACCAGGGAGCCCGGCAGGAAGCCCTGAATGTTGTTGATGCTGACAGTGAAGCCGCCCTTGACCTTGCCGGAGATGTAGCCTTTAACAGTCTCTTCTGCGTCGAATTTCTTCTGCAGAACTTCCCAGGCTTCAGCGCGCTTGGCTTTTTCACGGGACAGGCGGGTTTCACCGAAGCCGTCTTCAACCGCTTCCAGTGCAACCTTGACGGAATCACCAACCTGAATTTCCAGCTCGTTGTTGTCGTTCAGGAACTGTGAACGGGGGATAACGGCTTCGGATTTCAGACCAGCGTTGACTGTAACCCAGTCGCTGTCGATGTCGACAACTTCACCCATAACGAGGGTGCCGGGGGTCATGGCAATGTCTTGCAGGGATTCTTCAAACAGATCAGCAAAGCTTTCGCTCATGAAAGTATCCTATATTGTCGCTGCCGGTTAGGTGTGTGGCAGCTTTCCAGCCTGTATGCCAGCTATACAGGGTCGGTTAGCGATAACCATCTCGGCGGACACTGGGCTGGCGATGTGTCCGCGAAATGGGAAAATATAAAGTTGCAAAATTATACAGAGGTTGGCTGGCTTTTGCCAGTGGCTGCCCAGTATTTATCCGGCAATGATCTCGGGAAGTGAAGCTTCAAGCTGTTCGCGCAGAGGCTTTTGGCAGGTGGGAAGCAGTTTGGCCAGGTCTTCGTCCAGGGCTGTTGGCAGTGTGGTGTCGTCGGGTTGGTTGAACCAGTCGATCAGCAGGCGTTCTTCAGCGCGGCTGTTCGCGGCAAGTTCTGTGGCGCTTCCAACGCAGAAGGCAAAAGCGGGCAGGTGCTCGCTGACAATTTTGCCGCGCTGAGGCTGCTCCAGCATCAGGCGGTTGGTGCTGACAAAACGCCGGTACTCCTGCATGCCGGCGGCGGCCATGATCTCAAGACGAACATTGCTGAACTGATCGGCTTCGGGCATCCGCGCCAGAATGGCCTTGAGCTGAGTCTTGGTTCGGGCCAGTTCATCTTCGAAGGTTTCGGGAGCAAAGTGCTGGTTCAGGCGTTTGTATTCCTGCAACTCAGTGATCTGCTGTTTCAGCGCATCAATTTCGCTTTTGAGAGTATCCTGCTCGGCCAGCAGGTTCTCCTTATCCTGCATAAGGCCGCGGATCACGCGCTCTGTGGGGGTGAGTTTTTTCTCGGTAAAGGTGGCCGGAAGCTGCTGGGCGCCCAGAGCGCCTGTGCTTTCAGTGTACGTGTTGCTGGGGACCATTTCGTAGCCAAACTTTTCCAGGTCCGCCAAATTCACTTCATGCTGGGACTGCATTTTCTGGTAGGCAAAGTAGCTTGCGACCGCGGCGATTGCCAGCAACATTGGCACCAGTACCAACAGCAGAATACTCACCTTGCCCAGCTTCATGCGTTTACTCCATCGCCTTTCGGTTCGATATGTGGTCCGGCAGGGCGGCTGTGTGGCTTAGAGTCAGGTCAATCAAGTCGAGCAGAACTTCACCGCTCTCGGCCAGAATCGCTTCTGACTCGGGATTGATTGGGCGTCCCTGCTCATCTTTGGGCAGCGTATCATCAACTTCGGCCAGGGTCTTCACAGGCGGCAGCCCAAGGCCGGCGCGACGTTCGTTCTCAACGCTCAGCAGCCAGTTCTCGTTGGTCTCTCGCTCCTGTTGCAGCGTGTCTTGGTTGAGTGTGATATGGGTGATTTTCTTCTGTTTTTCCAGGTGCTCTACCTGTTTGCGCATGAAGATAAAATCCGGATCGGCTTCGGTACGGGCCTGATGTCTTTCCAACAGTTGCTGCATAAAGGGTGACAGGCTGGGGAAGCGACCATGTCGAACCGGGCGTACCTGGTCCCAGGGCAGCGCCTTGTCCAGTGCGCTTTCTCCAATGTCTTCAACCGTGTACAGAGAAGGGAGGTGAATATCAGGCTCTACTCCGCGGTGCTGGGTACTGTCGCCGGAGATGCGGTAAAACTTGGCGTGGGTCAGTTTTACCTGGCCGTGTTCGATCGGCTGCAGGGTCTGGACGGTACCCTTGCCAAAGGTGCGGTTGCCAATGAGAATGCCTCGGTTGTAATCCTGTATGGCGCCGGCGAAAATTTCGGAGGCAGAAGCACTCAGGCGGTTGACGATAACGGCCATGGGACCATCCCAGGCTACCTTCGGATCGAAGTCACCCAAAATGTCAACGCGACCGGAGGCATCGCGAATCTGAACGGTGGGGCCGCGCTGGATGAAAAGACCTACCAGCTCGTTGGCTTCACGCAGCGAGCCGCCGCCGTTGTTGCGAAGATCGACTATCAGGCCGTCAATCTTTTCTTCACGCAGCTCATGGATAAGCTTTTCCACGTCACGTGTGGTGCTTTTGTAGTCGGGATCACCCTTCTGCAGGGCTTCAAAGTCGATGTAAAATGTCGGTATTTCGATGACGCCGAGCTTGAACTCCTTGCCGTCACGGTTAAGCTCCAGTACTCGCTTGCGGGCAGCCTGCTCTTCGAGTTTTACCTTGTTGCGTTCGATCCTTATGACTTTGCGGGCTTGACGATCGACTGCATCGGCGGGGATCACCTCCAGGCGCACCAATGTGCCCTTGGGACCGCGAATCTTGCTGACAACATCATCCAGGCGCATACCCACCACATCTTCAATGGCACCGTCTTCACCCTGTCCGACACCCACGATGATGTCAGCGGGCTTCAGCTGGCCGGTTTTGTCAGCGGGACCGGCCGGTACCAGTCGTACGACCTTGGTCTGGTCGTTTTCCGACTGCAATACAGCACCGATACCTTCCAGAGAAAGACTCATGTTGATCTGGAAATTCTCGGACCCCTGTGGGGAAAAGTACTGGGTGTGGGGGTCAAATTCATGCGTCAGGGCATTGACGAAACTTTCAAATACATCGTCACTTTTGGCCTGGTCGGTGCGCTGTTTCTGGTTCTGGTAGCGTCGCAGCAGAACTTCCTGTGCTTCTTCGGTGGTTTTATCGGCCAGCTTCAGGCTCAGCAATGAGCTTTTCAACTGCTTGCGCCAGAGCTGCTGCAGTTCTGCATCGGTTTTGATCCACTCTGCCTCTGAGCGATCACCTTCCAGCACGTCGTCACGGTTGAAATCCCAGGTGTTGCTTTCGTCTTCCAGGGTGCTGATCATGTAATTCAACCGCTGCAAACGTCGCTCTTGATAACGGTTGAAAATCTCGAATGCAGCTTCAGTCTCGCCCTGCAGAATTTGATCATCGAGCAGGTGGCGCCACTGCTCAAACTGTTGAATGTCACTGGCCAGGAAGTGACTGCGTTCAGGGTCAAGAGTCGCCAAATACTGATCCAGTACGGCTTCAGACAGCTGGTCGTCAATATCGATCCGGTTGTAGTGCCCCTGCTGCAGTGATGTCACGACATCCAGCATCGTTTGAGTATGGATGGGCTCGGGGGCAAGATTGGCTTGTGCAGGGGCGATGCCCAGCGTGAATGTCAGTGCCGTGACGAGTGTCAGAAAATGAGGCTTGAGCATGAGAGGCGGATCTCCGGATCATGTGGCTGGAGCTGAGCTCCACCGCTGAAAAACACCTGAATCAGGCGGTGGCTCCTTCTGTGACAGGCACTCTGGGCTCCGAGTTCCGTCAGCTACAGCTTTGTGAGTGTAGTCATGGAGCTGGGTAATGTAAAATCATTGCTTTACACCTGTATGTACGGAGAGTGTGAGGATGCAGATCTGGAAATCTCTGGTCGTGACGTTGGCGTTTGCCGGCCTGCTGGCCGGGTGCGGTGAAGACCCGGAAAAAGAACGCTTTCGTCAGGAGCTGATCGACAAGGCGCTGAACGATGAAACCCGCAAGGCCGGTAATGAATTTCTGGCCAGCAATCGTGAGCGCGAAACGGTCAGCGTCACCGATTCTGGGCTGCAGATCGAACATCTGCGCAAGGGTGACGGGGCCAGCCCTACCGCACGTGATACGGTGGTGGTTCACTATGAGGGTACGCGAGTGGATGGGGGGATATTCGACAGCTCCTACGCGCGGGAAAAACCGGCTACCTTCCCACTGAATCAGGTGATCCGAGGCTGGCGTGAAGGCCTTATGCTGATGCAGGAAGGCGGTGAAGCGATGATCTATCTGCCCCCCGAGCTGGCATACGGTGCTACCAGTCCATCCCCAGATATTCCGGCCAACTCTACGCTGATTTTTCGGGTGGAACTGATAGAGGTGATCAAGGCTGAGGACGCGCAATGAAACAGCAAACTGAATTCAATCAGGACCTGATCCGCTTTCTGGATCAGGCAACCACACCCTTTCATGCTGTGGAACAGATGGTGCAGCGCCTGCTCAAGGCCGGTTTTCGTGAAATGAGCGAAGCTGAGCGCTGGCGTCCGGAGCCGGGAGAGGGTTACTTTATCCGTCGCAATGGATCCTCAATTATCGCCTGGCGTCATCCTGAGCAGGAGGCCGCCGTTAATCAGGGGTGGCGTCTTGTTGGGGCGCATACCGACTCCCCCTGTCTGAAGGTCAAGCCGAATCCGGAGCTGCACCGCAAGGGTTACTTCCAGCTTGGCGTTGAAGTCTATGGCGGGGTTTTGCTCAACCCCTGGTTTGACCGCGACCTGTCACTGGCGGGGCGTGTGACCTATCGCAGTAAAGATGGTGATGTCTGCAGCACGCTTCTGGATCTGCGCCGCCCGATCGCGGTGGTGCCGAGCCTTGCCATTCATCTTGATCGAGAAGCCAATTCCAGCCGAACCATCAATGCGCAGACCTTCCTGCCGGTGCTGATGGGGCAAACAGATGAGAAGCCGGATTTTCGTCAGCTGCTGGCTGATTGGTTGATGCGCGAAGGTACGGGGAATCTGGCTCAGGTGCTGGACTATGAGTTGTGCCTCTATGATACCCAGAGCGCTGCGCTGATTGGGCTTGAGCAGGAATTTCTGACCTCTGCGCGATTGGACAATCTGCTCAGTTGTTACATTGGTCTGCAGGCCCTGCTGGATGCCCCGGCTGCAGGTGCGGGGCAGGTGTTGGTCTGCAATGATCATGAAGAGGTTGGCAGTCTTAGTGCATGTGGTGCGCAGGGGCCGATGCTGGCGCAGTGGCTGGAGCGCCTTATGCCTGATGTGGACAACCGCAATCGCGCACTGGCCCGGTCCATGTTGATATCAGCCGATAATGCTCATGGTGTGCATCCCAACTTTGCCGATCGGCACGATGATAACCACGGCCCGCTGCTCAATCGTGGGCCGGTTATCAAGATCAATGCCAACCAGCGCTACGCGACCAACAGCGAAACCAGTTCAATCTTCCGGCACCTGGCGGCTCAGGCAGGGGTGCCGGTTCAGAGCTTTGTGGTGCGCTCCGATATGGCTTGCGGCAGTACCATCGGGCCAATCACGGCCGGAGAGCTGGGCGTGCGTACGCTGGATGTCGGTGTGCCTCAGTTTGCCATGCACTCGATCCGTGAACTGGCGGGAAGTGCCGATGCACACGGGCTATACCGTGTGCTGCAGCGTTTCATGGCAGAGCCGCGGTTGTAATCAAAGCAGAGTGTTGGCTTCACTGAAGCTGTTCAGCTGCTCCAGCAGGTCGGGGAGCTGTTTCATGACGTCGGTCATGGCTTTACTGGCACTTGGCTTGCTCTCGCTGCGGCAGGCAGTTTCGATCTGCTGCAGCTCCGCGGCCAGGAGATTACAGCCGATGGTGCGAGCACTACCCTTAATTCGGTGTGAGGCTGAGCGTGCCGCTTCCAGGTCGTCCGCATCCAGCGCCTGCTGCAGAATCTGCAGCTCGGCACGCAACGTGTTGGCAAACTCACGTACCAGTAAGGCGGCTGACTCTGCATCACCAACCTGCTCAACCAGGTTGTCACTGTCGAACGTCTCAGGCACCTCAGGTTCTGGTCTATTGGCTGTTGCGGTGTCTGTATGGGCCGCCATAGTGCGTGCGATCACCTGTTGCAAGTCTGCAAGGCGAACCGGCTTGGCCAGATAGTCATTCATGCCGGCCGCCAGGCATTTCTCTCGATCACCAGCCAGTGCATCGGCGGTGACCGCAATAATCGGAATGTTCCGCTCCGGGCCGGGCAGGTCTCGGATGCTGCGAGTGGCTTCATAACCATCCATGTTAGGCATGTGCAAATCCATCAGAATTAGGTCGAAATGGGCATCTGACTGCATTGCCTGAATCACCTCAAGCCCATCACTGCACAGCTGCCAGGTCGCACCGGCACGCTGCATCAGAATCTCCATCATTTTCTGGTTGATCGGGTGGTCTTCCGCGATCAGGATCGACAGCCCGTCTGTTATTGGCTCTGCAGTGTGCTCCGGTTCCGCGAAGGCAGTATCGCCTGTGGCTGTTGCTGTTTCCGGCTGAACAATTCGACTCAGAGTATCCACCAGTTGCAGCGGTGACAGCGGTGGTTGCAACTGGGCTGTGACGGGGATAAAGGCCTGGGCCAGGTCGCGTTGTGACAGGCCGATCAATTCACCGTTGCCGCCTCGCTGCTGAATCCAGCCACGCAAGCTCTCGGGAGCCAGTTTGAAGCGGCGGTCATCCACCAGCAACATGGAGTACTGGCCTGTTTGGGGTTCCTCTTCAAGAGGGCGAAAATGGCAGTCGAACTGCTCGAAGTGTGGGCTCAGCAGGCTGTACAGGTATTCAAACAGCTGATGAGAGTTGGTAACACACAGCAGCTGTTGCTGAGACAATGCATTGAGTTCTGCCAGCCGCGTGTGCAATGTGGCAGTGTTGGCTGGCTGCAGCGGCAGCTCCACAATGAAGCGTGAGCCTGTGCCCGGCGAGCTTTTTACATCGATACGTCCCTGCATCGCATTGACGAGATTGCGGGTGATCGCAAGTCCCAGCCCGGTGCCTTGATAATGGCGGGTAATTGAGTGGTCAATCTGACGGAAGGCTTCAAAGATGATTGTCAGGTCGCGGTTGTCGATACCGATGCCGGTATCCTCAATACTGATTAACAGGTGTACTTCGCCGGTTGCTTCGACAGTACGTTGACTGACGGTGAGTATGACATGGCCCGCCTCGGTAAATTTGACTGCGTTGCTGACCAGATTGTTGAGAATCTGGCGCATACGTATTGGATCACCGATGATGCTCAAGGGAACGTCGGGTGCATAGTTCAGGTACAGATCAAGACCTTTTGCCGCAGCGTTGACGGATGTGGCGGTCAACACTGAGTGAATCGATTCGCACAGGTTGAATGGCTCCTGCACCAGGGTAAGCATGCCGGCCTCGATTTTGGAAAAGTCGAGTACATCATTGATCAGTCGCAGCAAGGTGTCGGCGGCAGTGGATGCTGATTGCATATAGCCGGTTTGGCGGTCATCCAGCTCGGTTGCTTCCAGCGAGTCCAGCATGCCGACGACAGCATTGAGCGGAGTGCGAATTTCATGGCTCATGGTAGCGAGAAAATCGCTTTTGAGACGGTTGGCATGCTCCGCTTCATCACGGGCCTGAAGCATGCGTCGCTCTGATTCTCGCTGGGCGCGTTCAATGCGGAAGGCGTACATGATGCCGGTAATGGCATCTGTCAGAGGGCGGAGCCATTCCACCAGCTCCTGATCGTAGGCGTCTGCCCGGTTTGCCAGGCCATACATGCCCAGCACTTCACCGCGAAACTTGAGCGGAATGCCCACAAAAGAGTCCAGGTCCGGGTGTCCGGCCGGGCAGGAGCCTGCGCGATGGACCGGATCGTGGTGGTTGGAAATGACCACTTCGCCGGTTAACAAGGTACGCCCAAACAGGTTGTCGAGGTTGTGAAAATCGATGCCCTTCTCGATATTATCTACATACAGGTTATGGGAGGACTGGTCCCAGGCTAGGTTAGTGATGGCGTAACAGCGCATGAATGGCTTTCCATCCTGCTCCATACGCTCGCTGATAAAGCCCATGGGGGAGCCGGTCAGCTCCTTGAGTGTTTCCAGTAGCTCGCCAAAGCGTCGTTTGGGGTCTTTGTACAGCAGGAAATTGTTGTTAACCCGTGAGACTGCTGCCAGAACCAGGTGGTTGCGTGCTTCCTGTGCCTGTTGTTGCAAACGGTCGGATACGTCACGAAAAATGAGTACCCCTGTCGGCGAGTGTTGCTTGTGGCGGCGCTCGGTTCGAATGGGTGACAGGGTGCCTTCAAGCAAAATCAGGCGACCGTTACCGTGGCGGCATTTGAGTTCGTTGAATTGATGGTTCTGATGGCCTTGCAGTGCCTCAATGGAGACCGAATCAGCTGCTTCAAGCAACTCGGTGAGGGATTTGCCGGCCAATGTCTCGCTGTCTTGGCCCAGCAGTGTTGCTCCGCTTTGATTGATGCGCAGTATTTGGCCATGACGCAGGAGAACAATGCCCTCTGCCGTATTATCAAAAACCAGCCCCATGTGTTCGCTGTGGATGTCACGCTCGCGCCGCAATACTTGATAAAGCCGAAACAGCAGCGCCGAGGACAGCATGAACATCAGTGCTGCCAGGCTGGCGATCAGCAACATCAGTTGCCCGTCTTGCCCGTGGTCTGTCATCCGAGTGTTCCTTGTGTTGTCAGATAGCGAGCATACTGCTGGTCCTTGCCAGCAATGTGGCGGTACCAGGCTTGCAGCAATTGCTGGTGCGCCAACAGGGCCTTGGGTTTCTTGTTCTGGCGAATCTTGTTGGCCAGCATCTGCGTGCGCTGCAGGATCATGCCATGTTCGGCCTGGTGTGCTGAGAGATGGCTGAAGTGATGCTCGCGCTGATGTTGATACTCTTGTCCGAACATCTCAGCACTGATCTGTTCCAGGCTATTGGTCATCTGTGCCGCTGTATCGTCGCTGCCGAAACTGATTTCGCGGCGTATGGCATCCAACTGGTGCAGGATGTCAGTCAACTGCTGCTGTTTCTGCTGCAGAAAGGGGTCTTTGCTGTTGCTCGGTACCAGTTCCGTGAGGGCCTGTCTGAACCTGTCGGCATCATTTTCTTCTGGTGGCATCTGTGTCTGTGAAGGGCCTGGGCTTGGAGTGGTCGATACTGTTGGTTCGGGTGTAGAAGGTTCGTGTGCAGGCGTATGAGTGGAGCCAGCGGATTGCCGCGGATACAGGCTACCATCGGCAGGCTTGTTGACGCCGACTGCCGTATTCACGCTGGTGGGGATTGAGCGGTATACGGCGGTATCAGCAAGGGTGATTTTCCGGCGCCGGGCGGCATCAATCTTGTCACTGAGCAGCGCTACGCTGAGTGGTTTGCTGACGAAACCGTTACAGTCCAGCCCTACCGCGTTCATCACGTTGTTGCGATAGTTGTAATCGGTAAACATCAACACGCAGAGGTCGCGCGGCACTTTGGGAATACCGCCGCAACGAATTGTCTGCAACAGCTCAAGGCCATTCCCGGGTTGCATGTCGATATCCGTGAGAACCATATCAATGCGGGGTTCACGGGTTAGAATCTCGATCGCTTCGCGACCGCTCAGGGCTGAGTAAACCTGCTCACAACCCAAGTGCTCAAGCACCTTGCGGCAGAATTCGTCGATGATGGGCTGGTCGTCAACGACCAGCACCTTTAGCGCAGAGAGAGCCTTCATGTCTGTCTCTTGAGCAAATTACCCTCGTGCTCAGAGCATTACACAGATCTCTCGGGTTGTATATCACAGCAGTGCCAGGCTCATCTGGTGGTACAGCGGGATACCGATAATCACGTTGAACGGAAAGGTGAAGCCCAGTGATGCCAGCATGGCCAGGCCGATATTGGCTTCCGGGATAGCGGCTCGGATAGCAGCCGGCGCCGCTATATAGGAAGCGCTTGCCGTCAAGCTGGCCAGAATCAGGGCGCTGCCGCTCGGCAGCTCAAGCGCCATGGCTGCGCCCAGACCAAACAGTGACAGCAGTAACGGTGCACAGCAGGCAAAGGCCAGCAGGCGCCAGTGTTTAAGCGGGATTGGGCGCAGTGTTTCGGCAGCCGTCAAGCCCATTTCCAGCAGGAACAGGGCCAGTACTGCCTTGAAAGCATTGGTGAACAGATCAGTTACTGAGGCACCTTCCATCGGGCCATAGAGGTAACCGATGATCACGCCACCGGCCAGCAGAATAACGCCTCGGTTGGTGAGGGTCTCATGCAGCAGGCTGATGCGTGAGCCGGTATTGCTGCCGGCAGCAAATTTGCGATACAGCGCCAGGCCCACCATGATCGCGGGCAGTTCCAGCAGCACCAGGTAAAGCGTGACTTCCGGGCCGATTGTGAGCTGGTGGGTTTCAGCAAATGCCAGCGCGACGGCAAAGGTACCGGCGCTTACCGAGCCGTAATGTGCACTGATGCTGGCACTGTCCGCCAGCGACAGGCGTATCAGCTTGCGCAGCAGCGGAAACAGTAATAGTGGAATCAGTGCACCGATTACCATGACCAGCAGCATCTCCGGCACCAGTTGCCAACTGAGGTTGCCGTGCAGTCCCATGCCGCCCTTGAGACCGATAGTCAGCATCAAGAGCAGGCTGAGAGTGTCGTAGGCGGCTTTGGGAATGGTCAGGTCGGATTTGACCAGCCCGGCAACAACGCCGAGCAGAAAAAACATCACAACAATATCAGGCATGATTGACTCCGTCTCTGAATCTTGCGCGAATTGTGCCGTTGAAAGGGTATTGAATCTAATTAATTCTTGGTGAACTATGTATAGAAAATTATCTATACATAGGTGTGTCCGTGCGACTCAGGCATTTGACGTTTCGACTGCTGGAGGTATACGTGGCTGTTGTGCGCACCGGCTCGGTGACGGCGGCAGCTCATCAGCTTCACCTTAGTCAGCCGACAGTGTCCCAGCAACTTAAAAGGTTGACCGAAACGGTGGGCGAGCCCTTGTTGAGGACGGGTAACAAGGGGTTGGAGCTGACCGATGTGGGGCGAGAGCTGTATCGCTCGGCACTGGATGTCACTGGTCGATTTGAAGATTTTGCCGACTATTTGTCAGAGCTTAGAGGTGGTCACCGCGGACGCTTCAGTATTGCACTGGTGAACACAGCGCAGTACGTGCTGCCACGATTGCTCGGTCCTTACAGTCAGGCGTTTCCAGAGGTGGATCTGACTCTTGAGATCGGTAACCGTCAGCAGTTGCTGCAGCGTTTTGAGCAACAGTTGGATGATGTTTATGTGTTCAGTCATCCGCCAGCACTGGAACAGGCCGTTGCAGCACGGTTTTTGCGCAATCCACTGGTTATGATTGCCCCTCAGCAGCACCCTTTGGTGCAGAAAGCACAGTTATCCATTCACGATCTCAAGCATGAGCGGTTCCTGTTGCGTGAACCCGGCTCGGCCACTCGTATGCTGTTCGAGAGCTGGCTGCATGCGCAGGGCGTGCAGTTATCCGATACGCTGCAGATGGCCAGTAATGAAGCGATTCGCGTGGGTGTTTCTTCAGGCATGGGACTGGCAGTGGTGTCGCGTCATGTGCTGCCGCTGCAGCACCCGGGCATTGAAGTGTTGCCGTTGCAGCAGTTTCCGCTCGACAGTCACTGGCACTTCATTATTCGACGTGACCGGCGTCTGCCACATGCTGCGAGGGGGTTTCTCGATTATGCTGCCGGCTCACTGGAGCAGTGGTTGCCGGCAGAGTACGTCTGTAACGAGATCGAGCGGCTGTTCAGTCAAACTCGGGAAGAGTGGGCGTAACAACGGGTTTGTCAGCGGCCTGCCAAGCCTCAATGCCACCGGTGATGGAGGTAACGTGCAGGTATCCCATCTCAGCCAGACTTTTGGCGCTGAGGGCTGCGCGACCGCTGTTCTTGCAATAGATGACGATATTGAGATCGCGAGCGTTGAGCGACTCGTCGTTGCTGAACTTGAATTCCAGCAGGCCGCGTGGAATGTTGATGGCACCTGAAAGATGGCCGCTCTGGTATTCATCCGGCTCGCGCACATCAACCAGAAGATCGGCGGCTCTAATGGCTTCGTCAGCATGTTCGACGCTGACTTCGGTGATATTTTCCTTGGCGGCCATTACCAAATCATGGGCTGTTTTCATTTGTAGCTCCTGTAAAGTTGTGCATCAGTTTTGCATTTATATTAGATTTTATTAATACATAATGCCATCAACAATGCCAGAGCCGGTACCAGCCATTTTGTTCGCTGATTTCCAGCGGCGTTTGGTACAGCGCTGAAAGGTTGGCGCCAGTCAGTACTTCCTCTTTGGGGCCGTCCGCAACCACTGTACCTTGTGACAGCAATACCACGCGCTCAATTTCAGGAATAATCTCGTCCACATGGTGGGTTGCGATCAGCATGGAGCCATTTTGCTGACAAAATTGTCGCATCTGCTTCAACATCAGCGCTGCGGCGCCCATGTCGAGGCCGTTCGCGGGCTCGTCCAGAATCAGAGCTTCGGGTTGATGAATCAGTGCTCTGGCCAGCAGCAACCGACGTTTCTGGCCTGTGGAAAGGCGTTGAAACATCTGCTGTTCTTGGTCAATCAGTCCGATTTGCTGCAACAGGTCGATGGCTCTTTGACGCTGCTCTTCAGAAGCCTGCAGGTGATCATGCCGCCCGATCGCGCCGAATAACCCGGACAGGATGACATCCAGTGCGCGGGTATAGGGTGTGTAATCCTCTTGCAATTCATGCGAGACGAAACCAATACGGCTGCGCAGCTCCCACAGGTTGACACTTTCGCTGCCGTAGAGCCGCACATGGCTGCCGTCGCGCACCACGGGGTATAGTTCGCGGCTGATCAGTTTCAGCAGTGTGCTCTTGCCTGCTCCGTTCGGGCCGAGAATGGCGACGCGCTCACCGCGTTCTACCCGCAGGGAGAAGTGCTGCAGTACCGGTGTCTGTTGCTGGTAAACGGTTACATCCTGTATATCAATCATGTGGGCTCACTTGCGCTGTTTGGCTTCGATCCACTGTGCCATATATTGAGTGCTTTTCAGAGTATGGTGACGCAGCATGGCGCCGGTAAAGTTATTCAGTCGGTGCTGCTCAAGGTTGGCTCTGAGTAGGTTAAGGCGTGATATCAGCGCATCGGCATGGCGCTGGAACTGAAAGTGGCGGTCGTGTAGCTCAAAGCCTTGCTGCTGGCATGCTCTCCATTGTGGCGCATCCCGGTATAATGCAACGGCGGCAGTCGAAAATTCTTCGGCATCATCTGCTACAGGTGCCGGCCAGGCATCAGTCTCAGCCATTCCTTCGGCACCTACAGATGTAGTCACAGAGGGTGTGCCACAGGCCAGGGCATCTACCAGTTTGCCCTTCAGGCCTGCGCCAAAGCGCAGTGGTGCCAGGTTAATCCGCGCCTTGCGCATCACTTCATGGGCGTCTTCTGCCCAGCCCTTTACCAGAAAGCCCTGTTTCGGATTGTGCAGTGCCGTTGCCTTTGGGGGAGGGTAGGCGCCATATATATGCAGCTCGGCCTGCGGCAACTGTTGACGAACAAGTGGCCAGATGGATTGCTTCAGCCACAGGACGGCATCCCAGTTAGGGGCGTGACGGAAGTTGCCGATGGCCAGAAAGTGTTCTCGCTGCTCGAAGGTCGGCAGCTGCTCCGTTTCTTTTCTGTTCAGAGGTGGCAGCATGAAAGGGCTGTAGTGAAGCAGGGCAGGGTCGACCTTGAATGTTGACGTCAGCAGCTCGATTTCGGCCCGGGAAATCATAAGCGTCAGATCACTGCGCAAAATGGCGGCAACCTCGCGTTTGGCATGATCCGAGAACAGCAGGTCAGGGCCGACCGTCAGGCTGACTTCACCGCTGTGTTTACAGGCCTGGTGACGTGCATGGCGCAGGCAGGAAAGGTCTTCGGTATCCAGCAGACGAATGGCCTCGGGGCAGTGTTTTTCCACCCGCCAGCCGAACTGCTCCTCCATCATGAAACGATCAAACATCACCAGGTCGGGCTGCAGGACACGGATGAAATCATCAAAGCTGGAGCAGTTCAGTGCGATGTTGACTTCGTTGATACCGCGAGCGGGCAGGTTGGCGCGGTGGATGCTTTTTTCAGCAGGACTGGCAAAAGTCACTGTCCAGCCTTGATCCCGGAAGGCATCGAGCAGGGCCAGCATGCGGTAGCCTGCGGCACTGGAAGCAGGCTCGGGCCAAACATAACCAACAACAAGAACATTCATGAACAATAAAAACCTGTGCAGCAATCGGGCTGGATGTGAGTGTTCATATTACCACTGCATAAAACCATTACCCCATCAGCGCCAGAATGAGGGTCAGGGTAATAAAGGAAAGTGCGGTGGTGACCAGCAACATAGCTGCGCACTGACGACCATACCCGTAGTTGCCGCCTATGATCGGGAATACGCTCAGCATCGGCATCGCTGCGGCGAGTATGACAGCCTTTTCAAGCTGCGGATCAAAGTCGCGCCAGAGCATAACCAGCAACAGCATCAGCAATGGGTGTAGCAGAAGCTTGCCTGCAGCGACCAGGCTGATACTGCCAAGGCTGTCATTGACGCGCGTGCCGACCAGAGAGCCGCCGATTACAAACAGCGCTGTGCCCACTGAAGCCATGGCCAGCATCTCCAGGCTGCGGTCCAGCGCGGACAGTATCGACAGCTGCAGGCTGGCACAGATCAGGCCGGCCAGAATGGCAATGATCAAGGGGCTGCGCAAAATGCGCATGAAAATGCGGCGCCAAACCTGTAACAAAGGCTCGCCAGTACCGGTATCGCGCTTGCCATACTCGATCAGAATAAGGGCCAGCGGCAAAATCAGGATGTTTTCCACCAGCAGTGCCATGGTGAAAGGCTGGGTGGGGGCTGAACCAAATACCTGCAGTAAAACGGGGTAGCCAATAAAGGCGCTGTTGGATGCTGACATTCCCATGCCGCGAACACTGGCCTCGGCCAGATCGGTATTGAAAATAAGCCGGTTAAGGGCTATACCGCCCAGCAGTGCGCCAAGGGAGCCAATGGCATAAATGGTCAGGAAGTCAAACTGGATAACTTCGCTTACCTGCATCTGCGACAGAGTGCCGAAAATCAGGGCGGGCAAAGTGAAATAGAGTACAAATCGCCCCAACAAGGGCATCGCTTCCCGTGGCATCAGGCCGGATTTGACCGCCAGATAACCAAAGCCAATGATGATGAAAATCGGTGCGGTAATGGATAAAACGTCCGTCATGGTATCGGCTCCTCCTTAAGAGGCGGCCAGTATACAGATTTATGACGAAGGTAATATGCGGGAAAACCGGGATAATATAAGGATGGTCGGAGTGGAGGGATTCGAACCCCCGACCCTCTGGTCCCAAACCAGATGCGCTACCAAACTGCGCTACACTCCGACTTCGGTGGCTCCTCGAGCTGGACTCGAACCAGCGACCAATAGATTAACAGTCTACTGCTCTACCAACTGAGCTATCGAGGAAAACCGATTTACAGATCATATATTTGGCTCCTCGAGCTGGACTCGAACCAGCGACCAATAGATTAACAGTCTACTGCTCTACCAACTGAGCTATCGAGGAACACCTGAACTGTGGGGGCGTATATTAGTGATGAGACCCTGTACCGTCAAGCCCTTTGGCTAAATTATTATTCCTTTCTGTATCAAGGGGATAATTCATGGTGTTTGGCAGAAGACGTGTGTAAGTAGAGGACGGGTTTTGGAGTACGGACAGAGCGCTGTAATTCCCCTTATCTCCCTGCCAGTTTTTCGCTAACATAGCCTGCTATCGGAATCGGCGTATAACTGGACGGATCAGTGCTTTTCAACAAGCTTCCTGAAGACATATTTCTCCCGCTCTCGGGGCAGAACCGGCAGGTGTATCAGTCGGTGCTGCTGGAGCTGGCAGATCTCTTTTTTGACGAGGATCTGATCGATCCCTTTATTCCGCGGGACCTGGTGCGTTCCAGCATCGAGAATGCCGTGGTGAGGCTGGGTGTGCGTCGCTGGGAGGCAGAGCCCGGCGAAGATGCAGGCGCTGAGCCGCCTCGTTCCAGTGCCGAGTACACCAACCGCATCTATCGGCGTTTGGTCCAGACCGGCTGGCTGGAAGAGGAACAGAAGGTTTACCGTACCTATGTACTGCTTTCACCTTCAGTCAGCTACCTGCTGCGCTCGCTGGTCAGCATCGCCCGGCTGGAAAAACGCAGCTACGGCGGTGCCGTACTGAACGTGCTCAGTTCGCTGGAATCGGCCATCAGTGACCCTCTGGGGCGAGGTATCACGCTGTCTGAAGCGGCCCAGACGGCGGCGGATTTCAGTGCCCACTTGACTGACATGATGTTGGGCCTGCGTGAGCTGAAGATGAACCTGTCGGCCAGCAATAACCCGCAGGAGATCGTGCGCGGTTTCTTTGACCGTTTTGTTGAGCAGATACTGGTTTCCGACTACAAGACGCTGAAAACCCGTAACAACCCGTTCCGCTTTCGCCGTCAGATTCTCTCCATGCTGCGTGACCTGCAGTTCGATCCGCTCAAACTGCAGCAGCTTGCAGAGCATTATCAGATGCAGCTGGATATGTCATACGACGTTGCCGAAGCGCAGGTGCACCAGCATATCAACCGCATTATCCGGATCTTTGACTCAGTGGATCAGCGTCTGGCCGCCATTGACGATTTCCGCTACCAGCTGGAGAAGCGGGTAGCGGATACCGTTCGCTACATGGACAAGACCACACCGGGCATGGCAGCACGCTTGTCGCGCCTGATTGCGGCGGTGGGCAACCTGCCGGAAAAGGTCATTCCGCCGCTCACTACACTGGATGAGGTGGGCTTTATTTCACCTGCCAGTGTGCGTGCACCGGTACGCCGCAGGGTAGAGGCTCAGCCGCGCATTATCACCCAGAAAGAGATCGACCCCTCCGTGCTGGAGTTGCGGCGTCTGTTCAAGGAGTGGAAAGAGCGGCGCGAAGTCAATGTGGACCGGATCGAGACCTACCTGGAGAGCCAGCTTGCCGGCCGCGACCAGCTGAGGGCCACCGATTTTCGGATCGGTACGGTGGAAGACTACATCTGCTTCAGTTACGTTCGCCACTTCAACTCGCTGGGCAAGAAGGCACAGCGGATGCGGCAGCGCTATCGAATTCAATTTGAAGACAACTACGTTAACGTCTCCGGAATGGTGGAGTGTCGTGGTTTTGTTATCCACAGGAACAGCTAATGCTTGGTGATCTGCAGAAAATCGTCTCCCGCAATGAACAGCATGGTGCCGATGACTTCATCCGTGCCGCCAACCAGCTGCTGAGCAATCAGTTTCTCTATGCGGACCGGCCGGTACACCGTGACAGCTATTTTCTCATTGCCGGCAATACGGAGTATTTTCGTAACCTGTTTGCGGCCATTGGCTGGAGTCTGGTGTATCAGCCAGATGAAGCCTATCTGGGTATTCTGCCGCAGGGTGAAGAGCGTGTGCTGCGTCTGAAGCTGGACGAGTCGCTGCTGATGCTCTGTCTGCGTCAGCAGTACGAGCAGAAACTGGAAAGCTTTGAAGTGGAAGGCGGCAAGGCCTACACCAGTACAGACGAGCTGCTGCGCCTGTTCAGCAACCTGACCGGCAAGGAGATTCCCAACGAGACGCGTCTCAAGGAGATCATCTCCCTGTTTACCCGCCATGGCCTGATTGAGCGTGGCAAGCAGGATGAAACTGATCCGAAAAACATCCCACTGAAGATCAATCCGACCATCCGTCAGGTGGTGGTGGAAGACTATATTGGCCAGCTGGAAGCACTGTGCGACACCGACATTCGTGATCAGCAGGAGCCTGAAGATATCGAACCGGTCGACCTTCCTGACACGCCAACCCCCGAGACTGAGGAGAAGCCCGCATGAAGCAGCTAAACCGGATTGTGCTGGTCAACTGGTATGTGCTGGGCGCAGTCGAGATTCCGATCAAGGGTAATGTGGCGATTGTGGGCCCCAACGGCTCTGGCAAGTCATCCCTGCTGGACGCAATCCAGACGATACTCATGGGCGGCCACAAGCGCCACCTGAGCTTCAACGCCTCGGCCGGTGAGAAGAGCGAGCGCTCTCTGCGTACCTACTGTCTGGGCTTCATGGATGATAACGGCAAGAAAGCGACCGCCCGCGAAGACTCGCTGACCTATATGGCGCTGAGTTTCTTCGATACCGAAACCGCGAAAGAAAGCTGCATTGGCATTGCCATCAGTGCATCAACCGCCAGTGCGGAAGAAGATGTGCTGGGACGGTTTATTCTGCCGGAGTTTTCCGTGTCGCTGGATGATTTCTCGGTCAAGGAAGGCAATGGCCGTATGCCGCGCCCCTGGAACGAGGTGCGTGAGAGTCTGCTCAAGCAGTGTCCGGAGATGATTCTGGAGAAGCGGGCCAACCGCTTTATCCGCGATATGGTGACTCACCTGAGCCATGATGCACAAATGCCGAATGATGACGATAAGTTCGTCAAAAACTTCAAAAACGCGCTGAAATTTGTGCCGATCGACAGCCCGACGCGATTCATTCGCGAGTTCGTGCTGGACGAAAACATCGTACATGTCGGCGCCTTCCGCAAGTCGCTGGATGAATACCGGGCGATGGAGCAGAAGACACTTGAGGTCTCCAACCGCATTGCCGAGTTGGAGAAGGCGCAGGAGCTGTGCAACGGCATCAGCCGCAACGTGAAAAATGCAGTTGAATATGAGTGGGTCGTTCACGAAGGCCGTTTTGAACAAGCGGATCTGCGCAAGGAAGATGCGGCCGAGCGGCTGGAAGCCTACAGTGAGCAGGAAGAAAAGCTGCAGCAGGAATTGGAAGAAAACAGTGCGCGCCTGAATCAGGCGATGCAGGATCTGGCCGATGCGCGTGCAGAGCTGAACAGCAGCGACTCGGCCCACAAGATCAATGCACTGGAATCCACTGTCAAGGCACGTCAGCACGAGCAGAACGTGGTCAAGGACAAGATCCAGCAGGCCTACAATCTGCTGCGTACCACTGTGAGTTTTGCCAACTATAACGATCTGCTGCCGGATGATTTCAAGCCGCTGGTGGAGCGTTCAGTTGAGCTTTGGCGCTCTGGTGAAAACATGCTGGCTGATGCCTGGCCGTCTGAGCCTGTCAGTGTGGATAAGGTGATCAGTGAGCTCAAGGAGCAGGTCGATAGCGTGCGCAAAGCGATCTCGCGCCGCTATGAAGAGTCGGTAATCCGTATTAACGATCTGCGCAGCCTGATCCAGAACCAGAAAAGTGCGGTGGAACAGCTGCAGCAGGGGCGTGCGCCCATCCGTCACAATACCCGTGAGCTGATGGAGCTGCTGAGCGAATATGGTATCGATTCCACGCCGATATGCGAGCTGGCCGACATCAATGATGACAAGTGGCGTATCGCCATCGAGTCCTTCCTGGGTGCACGCCGTGAAGCACTGGTGGTGGCACCGGACAGGGTCAAGGAGGCGATCACCCTGTACCGCCGCAAGGGGCGTCATCTCAAGGGCTGTCGAATTATCAATACCACCAAGTCAGGTGACTGGCTGCACCGCAGCAAACCGGGCTCACTGGCGCAGTTTATTGAAACCGACAACGAACATGCCCAGGCTTACCTTAACCGTGCCCTGGGTGGCGTAATGGCGGTGGAAACCGAGCAGGAACTGCTGCGTCAGGAGCGGGCCCTGACCTACGACTGCATGCTGCAGACCGAAGGCTCGACCACTTCCATCAACGAACTGAGCCCGATTATGGGTATCCGTCGCCGTCAGGATCAGCTCGAAGTGCAGGGGCGTCAGGTGGATGAACTGATCGCGGAATTCACCACCCTGGGCAAGCGTCACGAATCGCTGGAAAAGCTGCGTGATGCCTTGATCAGCATGACGTCGGGGCTGACGCAGGTCACCGAAAGTGTGTTCGATCTGGTCAATCAGCGTGAGCAGCTCAGCAGCGAAATACAGGGTTACGAGCAGGCGGTTGTGGATCTGCGCAACCATGATGACAGCGGTATCCAGCAGCGCATTGCCGAGCTGGCCGACGGCCAGAAGCAGGTGGAAGCCCGTCAGAAAACCCTGATGGACAAGCTGCAGAAGGTACGTACCGGCATGATCAAGGACAATGCAGCCCTTGAAGTGCTGGAGCAGGAGCTGGTGGAACACGCTCAGGCCCGTACGCTGTGCGAGGAAAAACCCCACTTTGATGCCCAGTCGGCGCAGGAAAAGCGCGACTATTTGGATGAAAGCTGTGGCGGGGAGCTGGAGCGCATCATTTTTGAGGCAGCCAAGAAAGCACAGTCAGAACTGCAGCTGCACGAGAAAAAGAAAAACGCCGTGCGTGATGCCGTGGCCCAGTACAAGGCGCGCTATCACGGCGGTGGCATGAGCCATCAGGAGTTGGATAATATCAGTGCCGACTCCACTCATGAAGATCTGGAGTTCTACGTCAACAAAACCGTGCAGGCGCTGCGTGACTCCGAGCTGGCTGAGTATACCAAGAAGGCCGAACGTGCCCGTTTGGAGGCCGAGACCGCCTTCCGCTCAGACTTTGTGGCGCACCTGAATGACCAGATCAACAAGATCAAGGACCTGATCCGTGAGCTTAACAGTCACCTGAAGAACCGTCCGTTCCATCAAGAGATGTACAGCTTCGAGATGATGCCCAACCCGGAGCTGAAGGACATTCTGGAGCTGGTCGAAGCCTATACCCGTCTGGATCAGGCCAACGTGGGCACCCTGTTCGATATTCAGCATCAGGGTGATAACACCCACCGCGAGGCGTTGAACAAGATCCACGATGTGCTGCGCGATGAAGGCGAAAGCAGTCTGCTGCAGGACTACCGCAACTTCTACAACTTCGAGCTGGTGGTAAAAGACCTGCAAGGCAATCGCAAGACGACCCTGACGCAGCGTATCAAGACCGGCTCCGGTGGTGAGCATCAGGTACCGTTCTATGTGGCCATGGCGGCTGCATTGGGTGCAACTTACCGCCTCAAGGAAGGTGGTGATGGCCGTCCGGTGGGCGGCATGAGTCTGTCCGTCTTCGATGAGGCGTTCAACAAACTTGACTCCGAGAACACGGTGACGTCATTGGGCTTCATGTCGGATTTGGGCCTGCAGACTATCATCGCCGCGCCGGATGAGAAGTACTCGTTGTTGTCGTCCTGCATGGATACGATCATCAACGTTTGCCGCGATGGCCGTATTGTTGATCTGGATGTGGAGTTCCCGACAGAGCAAGGCAAGGAGCTGCTGGCGTCCGATCACCCCTACAAGATCATGGCGGCTGAAGCCGCTGAAATGGAAGAGGCGTCTTTGACGCCTTGAATCGATCAGCGGGGCGGGGCTGCCAGCAGTCCTCGCCGCATTGGTTCCGAAGGCTGCCTGTCCAGTGCAGGAATCAGGCTGGTCAGTACCTGATTGCGATAGAACAACTGCAGGCGTGGACCGAATGGGCGACCGCTCCACTGTTCGGGTTGGTCCAGCATATCCAGCAAAATACCTGCCGCACTCAGGCTGGCTTCCTCCTGCTCGTCGCGCCAGTCTCGAAACTGCTCGTTGGCCAGCAGGCAGCTCAGCGTGTGGCTGTTCCACTGTTGTGGCAGTTGCTTCAAGGGAGGGAGCAGGCGGCTGCTGGCGGGGCTGTGCAGGTGTCGATCCCGGGGGAATGAGCGACGTGCGCTAAGGTCGCCACCGAGGCCCAGCAGGCCGTTGTCACGTACGTTGCTGCCAAAATCCAGTGAGGCCAGCCCTTCGATCAGCCGGGTCAGGCTCCAGTTGCAGCCCTTGATCAGTTGCCAAGCGGGTTCCATCGTGCGGCGTGAGCCCAGTGTGTAGCGTACTTCAGGCACGGTTTCGAACAGGGTCAACTGCAGAAAGTGGGTCTGAAAGTCGACCAGGCAGCTTGGCTGGTCGATCAGACAATAGGGTGTCTCGCGGCGACAAAACGCCAGCCATTCCTCTCGACTTTCCAGCTGGGGCAATACGCGAATAATCATGGTCACCTGTACTCACATCAGGTCGCAAGTATAAAGCAAACCGACCACAATTGACGATGCGAGCCACTGGCCTGTGGCGGCAGAATTCTTTAATGTTAGATTTTTGGCATATAAAGACAGGCCCATGAATATCCACCCACTGCGTTCGCTGTTGTACGATGAGCTGCATTCACGGCCGTTTCAGGTCATTCCCAGTCCGGCGCGCGTCACCCATATGGCACTGCTGTGCAATGAAGCTGATCGTCAGGCGCAGCATGAGCACTTGCAGCAGTTGTATGCCTTGTTTGGTTGCCCGGTCGAGCAGGGGGATCGCAACTGCTATGAATATGATTGCGGTACCTTTCGCATGCGCCTGGAGCAACACACCGAGTTTACGACCTTCACCTTCGTTAATCTGGATATTCCCGAGGGCAGTGGTCCCTTTGACGTAACCGGTCTGACTCCCTTGCCCGAGGGCTGGATTGAGGCTCTGCCGGGGCAGGTTGTGGCGGCGTTTCATGTCAGCATTGAAGACGCCCGGCAGGGGCCGGAGCCGAGCCTGCCGCAGGTGAAGCAGGCATTCGAGGAAATGCGTTTGGTCGGCAGCAGTCCGCAGGATGGTGATGCGCGGGTCTGGGCCAGTTTTCAGCTGCATTCGGATGGCTTTGGTCGCCTTATGGTGATTAACAAGCAGATGAGTGACAGTCAGTTGGGGCGTTTGACCCAGCGGCTGATGGAGATCGAAACTTACCGCTTGATGGCATTGCTGGCTCTGCCGCTGGCACGTACGGTATCACCCGAGCTGGTCAAAATGGATGCTCGGCTCGCCGAACTGACTCAGCAACTGGCCGGGGAAGGTGAAGTCAATGAGCGAGAGTTGCTGGCCGACCTGATCGAAATGGCTGCCAGTATCGAGTCATGGCGTGCACGTTCAACCTTTCGCTTCGGCGCCACCAAGGCATACCATGAACTGGTGTTGACGCGCCTGGATGCGTTGCGTGAGGATGAGGTGTCAGGTCATCTCACGATTACCGAGTTTCTTACCCGTCGTCTGACGCCGGCTGTGCGGACGTGTCAGGCGAGCAGTGAACGATTGGAGGATCTGTCGCGGCGGGTGGATCGTGTGTCTGATATGATGCGCACGCGAGTGGAACTGGGTATTCAGCAGCAGAACCAGCAGCTGCTCAGCTCCATGGACCGTCGCTCTCGCATTCAGTTGATGATGCAGCATACGGTAGAGGGGCTGTCCGTGGTGGCGATCAGCTACTACCTGATCGGGCTGCTGAAGTATCTGTTTGAAGCGCTGTACGATGCAGGTGTACCGCTGGACAAGTCACTGGCAATCGGCATTTCGGTGCCGGTGGTTGCCTTCAGTGTCTGGCTGGCCACGCGCCGTATCCACCATCATTTTATCAAGCTGGCACGCAAGGATCGTCTGCGTGATCAGTGAGTCCTGGAGTTGTAGATGAGCGTTGCGGAACGTATTGAAGAGCTGGTCAATGCCGGCATGCAGGTTGAACGGTTTGCGCTGGAAAACGAAAGCCACATGCATTCCGGCCCGGCAACCGAAAGTCATTTCAAGCTGGTACTGGTCAGCCCTGACTTTGCCGGCAAGCGGTTGGTGCAGCGCCATCAGCTGGTATATGGGCTGGTGGCCGAGTTGATGCAGAACCCGATCCATGCACTGGCGTTGCACCTGCATACACCCGAAGAGTGGCAGCAGCGCAATGGTGAGGTACCGGAGTCACCCAACTGCATGGGTGGTTCCAAGGCGGATAAGGGCTAAACCGCTCGGGCACGCTGAAGCCGTGCCCAAGCTGTATGCATCAGGCCGTGATGCGGCGGAACAGCTCGAAGTATTCCGGGAAGGTTTTGCGGGTGCAGCCTGGGTCATTGATGGTGATCGGCGCATCGCCAAAGGCAGCCAGCGAGAAACACATCGCCATGCGGTGGTCATCATAGGTATCGATGGCGGCGCTCTGAATCTGTGCCGGTGGCGTGATTTCGATAAAGTCTTCACCTTCGACCACTTCCGCCCCGACCTTACGCAGCTCAGTTGCCATGGCGCTGAGACGGTCGGTTTCCTTGACGCGCCAGTTGTAGACATTGCGAATGGCTGTTGGGCCCTTGGCAAACAACGCTGTGGTGGCAATGGTCATGGCGGCATCGGGAATGGCGTTCAGGTCCAGATCAACGCCGTTGAGCTCGCCCCGCGTCACTTCAATCCAGGTCGGGCCATAGCTGACCTGCGCCCCCATCTTGCCCAGTACTTCGGCAAAGGCCTTGTCACCCTGAACGCTGTCGGCGCCAACGCCGTAAACTCGCACGGTGCCACCGGCGATTGCGGCAGCGGCCAGAAAGTAGGAGGCTGAAGAGGCATCACCTTCCACCATCACTTCACCCGGTGAGCGATACTGTTGACCGGCGCGTACCACGAAACGCTGGTAGTCGTGGTTTTCCACCTCTACGCCAAACAGCGCCATGGTATGCAGGGTAATGTCGATATAGGGCTTGGAGACAAGCTCGCCCTCTACTCGAATGCTTAGGTCTCCCTCGGCAAGGGGCGCCGCCATCAACAGAGCGGTCAGGAACTGACTGGAGATGTTGCCGCGAATACTGACTTCGCCACCCTTCAGGCCTTTGGCGTTGATCCGCAGGGGGGGGTAACCCGGCTCGCCCAGATATTCGATATCAGCACCCAGCGGTAGCAGGGCATCCACCAGGTCGGCAATTGGCCGCTCATACATGCGTGGCTCACCGCTCAGGGTAAAGCTGCCTTCGCTGGCGCAAAGTGCTGCACAGAGAGGACGCATGGCGGTACCGGCGTTACCCAGAAACAGCTCCAATGCCTGTTCTGCCTTGAATGCCTGCCCCAAGCCGTCCAGCTCACAGCTGCGGCGGTCATCCGCCAATTGATAGCTTACGCCCAGTGCCTTGAGTGCGTTCAACATATGGCGCACGTCATCACTGTCGAGCAGGTTAGTGATACGAGTACTGCCCTCGGCCAGTGCGGCCAGCAGCAGAATGCGGTTGGAGAGGCTCTTCGAGCCCGGAATCTGAACGTCACCGTTGGCTTGGGCCAGCGGCTGCAGGGTCAGGGTATCCATCTGAGGCAGCTTCACTTTAAACACTGGGAGTGGGGTGCATAAACTACCCTGTATCCCGGTCAAGGTCGAGTCCTCGGAGGGCCGATTACGCCGGTTTACGGATGACGCGAGCGCGCTCAAGCAATTCGGCGGGTTGTATTACGAGCTGCTCCAGCTCAAGCAGGCGGATCTTGTGTGTGAGGCCACCGCCATACCCGGTCAACTCGCCGCCGCTGCCAATCACTCGATGGCAGGGAATGATGATGGATAGCGGGTTGCGGTTGTTGGCCAGCCCCACGGCACGTGATGCACCGGGCTTGCCCAGTGCCGCAGCGATCTCGCCATAGCTGCGGGTTTGTCCCCAGGGAATATTGAGCAGTTGGTTCCATACCTGTTCCTGAAAGGCGGTGCCTACGGGGGCCAGCGGCAAATCAAACTGCTTTAGCCGGCCGGCAAAGTAGGCTTCAAGCTGGCTGGCGGCTGCCTGCAGGACAGGGTGCTCAGGGTTTTGAGAGGTGCTGCGCTGACCAAAATCGACTCTGCACAGGCCTTTGGCATCGGCCTGCAGCGTCAGGGGCCCGACCGGGGTGTCAGCAAGGACAAGTGTGTGGATCATGTGGGCCCCCGCGAATAGCTATTGACGCCTGTCATGGAAAACCTATTATGCCTGAAGGATAGTGAAACTGTACCGTGACAACAACCTCAGGAAATATGTTGATGACTATTGAACACCATGATCTCGTCCATGAACTGCCCGAATACCGTGATCAGATTCACACTCTGAAGATGGAAAATGCGCATTTTGCCAAGCTGTTCGACGAATATCATGTGATCACCAAAGAAGTGGAACAGATGGAAGCAGAAACCCTTCCGGCTTCGACTCGCACGGAAGAAGAGTACAAGCTGAAGCGTCTGCAGTTGAAAGATCAGCTGTACGCAATGTTGAAAGACGCCGGCAACTGATAACGCCGGACCAGTCGCTGAAAACACCCGCTGATCGCGGGTGTTTTTCTTTGCGCGGGCGGCGTACATTTGTAGTGCAACTACAGGTCTGTCGATAGGGAGTTTCGGGTGTCTGCCACTTCACCATCCAGTTATGACTGGCGCTACATCTTCAATATTGCATTGCGCCACCGCCGTGAGTTGATGCTGGCCAATCTGATTGCCATCCTGGCGGCCACCTTGAGTGTGCCCTTGCCTCTGTTAATGCCACTTCTGGTTGATGAGGTGCTGCTGGAGCAGCCCGGAGTTGTGGTTGCCACCGTCAACAACCTGCTTTCTGAATCCTGGCAGGGACCACCCCTGTACATTGGGTCGGTTCTGGTCTTGACGGTCCTGCTGCGACTGCTCTCTCTGGGGCTTAACGTGCTGCAGGCACGCCAGTTTACGATCATCTCCAAGGATGTGATCTATCACATACGCGCCGGTTTGCTCGAACGGTTGCAGCGGATCTCCATGGCCGAGTACGAAACGCTGGGCAGCGGCAGCGTGGCATCCCACTTTGTCACGGACCTGGATACGGTTGATCGCTTTGTCGGCAGTTCGGTTAGCCGCTTTCTGGTAGCTGTGCTATCGATTATCGGTACCGCCGTGATTTTACTTTGGATGCATTGGCAGCTGGCACTGTTTATTCTGTTTCTTAACCCCTTTGTCATCTGGCTGACGATGGCTGTAGGCAAACGGGTAAAGCATCTCAAGGCGCGGGAAAATTCAGCCTATGAGCTGTTTCAGGGGGCTCTGACCGAGACTCTGGATGCGATCCAGCAGATCCGTGCAGCCAATCGTGAGCAGCATTATTTGCAGCAGCTGATTGAGCGCGCCAGACAGGTGCGCAATCACTCCTCCAGTTTTGAATGGCGTTCTGATGCTGCTAACCGCTTCAGTTTCATGTTGTTCATGGTCGGGGTGGATCTGTTCCGTGCCGTTTCCATGCTGATGGTAGTGTTTTCTGACCTGTCTGTGGGGCAGATGATGGCCGTGTTCGGTTATCTCTGGTTCATGATGGGGCCGGTGCAGGAAATTCTGGGCATGCAGTACGCCTGGTTTGGTGCGCGGGCAGCGCTGGAGCGGGTCAATCGATTGCTGGCTCTGAATCTGGAGCCGCGATATCCACAGCTAGAGAACCCCTTTGAGTCCCGCAAAACGGTTTCCATCAGTCTGCGTGATGTTCATTTCAGTTATTATCCGGGGCAGGAGGTGCTGCGCGGCATCAGCCTGGATATTCCGGCGGGGCAGAAGGTGGCGCTGGTCGGTGCCAGTGGTGGCGGCAAATCCACGCTGGTACAGGTGTTGCTTGGGTTGTATCCACCACAACAGGGTGATGTCTGTTTTGATGGGGTTTCGGTGCAACGGATCGGGTTGGAGCGGGTGCGTGAGCATGTCTCCACGGTACTGCAGCAGCCGGCTCTGTTTAACGGTTCTGTACGTGATAACCTGACGCTGGGGCGTGACATTTCAGATGATGCTCTATGGCAGGCGCTGGATGTTGCCCAGTTGAAAGACTTTGTCATCGGGCTGGAACAGGGGCTGCATACCATGGTGGGGCGTCAGGGAGTTCGGCTTTCCGGCGGCCAGCGCCAGCGTCTGGCGATTGCGCGTATGGTGCTGACCGATCCGGCGGTGGTCATTCTCGATGAGGCGACCTCGGCTCTGGATACCCAGACCGAGTTTGCCCTGCATCGGGCCATGTCCGAGTTTCTCAGTGGCCGTACCACCGTGATTGTGGCGCATCGCCTCAGTGCGGTACGTCAGGCGGATAAGGTCTATGTCTTTGAAGATGGAAAGGTTATCGAACAGGGCAGTCATGATGAACTGCTTGACCAACAAGGGCTGTATGCGAAGCTTTATGGTCAGCGCCAGCTCTGAAATGAGGAAGGTCGATGCGGCAGCGCTTTGAGTGGCGTGGTGGCAATCGGGTCTCGCTGATGGTGGATGGGGAGTGCTTTTTCCCACAGATGCTGGAGGCTATTGAACAGGCCCACTCCAGCCTGAGGCTGGAGTTCTATATGGTCAGCTCAGGCAAAATTCTGGATCGATTCATTCAGGCGCTCACTGATGCGGTGTTGCGGGGTGTTGATGTTCGCTTGTTGATCGATGGTTTTGGCGGTCGACATCTGGCCCGGGCTGACCGTGAGCGGCTCCGGGCAGGGGGCGTTCAACTGGTCCTGTACAATCCGTTGCAACTGTCTAAATGGACTCGCAACTTTGCTCGTGATCACCGCAAGCTGTTATTGGTGGATGAGCATAAGGCATTCATCGGTGGGGCCGGTCTGGCCGATGAATACTGGCTGTCTCAACGTACGGGCTGCCCCTGGCATGAGATCATGTGCGAGGTTCAGGGGCCAGTGGTCGAGGATCTGGCGTGCCTTTACAACCGTCTTTGGTTGCGCTGCAGTGGCCAGGCGCTGTCACCGCCCTCTGCTCAGCCTGAAGTGGGTGGCGCGCGTATGCGTGTAACCACCGTGCAGGGGCTGTACCAGCAGGATATTAAAGTTGCCTTTCTCAATCAGGTAAACGGTGCTCGACACCGTGTCTGGCTTGAAACCGCCTACTTTCTGCCCTCTCTGTCGATTCGCACGGCACTGCGTCGTGCGGCGCGACGAGGGGTGGATGTACGCATGATCGTGGCGGGGCCTTACACAGATCAATTCTGGGTCTATCATGCCTCAAAACGTTACTATCGGCGCCTGCTCAACGCGGGTGTGCGAATTTACGAATATCAACCGCGCTTCCTGCATGCGAAGGTGGGTTTGGTCGATGACTGGGTATCGTTGGGGTCCTGTAATCTCGACCATTGGAACCTGCGCTGGAATTTAGAGGCTAATATAGAGGTAGAGCACCCTGAGCTGACGGCTCAGGTGGAACAGCTGATCAATGTCGACATGGAGCAATGTCATGAAGTGACAGCTGAAGAGTGGTCACGCCGCCCATGGTATCGCAAGGCGAAAGAACTTGTCTGGGCACTGTTGAGTCAACTGGTATTGAAGATCAGATAACGGAGAGTGTCATGAATAAAACCATTATTCTAACGACCGTGCTCACTGCCAGTCTTTTGAGCGGGTGCGCCCAGCAGGGGCTGTATGGCACAAGCTACAGTCGTGATCAGGTGCGTCAGGCTCAAACAGTTCAATATGGCACTATCGAGTCAGTTACGCCGGTGGTGATCGAAGGACGTGACGATGGCGTTGTGGGTGCCGGTACCGGTGCTGTTGTCGGCGGTATTGCCGGCAATCAGATCGGTGGCGGCAGTGGGCGGACTTTGGCCACGGTGGTCGGGGCTGTTGCCGGTGGTCTGGTGGGGCAAAGAATCGAAAAGTCTGCCACGACCCGGCAAGGACAGGAGTTGACCATCCGCCTGGACTCTGGCCGTGTGGTCTCTGTCGTACAGGAAGTGGATAACGGACAGTTTTTCCGTCCGGGTGATCGTATCAGAGTGCTGGGGCAGGGCAGTTCACTGCGTGTGACCTACTGAAGCACAGGTAAATATGGCCGGGCGCTGCGCCCGGCCTGCCCGCGGATCAGTGAACCGAAATCATTTTTCCGGGGCGTGGAAATGCAGGTAGAGGTCGATCAGAACTTCAGGGATCTGCACGCACATCTCTTCACGCAGCGCACGGTCCTGGCTGATGTCACGGATCTCTTCGTCTTCAAACAGGTCTGAGGCCACCATAATCGGCAACAGCAGGCCTGCTACGGTTTCTTCATCCGCACCGAACCACTGTTCTTCCTTCAGGAATACGCCCTCCATAAAGGATTGGGCCCAGATGGTCAGCTCGGTCATCTCTTCATCTTCTTCAGGCTCAAGACTCAGCTCACAGGGCAGCAGAATCTCCTGATCGTTGTACAGGTCGTTGCCGATGGTCTGGTACAGCTTGCGCAGCAGTGCCAGAATTTCGGTTTTTTCTTCAGCATTGGCCCATTCGGGTTCACCGTCGAACAGCTGTTCCAGCCACTCGGATTCGGCAACGGGTTCGGGGCTGATGTTCAGGGCGCAGAGAAAGCCGTGGGCGCCGATCAGGTCCAGGGCTTCGTCGGACACGGCATCAGAGAACAGAAATTCCTCCAGACGGTCCAGTTCCTCTTCGGTAATCAGGGCAGGCATGTTCGCATTCATGGTTCACAGCATCCGCAAGTTCAGGTCAACGGATGATTCTACCCTGAAGCGTGCTCCGGGGGTATGGCTGTGGATGACTTCATGCCAGTGATCGCGGATAATGCCGGCCATGATAGAGCGCGCCCGACAAATACTGGCCGATGTATTCGGCTTCGAGTCCTTTCGCCACCCGCAGGAAGCTGTGGTTGAAACCCTGATAAATGGCCGCGATGCACTGGTGGTAATGCCCACGGGGGGCGGCAAGTCACTCTGCTATCAACTGCCGGCACTGGTACGCGAAGGCTGTGGGGTCGTGATTTCGCCCCTGATAGCCCTGATGCATGATCAGGTCAGCGCCCTGTCACAACTGGGCATACGTGCCGGCTGTCTCAACTCCGCCATGACCCTTGATGAGCTGCAGCAGACTGAAGCGGCTTTGCGTAACGGTCAACTCGATTTGCTCTATGTTGCCCCCGAGCGCTTGCAGCAGCCGCGCACTCGTCAGCTGCTGAGTCAGTGTCGTGTGGCACTTTTTGCCATCGATGAAGCCCACTGCGTATCTCAGTGGGGACATGACTTCCGTCCCGAGTACATGCAACTGAACGAATTGCGTGAACTGTTTCCAGGGGTGCCGCGCATTGCGCTGACGGCAACCGCTGATGCGCGTACTCGCCAGGAAATCATCGACCGGCTGGCATTGACCGACGCCGCTGCCTTTGTCTGCGGCTTTGACCGCCCTAACATTCGTTACCGTATCGGCCAAAAGGACCGGGCACGTGAGCAGTTACTGCGTTTTATCCGCGATGAGCATCCTCAGGATGTGGGTGTGGTGTACTGCCTGTCGCGCAAGCGGGTAGAGGAAACCGCTGCCTGGCTGTGCGAACGTGGTTTCAATGCGTTGCCTTATCACGCCGGGCTGGACGCAAAACTGCGCCAGCATCACCAGCACCGCTTTCTGACTGAAGAGTCGATCATCATGGTGGCCACCATCGCCTTTGGCATGGGAATCGACAAGCCCAATGTGCGGTTTGTGGCGCATCTGGATCTGCCACGTTCAATTGAAGCCTACTACCAGGAAACCGGACGCGCCGGCCGGGATGGTCTGCCGGCGAATGCCTGGATGGTGTATGGGCTGCAGGATGTGATTTTTCTGCGCCAGATGCTGGAAGGTTCGCAGGCGGAAGCGGCCCAGAAGCAGGTCGAACGGCAGAAGCTGGAAGCGATGCTGGGGCTGTGTGAAATCACTACCTGTCGGCGTCAGGCTCTGTTGAGTTACTTTGGTGAACATGCGCACCAGCCTTGCGGCAACTGCGATACCTGTCTGGAGCCGGTACCGGTCTGGGATGGTACTGAAGCGGCACGTAAGGCCCTGTCGGCTGTGTACCGCAGCAGTCAGCAATATGGGGTCAACTATGTCATCGATATCCTGCGTGGCCAATCCAGTGACAAAACTCGCCAGCGCGGGCATGAGCAGTTGTCAGTATGGGGCATCGGCAAGGACCTGGATCAACAGCAGTGGCGTTCGGTATTTAGGCAGCTGGTGGCACGGGGTTACCTGAATGTGGACCCACAAGGGTTTGGTGTACTGCATCTGAGTGACCGTTGCCGGCCGTTACTGAAAGGTGAGGAAACGCTGGAGCTGCGCCGCGATTTGAAAGTGTCCAGTGCTGCCGGCAAGCGCACGGGTGGCAGCCGTTCCTCGGCCACGCAGCAGAAACTTGATCCGGCCGAGCACCGTCTCTGGGAAGCGTTGCGCGCTCTGCGGCGTCAATTGGCACAGGAGCAGGATGTACCTCCTTATGTCATTTTCCATGATGCAACCCTGATGGAGATGGTGCTGTATCGACCGCTTACCGGCGAGCAGATGCGCCGTCTGAGCGGAGTGGGAGAGCGTAAGCTGGACCTGTATGGTCAGCCCTTTCTGGAGTTGATTGCCGAATTTCAGGATGAGCCCTCCAATAGTCAACAGGCACAGGCGGAAGAGTCACTGCTGCTGTATCGCTCCGGCATGACTGTTGAGCAGGTGGCGCGGCAGCAGAAGCTGTCGGCCAATGTCATCTATGGTCACTTGGCCCATGCGATCCGCGAGCGCAAGATCAGCGTAGACGAGGTGGTTGAGCTGCCAGCCGGTGAGCGCGCTGAAATCGAGAAAACCATGCGTTTTTGTCAGCAACAGTTTGGTGATTCACTCAAGGCGGTACATGAGGCGCTGGCAGGGCAGTATGAGTACGGTCTTTTACGCTGCATTAGGCAAGGGCTGAGTATGTGAGCGATCTGCTGCTGAATCCGCTGGGGCTGTTTCTCAGTGCGCTGGTCTCATCCACTCTACTGCCCGGTGGTTCTGAAGCCCTGTTGGCCTGGCTGGTTGCTTCCGGCGAGCATTCATTGTGGTTACTGCTACTTATGGCAACCGTTGGCAATGTGCTGGGCAGCCTGATTACCTGGGGCATGGGGTACTGGGTAGCGCATCGTTTTCCTCTGCGTGCATTGGACAAGCCCGAGCATCAGCGTGCCAGACACTGGATCGAGCGCTATGGAGCGCTGGTGTTGCTGCTGGCCTGGCTGCCAGTGGTGGGTGACCCGCTTTGCTTCGTGGCCGGCTGGCTTAGGGTCAATCTGTTTGCCAGTCTTGTCGCCATTACACTGGGCAAGCTGCTGCGCTATGCTGTCATCATCGGAATTTTCAGTTGAGATTCGGATGAGCAAAACGTCACTGCTATATGGTATCCAGCTGTTTCTGCTGTTGATTCTCCTGCTGCTGTTGGCCAACGTCTGGTTCAGCCGCAGCAACGAAGTCTGGTGGCATCAACCGGTGCGCCTTGCCATCTATCCGGTCAATGCGGATGGCGAAGCCTTGACCCAGGCCTGGATCGATCAGCTGCGCGTTGAGCAGTTTCAGGATATCGAGCTGTTTTTCAATCGTGAAGCTTCTCGATACCGTTTGCCGCTGGAGCAACCGGTACGGGTGCAACTGGCGCCACAGGTTGAATCCATCCCCCCTCAGGTTCCTGAGCACCCCAGCATTCTGGATGCGATCTGGTGGTCGCTCAAAATGCAGGTTTGGGTCGTATTCAATGACACTCTGTCGGATGATGAGGTCGATGCCCGCGTCTTCATGAACTTTCACCTGCCGCATAACGAGGTTGGTATGCGCCATTCGTTGGGGCTTCAGCGTGGGCTGATAGGACTGGTAAACGGTTATGCGGGGGTTGACTACCAGGGGCGCAACAACCTGATTGCAACGCACGAATTCCTGCATACGCTGGGCGCCAGTGACAAGTACAATGCCGAAACGACCGAACCACTCTGGCCGGATGGCTATGCCGACCCGACCAAGGTGCCGTTGTTTCCACAAACCCGAGCCGAAATCATGGGCGGCAGGGTGCAGGTATCGCCGGGCTGGGCGTTGCTGCCACCCAGTCTGGAGCATGTGGTGGTGGGAGCGGCGACCGCGATTGAGATTAATTGGCTTGCGGCTCCGGCCGAGCCACGTTCTTGACCCCTGCAGTCCCCTGTAGGACAATCCGTCTTCTGCATTCAGGATTTGGAGGATAATTAGCGGGTTTATCGCGGTTTTTGGCGTTTTTTTACGCCCTTTTTGCTGCTTTTCGTGTGTGCAATCTTTCTTGTGCAAATGCCCGTTACAACGGACCTTTGTCCTCTTGGTGGCTGATGTCATGGCCGCTGCTTCTGGATGCTCCCATTCATCTGTTTTACACACAGTTGCTTCAGGCTTTGAAGCTGACTGTTGAATCCTATCAAGCTTGCAAGGGAGCCCATGAATTCACAAACGCCTATCAACCTAATCCAGGCCACCGAGGCCGATATAGCCCCCGCTTTTAAAGTCTACACGGCCCGTCATCTGGCGCAGATTCCGCAGTTGCAACGACTTCCATCCCAACTCAGGCATGAGATGGAAGTGGTTGCATCCGTTCTGCCGTTTCGAGTCAATAACTATGTGATCGATCAACTTATCAACTGGGATGATGCGATCAACGACCCCATGTTTCAGCTAACCTTCCCTCAGCGCGGCATGCTAAAGCCCGAGCATTATGCGGCGGTGGAGGCGGCGCTGGAAGCAGGTGACAAGACCGAGATCAAGCGCGTGGTCGATGAGGTACGTCAGGCGTTGAATCCGCATCCGGCGGGTCAGCTGGAACAGAACATTCCACGAGTGAACGGCGAGCCGGTCAACGGCATCCAGCATAAGTATGGCCAGACCGTATTGTTCTTCCCCAGCTCCGGTCAGGTCTGTCACAGCTACTGCACTTTCTGTTTCCGCTGGGCGCAGTTTGTCGGTGACCAGTCACTGAAAATCGCGGCCAAGGAATCAGGGCAGCTGTGTGATTACCTGCGGGAACACCCTGAAGTGACCGATGTGCTGATCACGGGGGGCGACCCTATGGTGATGAAAACCAAAAACCTGCGCGCCTATCTGGAACCGCTGTTGGAGCCGGAATTTGACCATATCCGCACTGTTCGTATCGGCTCCAAGGCACTGACCTTCTGGCCGTACCGTTTTGTCACGGATGAGGACAGCGATGATTTGATGGCACTGTTCCGTGACATCATTGCCGCAGGAAAGCATCTGGCCTTTATGGCGCATTACAACCACTGGCGCGAGATGGAAACCGATATTCACCGTCAGGCGGTGGCACGCATCCGTGAAACCGGTGCACATATCCGCAGCCAGGGCCCGCTGCTCAACCACATCAACACCGAAGCCGATGACTGGGCAAGAATGTGGCAGACACAGGTAGAGATGGGTATTCAGCCGTACTACATGTTTGTCGAGCGTGACACCGGTGCTCAGCACTACTTCGAAGTACCGTTGGCACAGGCCTGGAACACCTACCGTGATGCCATGAAGCAGGTCAGTGGTATCGCCCGTACCGCACGCGGCCCGTCCATGTCAGCGACACCGGGCAAAGTAGAGATTCAGGGCGTGACCGAAATCAACGGTGAGAAGGTGTTTGTGCTGCGCTTCATTCAGGGTCGCAATCCGGATTGGGTGCAGCGTCCGTTCTTTGCCGCCTACGATGAAAACGCCACTTGGTTGAACCATCTAAAACCGGCGTTCGGTGAAGAGAAATTCTTCTTCGAAGAGTAATCGATCTGCTGTGAACATCAATAAAAGGCTGCCAACAGGCAGCCTTTTACGTTCAAGGCCACAAAAACTGCGCGGTTTCTGGCATAATGCGCCGCTTCATTAACAGGAGGGTCGATCATGTCAATCGAACAGGCGCTGCAGGCTCGCAGCGAATCCAAGTGTGAACTTTGTGGCGCAACCGAAGATCTGGCGGTATTTCCGGTTCCTCCATCGTCGGATAACAGTGTCGATCAGTCTGTCCTCCTGTGCGAAACCTGCCGCAACCAGATCGACAACCCGGAGCAGGTGGATACCAACCACTGGCGCTGCCTCAACGACAGCATGTGGAGTCAGGTGCCGGCGGTACAGGTTCTGGCCTGGCGCATGCTCAACCGTCTGCGTGGCGAGGGTTGGCCGCAGGACCTGCTGGACATGATGTATCTGGATGACGAAACACTGAGCTGGGCTCAGGCGACAGGTGATCACTTGTCAGACGACGAAGTTGTACGTCATCTGGACAGCAATGGGGTTGTACTTGAGGCGGGTGATACCGTTACCCTGATCAAGGATCTGAACGTGAAGGGCTCAAGCCTGACGGCAAAACGTGGAACCGCGGTGCGCAACATCTCACTGGTCCCGGATAACCCCGAACACATCGAGGGGCGGGTTGAAGGTCAGCAAATCGTGATTTTGACCAAGTTTGTCAAGAAACAGAAGTAACCCGCCTGCACTGGACTCATCCGGACCACTCTGTCCGAATGAGTCCAGGGTTTCAGATCGAGAAGCGCTTCAGCAACTCTTGCTGTTCATGGGCGTAACTGAGTAGCTCACGACTGCTGCCGGACGCCTGACGCGCGCCTTCGGTTGTTTCGCTGGCGGTGGTATTCAGCCCGTTCAGCGTACGGCTGACTTCTTCGACTGCATCGGTTTGCTGGCGTGCTGCCTCTGTAATCTGTGTACTCAGGCTGCCAATGTGGGCTATGGCGGCATTGAGAGAATCCAAAGAGGTTTGAGAGGCATGGGCGTGTTCTACACAGCTTTGTGTCTGGTGGTAGCTTGATTGCATCACGCTCACGACCTGCGTAATGTTTTTCTGCATATTTTCCACCATCTCCTGAATCCGCCCTGTGGAATTCTGGGTTCGACTGGCCAGCTCGCGTACTTCATCGGCGACTACCGCAAAGCCGCGACCATGCTCACCGGCTCTGGCAGCCTCGATGGCGGCGTTCAGTGCCAGCAGGTTGGTCTGTTCAGCGATATCCCGAATGGTAGACAGAATACTGTCAATCTCCGAGCCGTAGCTGGCAAGCTGATCACTGACGCTGACTGCCTGTTGTATACCACTGGCCTGCAGTTCGATGCTTTGCAGGGTTTCACGGACATTATCTGTCAAGCTGACACTAAGGGACTCGCATTCATTGACGGCATCCAGTGTGGTATGACTGTGATTGGCCACTTCGGCCACACTGCTGGAAATTTCGGTAGCGGCGGATGCCGTTTGATGCAACTGGTCACTTTGATGAGCCATTGCCTGCGTGGTCTGCTCACTGATGGCTGAGTTCTGGCTGGCAACGGATGCAAGATGCTCAGAACCACGGGTAATAGTGGTGACGATTTCGCGCAGGCCCTTGACCACATCGTTGAGGGCTTCGCCCAGCTCACCGAACTCATCCTTGCGCTGATCATCAAAGCTGATACGAAGATCACCCTGACGCAGCCGTCCCAATTGCTGACGGATCTCGGCCAGGGGTTTACGCAGCGCGTTAATGGTCAACAGCGCTATCACGATCGCCAGTACGATGGCGGCGGAGGCGATTATCAGGATAACCGTATTGCTCAAAATAATCGCCTGTTGTCCTTTCTGACGGGTATCGGCTGCCAGTGTACGCGCTGCCTCGACCATGCTGGCAGACTCTTTGCTGGACGCTTCCATCAAGGCTGACAACTGTTCCAGCGTTTGGGTCAGTTCAATATCAGCGGCGGTAAGCTGGTTATACAGCGACAGTACGCCATCATCACCGTAAAAAGCGGTTTCAAGATTTTGCACCAGCGGCTCGACCTGGTTGGCGCGGGGTTCAGCTTCAGCGAAAAACTCATGTGCCTGGACCAGGCTGGCTCGATTATCTTTGGCATCACTGCGCAAGCGTTCGATATCCTGATTGCGCTGGTAATTGAACAGCATGAATCGGTAGCTGTTGGCTGCGCGGGTGACGGAGCGGATGCGCAATATGCCTTCATCGCTGGTTGCTGTGGAAAGGTAGTTGCGTGCCCAGCTGGCAAGGGCATCATTCTGAGTCATGAACTTGACTGAGATGTCACTGACTGCCGCCTGCAGTCGCCGCTGTTCCTGGTGCAGTGCGAACAGTTTTTCCGACAGGCCTTTAAGCTCTACTGCATTATTGCGAATCCGCTTTACAATGGGGGCCAGTTCGGTGTGGTTATCAAGCCGAAGCTGGAGTTGATCCAGCTGCTTACTGAAACGGTCGAAGCTGGTGTTGAACATCTCTCGATAGCTTTCAAATCGCTCCGGCTGGCGCTGAGCCAAGGCACCGTAAAGATCCGTGGTTGAGTTACCCAAAGCAAGTGTCTGGGCGTAGCTGTCATCAACCAGTGGCAACACGTCTTCCGTGACGGCACTCAAGCCGGCACTGACTGTTCGGCTACCGTAAAGTCCGCCAGCACCGACCAGCATGATGAAGACGACCAAGAGGCCGAAACCGATGGCAATACGTTGTGTTATATAGATTTTCATGCCGTGACCCAGATTCTTGTTATTGGTGGGTTTTTACTTAGGGTATTTGCTTATTTGGAAGCTGTAAACCTGTAAATTGTCTGTCACCAAATACAGTCATTGTGCAGCAGGTCAATAACCCTGTCTGAATACGTTTACACTGACTGTCAGGCACGATTTAATGACTGCTGGAGACAAAAACCGTTAAAGTCCGCGGTTCGTCAGGGTTAGCCCAACGATTCACCGATGCTGCCAGCCCCAGAGGAAGGTAAAGATGTTCAAATATTCTCCCGATACAAAATCGATGCGCTACCGCGCCGGCAAACTGCTGGAGCAGTTACTCGAACTGGTTGGTATGCGCTCGCTCGATGCCCAGTTCATGTTTTCCTATGTGATCATCTTTGTGCTGACTGCAGTGATCGGCGCAGCCGTTTACTTATCTGACAATACAGATGCCTCCGCGATCAATGTGGCGGGTGCCCAACGCATGCTGAGCCAGAAAATGGCCAAGGAAGTGCTGCTGCTGTCTCAGGATGTCGGGGACCGCAGCGGAGTGACACAGACCATGAATGCGTTTGAGAGCGCACACCAGGCATTGCTGAATGGCTCTGCCGAGCGAGGCATCAAGGCTGCGGAGGATGCAGAGATCCGATCTCGGCTGGAGCAGGTGGGTACACTCTGGAACAGTTATCGTGCAACGCTGAACCAGTATCTGCAGCAACCGGATACCGCCTTGTTGCCAAAGCTGGAGCAGCAGTCGCTGACACTGCTCAAGGAAATGAACAACACCGTTGGGTTGATGGAATCCAAAGCACTGGGACAGCAGAAACTGCTGCAGCAAATCGCGCTTTGGGTAACCGCTCTAGTGCTGCTGCTGATCGTGATGGGCCGTTCTTTTGGCCTGACGGTCATGTTCCGTCAGATCAAGAACCTGCGTGACCATCTGAGGGTACTGGCGCAGGGCAATTTCTCGATTCCGATTGAAATCGATAACCCGAAAAACGAGGTAGGTCAAAACTATACTGCCTACAACGAAATCATCCTCGAAATTGGCGAACTGCTGCATCAGGTAACTCAGACTGCAGGGCGTATCAGTACAGGGGTGGGTCAGGTGAATTCGGCGTTGTCGGACACCGACCGTGGTGTGACCAATCAACAGTCGCAAATTGATCAGGTAGCGGCAGCCGTGACTGAAATGGCATCCACGGTGCAGGAGGTGGCTCAAAGTGCATCCAGCGCCGCGTCCTCGGCTGAGGCGGCCAATGATTCTGCCAAGGGTGGCCAGCAGCTGGTGGCACAGGTGAGCGATCAGATCGGTGGTGTGGCGGATCAGGTGCGTCACTCCGGTGAGGTCATTCGTGAGCTGGCGAAAGACTCAGAAGAGGTTAGCCAGATTCTGGATGTGATTACCGGTATTGCCGAGCAGACCAACCTGCTGGCACTGAACGCCGCCATTGAGGCTGCTCGCGCCGGTGAGCAGGGGCGTGGTTTTGCCGTAGTGGCAGATGAAGTTCGGACGCTGGCTCAGCGCACCCAGGAATCAACTGAAAATATTGCACGTATCGTTGAGCGGTTGCAGAAACAGTCGACCTCAGCGGTACACTCGATTGAAACCAGTCAGCGTATGGCTGAAGAGAGTGTGGCGCAGGCTGAAGAGGCGCGCAGTGTCATTTTGAGAATTGTGGATGCGGTGGGCGTCATCACCGACATGAACACCCAGATCGCCACCGCTGCCGAAGAGCAGAGTCAGGTGGCACATGATATGGATCGTCATATCACCGGTATTGCCGATCAGTCGCGCAGAACCTCCGCGTATTCAAAGCAGTCGGTTGAGGTGACCAGCCAGATCAGTGGTTATGTGGAAAGTTTGTTGAAGGAAGTCAGTCGGTTTGAAACCAATGTACAGGGTATCGACCTGGGGGCTGCCAAGGCGGCCCACCTGTCCTGGAAAACACGGCTGCGCAGCTTTCTGGATGGCAAGTCAAGCCTGACAGAGAAAGAGGCCGTATCGCATATGGATTGTGCTTTCGGTAAGTGGTACTACTCGGAAGGTAAAGAGAAATATGGCAGCCTGCGTGAGTTCACCAGCATTGAATCACCGCACGAGAAGCTGCATGCACTGGTGAAGGAAGCGATTCGGTATCGTCAGGCTAAAGAGTTTGATCGTGCCGAAAACTGTTACGATCAGGTTGCGGCCATCTCTGCTGAAATCGTACAAAAGCTGACGGCGCTGGAAGACAAGGTGCAGCAGCGTAAGTAATAGATAAACTCGGCTGAGGTGAAACGCCCCGCATTGCGGGGCGTTTACGTTCTGGAAAAGGGTTGCTCGCTCAGGCTTTCACAACCCAGAAATTGGTGGATAGTTGCTTCAGATTACGTGACAGTCCTGCCATCTCTTCCGCCGACAGCTGTGTCTGTTCGCCATCACTGAGATTGTTTTGTGCCACATCACGGATCAGTCCCACGTTGCGCTCTATCTCGCCGCTGACACTGAGCTGCTGCTCTACGGCAGAGGCAATCTGTGTGTTCATGTCCGTAATCTGATTTACCGCTACAGTAATCTCCTGCAGTGCGTCTGCAGCCTGCAGTGCTCTTTCAACGGTGTGGCGGGCCTTGTTCTGACTCTGACGCATGGCATCGGTGGCGTTGCGAGAGCCCTGCTGTAGACTTTCCAGCAGCGTTTGGATCTCACCGACCGATTCCTGACTGCGTTGTGCCAGGTTGCGAACCTCTTCGGCCACCACGGCAAAGCCACGTCCATGTTCACCGGCGCGGGCGGCTTCGATGGCGGCGTTCAGTGCCAGCAGGTTGGTTTTTTCGGAGATGCCGGTGATGACTTCCAGAATGCCATGGATGTTATCGCTGCTGGTCGCCAACTGGTCAATGACGCCAGTGGCATTTTCAATTTCGTCAGTCAGAGACAGGATCGCTTCGCGTGCATCGGCCATGACGGCCTGACCATTACTGGCGCAGGTATTGGATCCCTCTGCGCTGACCGCTGTCATCTGGGCGTGACGGGCCACTTCCTCGATGCTGGCGACCATCTCTGTGATGGCCGACGCAATCTGCTCCGTTTCTGACTGCTGGTGGTTCAGTCCCTGGCTGCTGCGCTCAACGGCAGATGCCAGACGCTCGGCATTTTGACCCAGCTGCTCTGCACAGTCGTTGATGCGTCCGGCAATGGCGCGAGCTTCCGAACGCAGGCGAAACAGAGCGAACTGAAGCTGGCCGGCCTCGTCATCGCGGCCCGTGTAGATGCGTCGTGCCAGCGCATCGTTCGAAACACTTGTGCGGGTCTGCTCAATTACCTGGTGGATGGGCTGTATGATCAGCATCGACAACAGGCTTGCCAACATGGCCGCAACCACAATCGCCGCAGTGCCATCGGTGCCGGCAACCCCCGAGTAGTGCAGGCCCAGTGCCGCCAGTGTCGCCAGTACGCCGGCTCCCAGCAGGCGCCAGGGCAGCCGTATGCGGCTGGCCAGGCTGGGCTTGAATCCTTTGCCGGCCGACAGGCGAGCATATAGTTGACTGGCTCTGGCAATCTGTTCTGGCTCGGGACGGGTACGTACCGACTGGTATTCGACGACCTTGCCATCCTCGGTGATCGGCGTGACATACGCACTGACCCAGTAGTGATCACCGTTTTTGCAGCGGTTTTTCACAATTCCCATCCAGGAGTTGCCGGTCTGTACCGTATCCCACAGGGACTGGAAAGCAGCCGGGGGCATGTCAGGGTGGCGTACGATGTTGTGGTTTTTGCCCAACAGCTCATCCTGGCTGAAACCACATATCGTGATGAAGTCCTGATTGACGTAGGTTACCTGACCCTTAAGGTCGGTGGTGGAGAGAATATTGGTATTGTCGGGGAACTCGACCTCACGGTCTGTAATGGGCAGATTCTTTTTCATGGCACCTGTTATCCTTGTTATCGCCGTTTGGTCCCTCAAGGACCATCCAGCTCACTATAGACTACCTACAAATTGTGTGCCAAATATTTCATGTATAAAAAAAGCGGCTTCTGAAAGCCGCTTCTATAAGGTGTTGTTTATCGTGTGTTGATCAGTCCTTGACCACATCCACGAAGTAGGCATCCTTGCCGTTGACCTGTTCACGTACCAAGCCGTGAACATCGGTCTCGAAGCCCGGGAAGCGTGAGTTGAAGTCGCGGGCAAACTGCAGGTAGCGCACGATAGTCTTGTTGAAACGCTCACCCGGTACCAGCAGAGGAATACCCGGTGGGTAGGGGGTCACCAGCATGGCAGTGACGCGGCCTTCGAGGGCGTCGATGGAAACCCGCTCTACCTCACGGTGCGCCATTTTGGCCCAGGCATCGGCCGGGGTCATGGCCGGTTCGATGTTGGACAGGTACATTTCGGTGGTGATGCGAGCCACATCATATTGCTTGTAGACGTTATGAATCTCAGTACAGAGATCACGCAGGCCAACGCGCTCATAGGTGGGGTGACGCTTGGCAAATTCGGGCATCACACGCCACATGGGCAGGTTCTGGTCGTAGTCATCCTTGAACTGCTGAAGCTCGGTCACCATTGAGTTCCAGCGGCCCTTGGTGATGCCGATGGTGAACATGATGAAAAAGGAGTAGAGGCCGCTTTTCTCGATAATAATGCCGTGCTCGGCCAGGTATTTGCTGACGATGGCGGCTGGAATGCCGACTTCGTCGAACTCACCTTCCAAATTGAGCCCCGGTGTGATGATGGTGGACTTGATCGGGTCCAGCATGTTGAAGCCTGAGTCGATCTTGCCAAAGCCGTGCCAATCATCGTTGTCATGGATGATCCAGTTGTCACGGTCTCCCAAGCCTTCCTCGGCCTGCACATCCGGCCCCCAGACCTTGAACCACCAGTCGTCTTCGCCAAACTCTTCGTCAACCTTGTGCATGGCACGGCGGAAATCGATCGCTTCCAGCAGTGATTCTTCCACCAGAGCCTTGCCGCCTGGTGGCTCCATCATGGCGGCTGCCACGTCACAGGACGCAATGATCGCGTACTGCGGGCTGGTAGAGGAGTGCATCAGGTAGGATTCGTTGAAACGGTGGGTATCCAGCTTTCGGCTGGTGCCGTCCTGTACCAGAATCTGGGAGGCCTGCGACAATCCTGCCAGCAGTTTGTGAGTGGATTGGGTCGCAAACACCAGCGTTTCATCCGAGCGTGGACGATCCGGCCCGATGGCATGCATGTTGTGATAGAACTCATGGAACGATGCGTGCGGCAGCCAGGCCTCATCGAAGTGCAGGGTGTCGATGGTATTGCCCAGCATCTCCTTGATCGTTTCCACGTTGTAAACGATGCCGTCGTAGGTGCTCTGGGTAATGGTCAAGATACGTGGCTTTTTGTTCTTCGCCTCGCGGGCAAAGGGGTTGGCCTCGATCTTCTTGCGGATGGTTTCAGGGTCGAATTCACTTTTGGGAATCGGACCAATGATGCCGTAGTTGTTGCGGGTCGGCATCAAGAACACTGGGATCGCACCGGTCATGATGATCGAGTGCAGAATCGACTTGTGGCAATTCCGGTCGACTACGACGATGTCACCCGGCGCTACGGTAGAGTGCCACACGACCTTGTTGGACGTGGACGTGCCGTTGGTGACAAAGAACAGATGATCGGCATTGAAGATGCGTGCGGCATTGGACTCACTGGCTGATACCGGGCCGGTGTGGTCCAGCAGTTGGCCCAGCTCTTCTACTGCGTTGCACACGTCGGCGCGCAGCATGTTTTCACCGAAGAACTGGTGAAACATCTGGCCTACAGGGCTTTTCAGAAAGGCAACACCGCCTGAATGGCCGGGGCAGTGCCAGGAGTAGGAGCTGTCACTGGCGTAGTCCATCAGCGCCTTGAAGAAAGGCGGGGCCAGGCTTTCCAGATACTTGGTCGCTTCGCGAATGATGTGGCGGGCCACGAACTCGGGTGTGTCCTCGAACATATGGATGAAACCATGCAGCTCGCGCAGGATATCGTTGGAGATATGGCGTGAGGTGCGGGTTTCACCGTAGAGGAACACCGGAATATCAGCGTTGCGCTTGCGCACCTCACCGATGAAGTCACGAATTGATTTCAATGCCTTATCCACATCTTCATCGGAGCCGGAACCGAACTCTTCGTCATCGATGGACAGGATAAAGCAGGAGGCCCGACTGGCCTGCTGTGCGAATGATGTCAGGTCACCGTAGCTGGTAAATCCGACCACTTCCATGCCTTCGCGACTGATCGCTTCAGCCAGATCCCGGATACCGGAACCTGAGATGTTTTCGGAGCGGAAATCTTCGTCGATGATGACGACGGGGAAACGAAACTTCATGCACACATCCTGCAGGTTGAGGGCGGTTCCTAAGAGTTCAGGTCAGCAATTGTAGCAGTGGCAGGGTCAGAGTAAAGCTACATCAACGGTCCTGCTGACCGGCAATTGATGGACGCCTGGCCATCTGGCTGAGCCACTTTTGCAGGTTTGGCAAACTATCATTGACCTGTAGTTCCAACCGAGGCAGGAAGCGGCACAGGACCCACAACGTGATATCGGCGATACTGAAATGCTCTCCTGCAACCCATGAGTGGGTACTCAACTGCTGATCCACAACAGGCAGAAAGGCGTTTACCCTTTTTTGTGATTCCTCTCCCCAGCTTTTGACACAGGTTTCCCGGTCACTGAAGAACCCTGTCAGGTTGCGAAATGCTTGAAAAGCGGGCACTAAACCCTGTAATTCTACTATCCGCTGCCACATTTCAACGCGGGCCTGCTCCAGTGGCGTATCGCCAAACAGAGCCTTGTCGTTGGGTGTAATGGCGTCAAAGTAGCGACAGATTGCAAGGCTTTCGCAGATACAGGTGCCATCATCGAGCTCCAGCACCGGAATCAGCCCATTGGGCGCTTTCTGTAAAAACGTCTTGGTACGGTTTTCGGCGCCTTTGGTATCAACCTGTTGGCGTTCCACTTCGACTCCCAGTTCTTTGAGAAAAATGGCAACACGCAGAGCGCTCGGGGTGGCAGAGTTTTCAAGCAGTTTCATGTTGGGCCTCTGTATTGTTGTTATTCGGCAATAATTAAAACTGTTCACGACACGAGTTCTGGTCAACACTATCGCCGACATACAGTTTATGCCAGATGCATTTTATTCAGGCGAGTCAAAATACAACTCGCTGTCGGGAGTTAATCTGAAATGATCGTTCGCAAGCGCCCGGGCGCCATCGGCCTGATGCTGGCCTGGAAAGGCTCGGTTGTACCTCATGTGTTGCCTCATATCATTCTGGTCGGGCTGTTCGCTCTTGCCGTTACCTGGGGCATGAGGCGGCATTATCTTGATGGGGTTGTCGAGTACAGCCTGTTGCCGTTTACTCTGATCGGTATAGCCCTGTCGATACTGCTGAGCGTGCGCAATACCGCAACCTATGACCGTTGGTGGGAAGCCAGAAAGCAGTGGGGGCACATGGTGTATGAAGTGCGCAGCCTGGCGCGTGCCAGTGGTATCTATTTGGCAGACGGGGAGCGTCGACACCTGCTGTCATGTGTACTGGCGCACAGTCACCTGTTGCGGGGGCAACTGCGTGGCGAAGATGTACGTGATGATCTGCCACCGGATCTGCCGGCTGAAATGATCAATATGGCGCTTTCGAAACGCAATCCGGCGGAGTTCATGCTTCAGCAGGCGGGGTTACAGGTTGCTCAGTCGCTGCAGTCGGGACAGATCGATACCATCGCGGCGGCGGCCCTGGACCGTCACCTGCATGAATTGGCAGGGATTCAGGCTGCATCTGAGCGGATTGCGCATACACCCTTGCCTTTTGCCTACACACTGTTGGCACATCGGACAGCCTATATTTACTGTTACCTTCTTCCGTTTGGGTTGGTCGGTGCCGCTGGCTGGTTTACCCCGGTGTTTTGCGCCATCGTGGCCTACACGTTTTTTGGGCTGGACCGACTATCCGAGCAACTGGAATTTCCTTTCGGGCGTGAAAGTAATGACCTGCCATTGGATGCAATATGCCGCATTCATGAAATCAGTATCGCAGAAGCGTTGGGAGAAACCGCACCTGAACTTCTGCAGCCTGTTGAGTTTCTGCTGCAGTAACCCCGGAACCAGGTCAACCAACGAAAAAGCCGGCTCAAGAGAGCCGGCAGTGAGCCGTGACCGTTCAGGCCCGAAGGGGGTAAGGCGTGAACGGCTACGCTAGTCCATTAGAATTTGACGCGCATACCTGCCAGGTAGCCCATGTCGGCGCCATCTTCGTCAGAGTCAGCGATTTCCGCAAACAGGCTGACGTTTTTCTGAGTCGGGAACTTGTAGGTTACGTTGGCGTACCATTCAGTGATGTCGTCTCCGGCATCAAAGTCTTCGTTAACCATACCGATAGCCATGCTGGTAGTGCTGGCGACCGGGAACGACACGGCAATGTTGTAAAGGTCAGCGATGTCATCAGTGCTGCTGTAGTCAGCTGCGAAAGTAGCAAAGCCGGCGTCATAAGAGGCACTGACACCCCAGGTGTCATAAGAATCGGCACCGATCGCTTCCTTTGCGTTCTGATAGGCCGCTGCCAGTGTCAGATCACCAAGATTGGTGGATGCGAAAAGATCGAAATACTCACCGTTTTCGCTGTCTTCACCTTCGGCATCCATCTCGTAGGACGCAACCAGGTAAACATTCTCCAGCTCGATGTCCATACGGATAGTGTCATCACCGTCGGTAGACATGCCATCGAAGCGGTCTTCGCTTACGGTCTTCAGTTCGTAGGCTTCCTCGATACCGAACTCGTCAGATGCAAAGTTCTGTTTACCGAAGGAAACAGATGTGTTTCCGAAGGCCAGGCCCAGGTAAGCCTCTTCAAGCTTGCTGCCATCCTGTTTGTCTTCAGCAGCATCCTTGAAGCCGAAATCAACGCGACCAAAGGCTTTCATATCGTTGCCGAGGTCGTAGCTGACGTAGTTTTTTAGCTCCAGATCATCGAACTCGATATCAGCGTGTTCGTCTTCGCCAATTTCCTTGCGCAGCTGAACCTGCAGGTCACCGTTCAGCTTATAGGTAAAGCCATTGCCTTCGTAAACAGTAACAGCGCTGGCGGAGCTGGCAGCAGCGGAAACTGCAACAGCCAGAAGAAGCTTTTTCATGTGCGAGACTCCAAATAAAAGAATAGTAAGGGTGAGGTTTACTGGCTGGATTTAATCCAGCTCTTGAATTTATTCCGTGTTTCCGTACTGGCCTGCTCATACCAGAACTGCAGCATTTGCCCGACCATTTTCTGGTCAGCATGAATGCCACTTGAAACCGACTGAACAGGTGTTCCTTTATTAAAATTGTGTGCTTCGGTATTTAAAGAGGCCATGGCTGCTTCAGCGGAAGAACTATTAAAGGCCTTGAGCTCTTTTTCATAGTCACGTGCCAGCTGGAAACCTTCTTTCTCCAACTTGCCAAAATCAAAAGGAATGGATTTCCCATCAGTATTTTGCAAACGCCAGTTGCCCGATTCATTAAATGCTTTAAGACCATATCGATTGGATATTTCAGGCGCGTGAACACTCACAGTGGTGTCGTTGGCAGTAAAGCTGATAACAAAAGTGTCACTCTTTTCAAGGATGTAGTCGTCAGCTGACTGCGTTATTTCGGCAGTGTACTCGGCAACGATCTGAGACCTGCCATTCTCTGCGGTAATATCAGGGGAATCAGAAAATAGTGTGCCTTGATCAATGGCCTTACCATTGACTGCCAGAATATTTACACCTGATCCGGCAGCAATTTTGATATCCGCCAACACAACGGAAGGCATGATTGAGCAGGATATCAGCAGTGGTAAGAGTATTTTTTTCATGTATGTACCTGTAACTCGGTATCTGAAAGTTGAGGTGCATATTATTTTTCAAATGTTACGCTGCTGTTTCGGTTGTATTAAGGTTTTTTATTGGCTTTGTAATCTTTTTTAAATGTTATATTGGTATACGGTTAAAAAGATTTTGAGTGTATTGAATCAAACCCCTTCAAAGGAAACCGTTCAAATGCTGTCGTTAACCTCTCGTCTTTCTTTGCTTGCATTGGCTGTCGCCGCTTCTTCCGGCGCGCATGCAGAACAGTTCAATCGGGTAGCCAGTTTTCCGGTCAGTCAGAACTTGCCGGCCGACAACTGGACTCAGGAAACTTCGCCTGAAATCATCACCGCAACGGCCGACGGGCAGACGCTGGTCTACTCAGACAGCCCCCGTGGCGGCCTTGGGTTTGTCGATATTCGTGAAGCGGAGCAGCCAAAGCCCGCAGGCTTCCTGGCACTGGAGGGGGAGCCTACCTCTGTCAGTGCATTGGGTAATCTGGTTGTGACCGCTGTGAACACGTCTGAAAACTATGTAAAACCTTCCGGTTTTGTGGCGCTGGTTTCACCGGATCAGATGAAGGTGATCAATCAGTGCGAACTGGGTGGACAGCCTGATTCAGTGGCGGTTTCAGCCGATAAGTCGCTGGTTGCCATCGCAATCGAGAACGAGCGCGATGAGGACCTGAATGATGGACAGATACCGCAGTTGCCGGCAGGCGACCTGGTCATCCTGTCGGTCAAGGACGGACAGCTGGACTGCAACAGCATGAAGCGTGTTGACATGACAGGGCTGGCCGACATCGCGCCTTCAGATCCTGAGCCGGAATTTGTCGACTTCAATGCTCAGGGTGAGATTGTGGTGACACTGCAGGAAAACAATCACTTGGTGATCGTTGACGGCGCCAGCGGCAAGGTGATCAATCACTTTTCAGCGGGCAGCGTTGATCTTGAGGGCATCGACACCGAAAAGGATGGTGCGCTGACCTTTACAGACAGTTTGAAAAGCGTGCTGCGAGAGCCTGATGCGGTCAAGTGGCTGGACAATGAGCGTTTCGTGATTGCCAATGAAGGCGACTATCAGGGTGGCGCGCGCGGGTTCAGTATTTTCCACAAGAGTGGAGAATTGCTGTTCGAGTCGGGAGCGGCCTTTGAGCATGAGGTGGTACGTGCCGGCCACTACCCGGACAAGCGTTCAGGCAAAAAGGGCAGTGAACCTGAAGGGCTTGAAGTTGCCCGTTTTGGTGATGACACCTATATCTTCGTATTGTCTGAGCGCGGATCGGTGATGGGAGTCTACCGAGATACAGGTGCAGAACCTGAGTTTGTGCAGTTGTTGCCGTCCGGTATGGCACCGGAGTCAGCCATCGCGATCCCTTCACGTGGCCTGCTGGCCAGTGCCAACGAAAAGGATCTGGTTGAAGAGGGTGGTGCGCGTGCACATGTCATGCTGTTCAAGTGGTCAGATGCACCTGCCGCTTATCCTCAGCTGATTTCAGTAAACGACACAGCGGGAAATCCGATTGGCTGGGGAGCCCTTTCAGGGTTGGCTGCAGATGACAAAGAGCCTGGTATTGTCTATGCCGTTAATGACAGTTTTTACAAAAAGCAGCCTCGTATATTCCGTATAGATGCAACTGAGCATCCCGCCCGTATTACCGCTGCGATCGATATCACCCGCGAAGGTAAGGCTGCCGGCAAGCTGGATCTCGAAGGGATTGCGTCAGACGGCAAAGGAGGCTTCTGGCTGGCCTCTGAAGGCAATGTCGACAAGGAAGTTCCGCATGCGATCCATCATGTGAATGCGGCGGGCGAAATCACCCGTACCATTGAGCTGCCTTCACAGTTGCTCAAACATCAAAGCCGTTTCGGTGCGGAAGGGATCGCCCTGGCAGGCGATACGCTCTGGGTTGCAATGCAGCGGCCGTGGGGGGATGACCCTGATCATCATGCGAAACTGCTGGCCTATGACCTGAAAACCGGTCAATGGGGTGCCGTACATTACCCACTGGAGCAGGTAAGCGAAGGTTGGGTAGGGCTGTCAGAGCTGGAACTTCATAAAGACAGTCTTTACGTGATTGAGCGTGACAACCAGATCGGTGAAAAAGCATCCATCAAGCGGCTCTATCGCATTGAACTGTCAGCTCTCAAGCCGCGTCCACTGGGTGAGGCGCTGCCGGTTGTATCCAAAACGCTCGTACGTGACCTGATACCCGATCTGAAGAGTCTTAACGGCTATATCACCGATAAGGTTGAAGGCTTTGCAATCGATGTCAGTGGCAAAGCTTATGTGGTGACGGACAACGACGGTGTGGATGACAGTTCAGGTGAAACGCTCTGGTTGAAGCTTGGTACTCTCTGAGCCGGATGAAGCCATGTGTTCAAGGGCTGCCTTCGGGTGGCCCTTTTTGTTGTTACCGCGCAACATACAAGCGTTTTGCTGCAAATGTCGGCACTTTTGAGACACTAGAGCACTGTTTGGGTTAGCGCTACAATCGTTCCCGCAATGGATTCTGATCAATTAGTGATCAACTTATCGGGAGGGTTCACCATGAGCACCGACAGCAAGAGTTCAGTTAAAGACATTAACCGTCACATCCGCAGATATAACCTGATTACATTGCCTGCCACGCTGGTCATCGGGTTTGGCATCTACCTTCTGTTTACCGGCAATGGTGGCCAGTTTCACCCCTTGCTGGCGGAGCAATCGTTTGTGATCAAGATGATGCTGGCGGCAGGGGTCATTGAATTGCTGGCCATGAATCGGTTGGCAAAACTGAACAAGCTTAAGCATGTTATTCTCAGCAACCACAAGCTGGATCGTCGCCACAAAGCCTTTCACTGACAGTCCTGTCAGCAAACAGGGGGCTCGAATATGGTGCGCACGTCAGTCATATGACATTATCCGCCTGTTTTAACTTGAGCGGAGCTGGCGCGTGCTGCAGACAGAAAACCCCACTGGGTGTTGCCCTTTGTGCGGCAGTGATGACCTTTACCCGCTGTCGTGTAAAGAACGACTTTATTACCGTTGTCGAACCTGTGAGCTGGTGCATTTGGAACCTGCGCAAAGGTTGTCTGAGCAGGCTGAAAAGGCTGTTTATGACGATCATGAAAATACGGTTGATGATCCCGGGTATCGCCGTTTTCTGTCACGCGCATTTGATCAGGTCAGGCAGCAACAGCCACCACCCGCCAAGGGGCTCGATTTTGGCTGTGGCCCGGGGCCTGCTCTGGTTGAGATGGCACGTGAAGCCGGCTATGAGATGTCACTGTATGACAAGTATTACCATCCTGACTTGGCGTCTCTGCAGCAATCGTACGATTTTATTACCTGTACCGAAGTGGTCGAGCACCTGGCCGACCCCCTGACCGTTCTGGATCAGCTCTGGTCATTGCTGACTCCGAACGGGCTGCTGGTGCTGCAGACCAAGCGGGTGCTGGATGACGAGCGCTTTCGCAGCTGGCACTACCGCAATGACCCTACCCATATCACCTTTTTTGCCGAGGAAAGTTTTAACTGGCTGGGCGAGCGCTGGGGCAGTGTGCCCGAGTATCCGCATAATGATGTGGTTTGCTTCGTCAAACTGCCTAGCGAATGACACCTTCAATCTTAAGCTGATCGAGCCTGGAGTCTTGATTCGGCAGCAATCGTTGCAGAACTTCTAATGTGTGCTCACCCAATGCCGGGGGGGCTGTTTCGGCATTCAGAGCATGTCCATTGAAACGGATAGGGTTACTAACCAATGGCACTGTCCCTGCTACCGGGTGTTGGCGCTCAATGCGCATGCCTCTGTGACATATTTGAGGATCTGCGAACACCTGAGCCAGGTTGTTGATAGGGCCGCAGGGTACGCCAACTTTTTCCAGCTCATCCAGCCAGAAGGCAGAAGGGTGTTTTGCGATGCAGGCACTCAGTTGTGGAATGAGCTGCTCGCGGTTTTCAACACGGCTATTATTGGTAGCGTAGTCAGAATCATCAGCCAGCTCGGGTATACCGGCAACCTCACAGAAACGCTGGAATTGCGTGTCATTGCCCACGGCCAGAATGATGTGTCCATCGGCGCTGGGAAACACCTGGTAAGGCACAATATTGGGGTGTGCATTTCCCATCCGCTCCGGGGAAATTCCGGTCGTAAGGTAGTTCATTGCCTGGTTGGCAAGAACGCCGACCTGTACATCCAGTAACGATAAATCAATCCAGGCTCCGTCGCCGGTTCTATCACGCTGCAGCAGCGCGGACAGTATGGCTGTAGCCGCGTACATGCCTGTAAACAGATCGGTAATGGCTACGCCGACCTTGACCGGTTCGCTGCCGGGGACGCTTTCGGGTTGTCCGGTCAAACTCATCAAACCACCCATGCCTTGAAGCAGGAAGTCATAGCCTGCTCGCTCTGCATAGGGGCCATCCTGGCCAAACCCTGTAATAGAGCAGTAAATCAGGTCGGGTCTGACGGCTTTAAGACTCCCGTAATCAAGGCCGTAGCGGGCAAGTCCTCCTACTTTGAAGTTTTCAAGAACCACGTCTACCTGAGAGGCCAGTTCCCGGATCAGTTGTTGGCCCTCGGGGTGAGCAATGTCGATGGCAACCGATTCCTTGCCACGATTGGCGCTTAAAAAGTAGGCCGCTTCCCGGGTATCTTTCAAATAGGGTGGACCCCAACTGCGGGTATCGTCGCCACGCTTAGGGTGTTCCACCTTGATCACTTCAGCACCCAGGTCAGCCAAGTGTTGGCTGCACCAGGGGCCTGCCAGAATACGGGACAAGTCCAGCACTCTGATTCCTGCCAGGGGTTTATCCATAATACACCTCCAAAGCAGGCGGCTCGGAAGCCGCCGCCAGGCGTTAGAAGAATGCTTGAATACCTGTTTGGGCTCGACCCAGAATCAGTGCATGCACATCGTGGGTGCCCTCGTAGGTGTTGACGGTTTCCAGGTTGACCATATGGCGCATAACGCCGAACTCGTCGGAAATCCCGTTGCCTCCGTGCATGTCGCGAGACATGCGTGCCACATCAAGTGCTTTGCCGCAGTTGTTGCGTTTGATCAGCGAGACCATCTCTGGTGCCCAATTGCCACTATCCATTAAACGACCGATCTGCAATGCGCCCTGCAGGCCCAGTGAAATTTCGGTCTGCATGTTGGCCAGTTTCAACTGGACCAACTGGTTAGCGGCCAGCGGTCGGTTGAACTGCTTGCGGTCAAGTGTGTACTGGCGTGCTGCGTGCCAGCAGTACTCGGCGGCGCCCATGGCTCCCCAGGCGATACCGAAGCGGGCCTTGTTGAGGCAGCCAAAGGGGCCTGCCAGACCACTGGCATTGGGAAGAAGGTTTTCTTCGGGTACGAAGGCTTCATCCAGCACAATTTCACCGGTAATACTGGCACGCAGGCTTAGCTTGCCTTCAATTTTGGGTGTCGAGAATCCTTCGGTGCCGCGCTCGACGATAAAGCCTTTGATCTTGCCGTCATGGGCTTCTGATTTGGCCCACACAACGGCTAGGTCTGCGATGGGACTGTTGGTAATCCACATTTTCTGGCCGGTCAGTCGGTAGCCGCCATCTACTTTTTTGGCGCGCGTGATCATGGAGCCCGGGTCAGAGCCGTGGTCTGGCTCGGTCAGACCGAAACAACCGACCCATTCGCCACTGGCGAGCTTGGGCAGGTATTTGCGTTTCTGCTCTTCGGAACCGTAGGTTTCTATGGGATACATAACCAGCGATGACTGAACGCTCATGGCTGAACGATAACCAGAGTCGACACGCTCAACTTCACGGGCGATGAGTCCATAAGCGACATGGCCGATACCGGCGCCGCCGTACTCTTCGGCGACGGTTGGTCCGAGAAGGCCCATTTCGCCCATCTCCTTCATGATCTCCCGATCAAAACGTTCCTCGCGGTAAGCGCTGAGAACACGAGGCTGCAGCGACTGCTGACAGTAGGCATGGGCCGCATCACGGATCTGGCGCTCTTCTTCAGTCAATTGCTGCTCCAGCAGCAAGGGATCATCCCAATTGAAGCTTGCAAAGTTGGACATCTGTGTACTCCCGATTTATTTAGTGCTCGTTTTCTACTGGTGTTTGTGTTCCGGCGAACAGCCGCACCGGAGTTGTTGAGTCTTTATTACCCGTTAACCAGCTGCGCAGGGGCTGGCAGTCGCTCTGCAGGCAAAGTTGCATAGGGCTTGTGAATGCTGAGTCCGGCAGAATCAGCTCAGGTATGCTCAAGGAGGCAGCGGGGCGGCTGATCCACCAGCCATCGATCAGGCGGGCATCAGGGGCGGGCTCCATGCCCGCACCACTTTGCTGCACCGCTGATTCCACCAGCAAAAATTGCTGGTCACTGAGGCGGTATTGTTCATACCAGCCGCTATGTTCTACGGAGTGCTGCCACCGCAGGGTGAAGCTATCGGTCTCAATACATCGAGCCTCTATTGCTGCGGCTAGTAACCCGATACACAGCAGGCTCATATCAAACGGGCTCCGTAGAAAGGCTGTTTCCACGTCGAACCTGGTACCAGTGCCAGATCAGGAAGGCTGCCCCGAGTGCAAGTCCGATTTCGTCCGTAATCGGCATGGCTACAACCATGCAACCTGCTGCAGCACTGGCCCAGAGTCTTTCAGGCCAGTTTAGAGGCGCATACAGATAACCGATGGCAGCCGAGCCCCAAAGTGCGATTGCAAAGACAGCCTTGAACGTTACCCAGGCGCTCATCCAAAGACTGTCACCCTGGAGCATAAGCGCCGGGGCGTATACCGCCATGAATGGCAACAGGAAACCGGCAATGGCGATGCGCAGGCAGATCATCGAAATTCGCATGGCTGGGGCATTGGCGATGGGTGCAGCGGCAAAGGCGGCGAGTGCAACCGGAGGCGTAAGGTTGGCCATGATTCCGAAATAGAACACGAACATATGGGCTACGATCACCGGTACACCGAGCTGAACCAGCACCGGCCCGGCAATAGAGCTGGTAATGATGTAATTGGGAATCGACGGAATACCCATGCCCAACACAATGCAGGTCAGCATTGTTAGCACCAGGCTCAGAAACAGGCTTGATTGACCAATGTCGACGATAGCCGAGCCGATCGTAATGGGCAGGCCTGTCAGGGTCAGGATCGCGATGATTACACCAACTACGGCACAGGCAATACCAACGCCGGTTGCACTGACAGCACCTTGGGCAAGGCTGTCGAGACAGAGTTTAAGAGTGTCGCGCCCTCCCTTGAGGATAAGTTGCGGCAGGATAAGTATCCCTATCAGGGCGAAGATGGCACCGGCGCCGTACTTGAAGAATGCCGAGCATGCCAAACCGACCATAATCCAGAAGGCTACCTTCATATAGGTTTGGCGCAACGGACCGGATAAGGCACTGCCGAGGATCAGCACAACCGTAAGCAGCAGGCCAATAGTACCGGCAAACAGAGGGGTATAGCCGCCAAATAGCAACCAGACCAGCGTCATCAATGGCAGGAGCAGATACCAGCGCTCTTTCAGTGCCAGCAAAGGCCGGGGGCATTCCGCTTTGGGTAAGCCCTTCAGGTTACAGCGGCCGGCCTCCAGGTGGACCATCCAGAGTACGGTCGCAAAGTAGAGCACAGCAGGAATGGCGGCAGCCTTGACCACATCTACATAGGGGGCGCCAATGGTTTCCGCCATGATGAAAGCAACGGCACCCATCACAGGGGGCATGATCTGTCCCCCCATGGAAGCGGTTGCCTCAACAGCACCGGCAAACGCGGGACGATAGCCAAAGCGCTTCATGAGTGGAATGGTGAACAACCCGGTCGTTACCACATTGGCGATACCTGAGCCGGAAATGGTGCCCATGATGCCGGAAGAAACCACAGCGACTTTGGCCGGGCCGCCTTTGGTGTGGCCGACAGTGCCTAACGACAAATCATTAAACAGGCCAACCATGCCGGCCTGTTGCAGGAAACTGCCGAAAAGAATAAACAGGAACAGATAGGTCGATGACACGAAGGTGGGAATGCCGAAAATTCCTTCGGTGCCAAGGAAAAGTTGCTGCAATACCTGATCAGGCGCATAACCTCGATGCCCCAATGGTTCGGGCAGGTACTGGCCGAACAATCCCCAGAGCAGGAACAGACCGCAGACCACTGCCAGACCAATACCCATACAACGTCGAGCACCCTCGAACACCAGTGCAACCATCAGTGTGCCCACGATCAGGTCCTGGGTTTCCGGCAAGAAGCGCAACATGATGTCCGCTTCAAAAATCCAGTGATAGAAACCGAGCGCAAACCCGGTCAAACCGAGAGCCCAGTCATACCATGGAACCTTGTTCTGACCTGACCCGTTTGCTCGGTAGAGCGTCAGAGCAAGCAATATCAGGAAACCCACGTGAACAGATCGCACCACCAGACTCGACAGCGGTGTGAATACAGCGGTGTACAGCTGGAACAGGGAGAAGGCAATGGCGATACAGTAAAGCGGTCGAATGAGCATGGCTGCGCGTGTCTCGACCTCCGGCGCCGTATCCGGCACCGGATGAGTGCTTGCATCCGTCATATTGATATCCGCAGGTCATGGGGCCCCGAAAGGCCCCTGGCATTATTACTTAATCAAACCAACTTCACGGTAATACCGCTCGGCACCGGGGTGCAGAGGAATGGGCATGCCGTTCAGTGCATTTTCCAGCTTGATCTGGCGCCCCGCTGCATGAGCGGCTTCAAGGCGGTCGCGGTTATCAAACAGCTCGCGAGTCATCTTGTAGGCAGTGTCATCTGCAACGTTTGTGGAAGTAACCAGAAAGTTAACCACTGCCACGGTGGAAACATCGGCGTCCTGGCCATCGTAGGTTCCGGCAGGAATAGTGGTAGAAATATAGGCCGGGTTGTTGAGCGCTTTCGCAACATCAGCGCCAACCGGAACGATCGTGATATCCAGCGCAGTGCTCAGGTCACGGATAGATGCCACCCCAAGCCCTGCCGACTGCAGTGTTGCATCGATCTGACGGTTCTTGATCAACTCCACTGATTGGCCGAAGGGGAGGTATTCCACCCGACTGAAGTCGTCGTAGCTCAGGCCGGCTGCACCAAATACTCGGCGAGCATTCAGTTCTGTACCAGAGCGGGGCGCGCCAACCGAAACTCGCTTGCCTTTCAAATCCGCCAGGGATTTAATCCCGGAGGCTTTGCTCGCCACGATTTGAATGTAGTTGGGGTATATGGCAGCCAAGCCACGCAGCTTATCCAGCTTATTGGGAAAACCTGCTTCCTTGTCGCCATTCCAGGCGGAGTTCACAGAATCCCCCAGCGCAAACCCCAGTTCGCCTCGGCCAATTTGGATCAAGTTTAGGTTTTCCACGCTGGCTTTGGTGGACTGTACGGACGCCTTTGCCCCCTCTATTTCATCGTTGTATATCTTGGATAGTGCAACGCCCATTGGGTAGTACACGCCAGACGTACCACCGGTAAGCACATTGATGTAGTCGGATGCCTGTGCAGACATGGAAAGAGCTGCCGTCAGAGTTGCGGCGCCCAGAGTTCGTATCAATCCTTTGGTTTGCATAGTCGTTGTCTCTGTTGGTTTGTTTTTATATCAGATCCAGCATGCAGCTCGGCTGTCAGGCCAAGTCTTAACTATACTATTTATACTAATAAATATAATTAAACAACCAGGATCGAAAAATTATCAAGTTTGTGGCAGGATGGGCATCCCTCCAAAGGCATTCGAAAACATGCAAAAACAAGACTTTGAATCCCCTCAACGCATCAAGCGCGCTGATCAGATAGTTGAATCCGTAAAGCGGTGGGTTGTTGTTAACGGCAAGCAGCCTGGTGACCGTTTGCCCAATGAGCGCGAGTTGATGGAGCAGTTTGAATGCTCCAAAGGAACGGTGCGCGAGGCTCTCAAGTCACTGGAAGTGCAAGGGTTGGTCAGAATCAAGACAGGACCCAACGGCGGCGCGGTGCTGGAGCGAGTGCCCTATGAAAAAGCCAGTCAGTTGTTGCGTAACTTTTTGCACTTCGACCAACCGACAGGGCCTGAAATTTATGCCTTGCGAACTCTGGTAGAGCCAGAGATAGCAGCTTTGGCGACACCACGGCTGCAGGATGAGGATTTTGCTCGGCTGGAGTCACTGGTTGCCTGTTGCGAGACACCTGCAAGTAATTTTGATGAGCGAATGCAACAGCGTATTGCTGAACTGGAGTTTCACGTTGTGCTGGCAGGGTGTTGTGACAATGCCATGCTTGCGTTCATTGGCCGTTTCCTGAACGACATGATTCGTGATCTGGTTATCTTCAAAAAAGCACAGCTACCGGAGCAGCAGGAGTTTTCCTGCGCCAACCTGAACTATCATAAGCAGCTGATGGATGCTTTCCGTGAACGCGATGCTGATCGCGCACGTGAGCTGATGAGAGAGCACATGCAGTCTGCTGAACATTTCAACCGCGAACTGGAAGGGCAGCTGCAAAAGCACTTCCTCGCCTGAGCTGTCGATTTTTGCCAAATTTGCTGCCGAATATTGTCATGGCGGCCGTCACGGTCCTGATTCACACTAAGGTTATTCCCTTATAAGGCGCTGTCGCATGTTGGCAGCCACACGAATAACCAAGGTGAGAGTGTTATGGATTTCAAAAACGTACCCGCAGTTGTTACCGGTGGTGCATCCGGTCTGGGTGAAGGTTCGGCCCGTGCACTGGCGGCCGCTGGCGCCAAGGTTGCGATTTTCGACCTGAATGAAGAGCGCGGTCGCCAGATCGCTGAAGAACTGGGTGGCATCTTTGTCCGCTGTGACGTGTCCTCGGCCGAAAGCGCGGAAGCGGCGTTTGCGGCAGCACGTGAAGCGCATGGTCCCTGCGGTATTGCCGTCAACTGTGCCGGTATCGCCCCAGCCGGCAAGATCGTCGGCAAGGAAGGCCCGATGCCGCTGGAAGACTTCAACAAGGTCATACAGGTCAACCTGGTGGGCAGTTTCAATATCATGCGCCTGGCTGCCGCCGAAATGGCCACCCGTGAAGCGAACGACGATGGTGAACGTGGCGTGATCATCTCCACCGCGTCCATCGCCGCCTACGAAGGCCAGATCGGGCAGGTCGCCTACAGTGCATCCAAGGGCGGCGTGGTGGCCATGACGCTGCAGGCGGCCCGTGAGCTGGCGCGCAGCGGTATTCGTGTTAACACCATCGCCCCCGGCATTTTCATGACGCCGATGATGGCCGGTTTCCCGCAGGAAGTGCAGGACAGCCTGGCCGCGACCCTGCCGTTCCCGCAACGTTTGGGTCGTCCTGAAGAATACGGCATGCTGGTAGAGCAGATCGTGAAAAATCCGCTGCTCAACGGCGAAACCATTCGTCTCGACTGCGCGCTGCGCATGGCACCGAAGTAAGCGAGGATCGAGTGATGAATGCAGCCGTAATCGATACCGAAGAGCTGGACCTTTTCCGTGAAATGGTGCTGCGCGCACTGGAACGTGAAGTCGCGCCGCATTATGAACAGTGGGAACGCGAGGGCATTACGCCGCGGGCGCTCTGGAATACGTTGGGCGAAGCGGGTTTGCTGTGCGTGGACGCGCCCGAAGACCACGGCGGTTGTGGTGTGCCCTTTGAGTATTCGGTCATGCTGGTCACCGAAATGGCCCGACTGGGCTACGGTGCCCTGGCCACCAATGTAATGGTGCACTCCGATATCGTCGCCCCTTATATCGCCCACATCGGCAATGACGAGCAGAAAAACCGCTGGCTGCCGGGCATGGTGTCCGGTGAGGTGGTCGGCGCCATCGCCATGACCGAGCCGGGTGCCGGCAGCGACCTGGCGGCGCTGCGCACCACGGCGGTCCTGGACGGTGACGAGTATGTGATCAACGGCTCAAAAACCTTCATCACCAACGGTCAGCACGCCGATATGGTGATCGTCGCTGCCAAGACCGATCCGGCGGCCGGCGCCAAGGGTGTCAGCCTGTTTCTGGTGGACACCACGCTGCCGGGCTACGGCAAGGGCCGCAATCTGGAGAAGATCGGTCAGCACAGCGGCGATACCTCGGAGCTGTTCTTCGAAAACCTTCGCGTGCCCAAATCGGCCCTGCTGGGCGAAGAGGGCAAGGGCTTCATGTATCTGATGCAGGAACTGCCCCGTGAACGTCTGGTGATCGGAGCCATCGGTGTTGGCGCCGCCCGCGGTGCGCTGGATATGACCATCCAGTATGCCGATGAGCGCACCCTGTTTGGCCAGAAGCTGAAAGAGCTGCAGAACACACGCTTTCGCATCGCAGAGATGGAGACCGACTACCGCGTCAACAAGGCGTTCATTGATCAGTGCATCAGCGCGTACTCCCGCGGCGAGCTGGATGCGGCCACCGCGTCCATGGCCAAGTACACCGCCACCGAGATGCAGTGCCGCGTGGCCGATGGCTGTCTGCAGCTGTTTGGCGGCTATGGCTACACCACCGAATACCCGATCTCACGCGCCTTCATCGACGCCCGTGTGCAGCGCATCTACGGAGGCACATCCGAGGTGATGAAGGAAGTCATCGCGCGCTCGGTGCTTGGACGGTAACGCAACGGTCAGCCGAGTAACGGATCGGAATATTAGCGACATAACAGGAGTAACAAGATGTCAGACAACAGCATTGTGATTCTGGGCGCGGCCCGTACCCCCATGGGCGGCATGATGGGCGCTTTGAGCGACGTGCGTTCACCGGACCTGGGTGCGGTGGCCATCGAAGCGGCCATCGAACGTGCCGGCCTGCAGCCGAGCGATATTGATGAAGTGATCATGGGCTGTGTTCTGCCCGGTGCGCTGGGCCAGGCCCCGGCCCGTCAGGCGTCTCGCAAGGCCGGCATCCCGGATGCAGCCGGTGCCACCACCATCAACAAGATGTGTGGCTCCGGCATGAAAGCGGTGATGCAGGCCCACGACCAGATCAAGGCGGGCAGCGCCAGTATCATGATCGCCGGCGGCATGGAAAACATGAGCCAGGCCCCCTACATGTTGCCCAAAGCCCGTGCCGGCATGCGCATGGGCCACGGTCAGGTGCTGGACTCCATGTTCTTCGACGGGCTGGAAGACGCCTACGAAGGCGGCCTGATGGGCGTTTTCGCCCAGCGCTCTGCTGATGAATACAACATCACCCGCGAAGCGATGGATGAGTTTGCCATCGGGTCACTCACCAAGGCACTGGCCGCCATCGAGAACGGCTGGTTCAAGGACGAGATCGCACCGGTCACCATCAAGGGCCGTGCGGGTGACACCGTTGTCGACACCGACGAGCAGCCGGGCAACGCCCGTCCGGACAAAATTCCGCAGCTGAAGCCGGCGTTCAAGAAGGACGGCACTGTGACCGCGGCCAACTCCAGCTCCATCAGCGACGGCGGTTCCGCCCTGGTGCTGGCCACTCAGGCCGAAGCCGACAAGCGCGGCCTTAAACCAGTAGCGCGTATCCTGGCGCACTCCACCCATGCCCAGCTGCCGGCCGAATTCACCATCGCCCCGATCGGCGCCATCCAGAAGGTGCTCGACAAGGCGGGCTGGACTAAGGACGAGGTAGATCTGTACGAGATCAACGAAGCCTTCGCCGTGGTCTCCCTGCTGGCGATTAACGAACTGGGTCTGGATGCCGACAAGGTCAACGTCTACGGCGGCGCCTGCGCCCTGGGGCACCCGATCGGCTCCTCCGGCTCACGCATTCTTGTCACGCTGCTCAACGCCCTTAAGCAGCGCGGCCTGAAGAAAGGGGTTGCATCCCTCTGTATCGGTGGTGGCGAAGCGACAGCCGTCGCAGTCGAGCTGCTCTGATCAGTATTTGCCTGGATTACATCTCTGCCCTTGGCTCTTGAATGAGAGTAGGCCACCTTCGGGTGGCCTTTTTTTGCGTGGTGTTCAGGTATCACCGTATTAGTCTTTTTGGGTGTTGCTTTGGAGCTACATATTGGTAAAGTCTAAAAATTCACCAGCAGGAAGTCGGTGGCCGCAATGACAGGGAAAAGGGGATGGGTTGATGGCAGGGATGATTACAGCAGCTCTCTCACTATCGATCGCTTTCTTGAGCCGTGTTTGCTCCCTTGCCTGTTGTGCGTGCAACCCGATCCGCGTGATGGTATGCATGGGAATACCTTTTTGTCTTTGGGCCTGCTATGAAAATCAAGGTGTTAGCTGGTTGGCTGAGGATTAAAAGGTATACCCGATAATAATTATTATGGGGTAGAAGACCTCATAATTGGGCTGTTAGGCATTAAAAGGAAATCTCAGAATGCAGCTATATTATTTCACTATCTTGCAGCGAGATGATGAGTATCTGGCAGTTATTGAAAATCAGAATACGTATTGGGAACTAGGCCATTATTATGATCAAGGCTTTACTTTAGTTATGAGTGTGCAGGCTTTTAACGCCAAAAGTGCCATTGAAATAGCAAAGCAGAACACCAAATCTGAAATAGCTAGGCTTCAGTTTGAATTAAACGACTTAAGACAGAAATACCAGGAATTACAAAATGAAAGGCGCTGGGGGAGATTTGGTAGAAGCTCAATTGGAATAAATAGCCAGCCCAATGATATAGACCCATTAGAGGTGTTAGGATTTAAAGAAATGCCATCGCGGGAAGAATTGCGAAAACGCTACAAGTCGTTGTCTCAAAAAGTTCATGCAGATAAAGGTGGTAATGATTTTTTAATGAGAATGGTTAAAGAAGCTTACGATAATCTTTCCAAAAATGCCTAACAAGCGCATGTTGTCGGACTGGTTTTCCGCTGCGCTCCAAACCAGCCGCAAATGTGGGCGTTATGCGTGAATGGAGGCAGAAGTTTTGACTGAGTCGGCTGAAATATCAAATGAGGTTGCAGAGGAAATCCTCATATTGGTAAATGTCATATATCAAAATAATGACCGCGCGGCTCAATTGTTACGATTACACGCACTAACAGAATGGTATATTGAACGTATATTACAGGTGTTGTTGAAAAAGCCTGATATTATTATTAATGATTCTAGATTCACTTATTCTCATAAACTGAAGCTCGCATATTCGATGAATGGCATCGATGAAAAGGAAGAAAATGCTCTTCGCCGTTTATCTAAGCTGAGGAACGAATGTGCTCATAGCATGGCTCCTCAGATCACAGATAAGCAAATCATAGATGCTAGTCAGCCTATTGCTGAGGAGTTCAAGCTGGCCATGGCAGATCGAAAAAAAGATGGCATAGCACAAGATGTATTCCAAGCATATATCTGGGCAATATTTTCACAGCTAAGTCAGAAAGCTGCATTGTTGGAAATGATTCATGAGGGGATATACGGCGAAAGCGCATAACAAAAGTGTGATGTTCGCCGCTGTCGCGGCTGGGACCTCCACTACGCTGGCGCTTCGTTACGGCCCCATACACTGGCGTTATGCAATAAGGAGAAAACGGTGCTAAAGCCCGTAATACAGGAAGAAACTACAGGCTGCGGAATTGCATCGGTGGCCAATGTGCTGGGTAAAACCTACTCGGAAATGAAGGCCGTAGCGAATGCTATGGGTATCTATGCCGAAGATAAATCGCTTTGGTCCGATACCCAGTATGTCAGGAAGATGTTGTCCAGTGCCGGAGTTGAGACGTCTCCTGATGAAATTCCTTTTGAATCATGGAGCAGTTTGCCTGATCTGGCACTACTGTCCATCAAGCACCATCAGGAAAATGGCAAAAATTTCTGGCATTGGGTTGTTTTCAAACGTCTGAAAGACCAAGAGTTTGTCTTGGATTCGGCAAGCTACCTGCCTTCCAATATTCGGACGGATTTTGATGAGATGCAGCCCAAATGGTTCATTGAGATCATGAATGCATAACAAACCACAGCAGTCGCTCCCGTTGGTTGCTGGGACCACCACAACGCTGCGCTTTTGTGTTGGCCCCTGTGAGGGGCGTTAGTGCGTCAAGCGAAGCTTGATGCATCTTGCAGGGTGAAAGTCCCTGTCAGGTAAGGGCTAACCACCCACCTGTATCGAGTGTTGCGCGT